>JAMOTN010000050.1 GCA_027062325.1 bacterium
TTTAAGGGGAAACTTGTTGTTTTTAATAATACGCGAGTTGTTAGAGCAAGGCTTTTGGGAAAGAGGTTGACAGGTGGAAAGTCTGAAATATTTTTGTTGAGAAAACTTGGGGAGTGGCCAAATGAGGAAAGTAGCCCAAATAGCCCAAAAGAAGAAAAAATTATTCAATGGGAAGCTTTAGTAAGGCCGGCTAAGAAATTGAAAGAGGGGACAGCAGTTGTATTTGGAAATTGGCATGGTTGGGCTGTTATTGAAAAAGTTTTAGATGAAAAAAGGAGAGTTGTTAGTGTTGATGAAGATACTGTTGAGTTGTTTGGAAAAGTGCCGCTTCCTCCTTACATAAAGAGAAAAAGTGATGAAGTTGACGGTAGAATGTATCAGACTGTGTTTGCTAAGAAAGATGGAAGCGTTGCAGCGCCTACTGCTTCTCTGCACTTTTCGGAGGGGCAGATAGATAGGATAAGGCAGATTGCAGATGCTTGTTATGTTACTCTTCATGTCGGTTGGGGGACTTTCAAAAAGCTTGAAAAGGAAGATTTTGAAAAGGGAAGGTTGCATTTTGAAATGTGCTATGTATCAGAGGATAGTGCCAGTAAAATTTTAAAGGCGAAGTCTCAAGGAAAAAAGGTACTTGCAGTTGGAACAACGGTTGTAAGAACTTTAGAAAGTGCTGCTTACTTTGAGGGAGAGGAATTAAAGTTGAAGGTAGGGAGTTTTGAGACGGATCTATTTATAAAGCCAGGTTATAGATTCAAAGTGGTTGATTATCTTTTCACTAACTTTCATCTTCCTCGTTCTTCACTGCTTGCTTTGGTGTACGCCTTTGCAGGAAAAGATCTTGTTAGAAAAGCTTATAAATATGCTATAAGTAAACGATTTAAATTCTTCTCATATGGTGATGCTATGCTTATAATTTAATGGATAAATTTGTCGGTTTTCTGTTTACAAATGCTGGGGCTGTAAATTATCATCTAAGTGAAGCTGTGTGTGGAGGTTTGGAGTTTGATAGAAGTTGTCTTGAATGTAAAGGGTAGAAGGGCATTTACTCTTGTAGAATTAATGGTTGTAGTAGTAATAATAGGGATACTAGTTGCAATCATTATTCCGAATGTGGCAGATACTATAAGAGATGCGCGCTATGAACATGCAAAAGATGTTGCTCACAATCTTGTAAAGTTGGTAAAGCAGTACATAATGGATAACGGGGTTCCACCATCTAATTTGAATGTTCTATTTGATGAAGGTTACATAGAAGATAAAAGTATTTTGACGTCTCCTTGGGGAACTCCATATTTGATCGATCATCACCGTGTTTATACCGTATTTGAAGATATGGGTAGGACTGTGACAATAGAGGCGTACTGGCTACATCCAAATGTTGCAAGTTTTAGAGAGAAGGTTTGGAGTTTCCAGAATGCTTATCCTACTTCAGAGGGAATATGTGTTTTGCAAGATGCGGCTAGAGTTATCTTACTCTCGTATGGGACGAATGGAGTATGGAAAGCTTCAACTTGGGAAGTAGAGATGAAGATCAGGAAAAGTGGAAGTGCTTCTGCTGAGATTGATTTTGGAGATGTAAAGTTAGTATTGGATGATTTGTATTGGAAAGTGCTTGATAAAGAAGGGAATTTTTTGACTAACTCTGAGGGAGCAGAGTGTATTGGTGGTTGGGTTGATGAGATAAGGTTTGTAATGAAGAGGATAAAAAGAGCGGATGGGTGGTATTACACAGGAGAGGTTAACAATGCGTTTGATTTTGAGTATGGGCCGGTAGAGAGACCTTTTACAAAGTTTTGGGTGGTAGGGCGGGGGATCATGATCACCAATTTGATATTGAATGATATTGATTTTTCTAAAGCGAAGCTGCGTTAACTTGGTGGGTGGGGTGTAGATGAGAGATTCGGTAGAGTGGTATTTGAAAAAGTTGAAGGATAAGAAAGTTTTAACTAGAGAAGAGGAGCAAGAATTGTTGCGCATAATGAAGGAAGGAGATGAGGAGGAGAGAAAGAAAGCTCGTGAAATTTTGATACTAGCAAATTTGCGTCTTGTTGTAAGCATTGTTAAGAAGTATACGAGTAGGGTTTTGCTATTTTTAGATCTTGTTCAGGAAGGAAATTTGGCTTTGATGCATTCTCTTGAAAAGTTTGAATACAAGTATGGATTTAAGTTTTCCACGTATGCTACTTGGTGGATAAGGCAAGCTGTTAATCGTGCTATGGCAGATTACTTTCATTTAACCAAACTTCCTGTTCACGTTTTAGAGCAGTTTAATAAGTTCAAAAAAGTTTATGCCCGTTTGAGAGAAGACTTGAAGAGAGAACCGACGTTTGATGAGCTTGCAAAGAAACTTAATATAACAGTTGACAAGGTTAGGGAGTACTACAATTTAATGAATACTCCTGTTTCTACTGATGAAAAAATAGGAGAGGATTCGGAGCTTGCTGATTTTATAAAGGCTGATTATAGTGTTGAAAAAAATGTAATGAGAAAGTTTTTGGAAGAGCAGCTTGAGGAGATTTTAAAGGT
This sequence comes from bacterium, assembly GCA_027062325.1. Classification (GTDB taxonomy): domain Bacteria; phylum JAMOTN01; class JAMOTN01; order JAMOTN01; family JAMOTN01; genus JAMOTN01. Next base: position 2,527 of record JAMOTN010000050.1, read on the forward strand.
GTTGACTCCTCAAGAAAGAGAGGTCATAGAATTAAGATTTGGTTTAAGGGGTGAAGAGCCTCTTTCTTTTAGAAAAGTTGCTGAGAGAATGGGAATATCTGCTTCCACAGTTAGAAGAGTTGAGGCAAGAGCATTGGAAAAGTTGCGAAAAGAGGCTCGAAAGAGAGATATAGAAAGCTATGATGTTTGAGTTTTTAATCTGTAATTTTGTTAATGTATAGGGCATTTGTTATTATCAAATGATGATGAGGCTGGACTTGTGATATTGGTATGCTCTACAAAGTTTTCTAGGAGATGTTAAAGGGGGGAGACGTTGTGGGAAGAACTTTTGCATACGGTGGAATTCACCCCGAGTACAACAAACACTTAAGTAGGGACAAGAAGATTGAAGTATTTGATCTTGTTGATGAGTACTACGTTCCTATGCAGCAGCACATAGGGAAGCCTGCTCGCTGCCTTGTTAAGAAAGGAGATAAGGTAGAGGTTGGACAAAAGATTGGAGAGGCAGATGGATTTATCTCTGCAAACATTCATGCTCCTGTTACAGGAACTGTGGTTGACGTTGTTCGTTGGCCAACTCCCGTTGGATTTGAAGTTGAAACTGTTGTGATAGAGAGAGATAAGGCTTACAAAGGTGAGATGCAGCTGCGTGACAGAAACTGGAGGACTTTAGCTGTAAAAGAGCTTTTGGAGATTGTAAAAGAGGCAGGAATTGTTGGATTGGGTGGAGCTACGTTTCCAACCCATGTTAAGTTGGCTCCACAAGATCATGTGGATGTGCTACTTCTGAATGGAGCGGAGTGTGAGCCGTATTTGACGTGTGATCACAGGATAATGGTTGAGCGTGCTGAGGATATAGTAACAGGTGCTCAGATAATGGCAAAAATTTTGGGTGTGGAAAGAATAATAATTGGAGTTGAAGATAACAAGCCTGATGCAATAGATGCATTGAGGCATGCAAGTTTAAAAATTCCAAGCATAAAAGTTGTAGAATTGGAGACGGCGTATCCTCAGGGAGCTGAGAAGCAGCTCATATATGCTTGTACAGGAAGAGTTGTTCCTAAAGGGGCACTACCTTCCAAAGCTGGTGTCGTTGTAAACAACGTTGGAACTGCACTTGCTGTTTTTGAGGCTGTTGTATTTGGGAAACCCCTTATTGAACGAGTTGTAACAGTTACTGGAAAAGTAGGGATGCCTGCAAATCTGCTTATAAGAATAGGAACGCCGTTTGAGAAAGTGTTGAAGGTTGCGGAGATTGCAACAGAAACTCCCAAGATTATATCCGGTGGTCCAATGATGGGAATAGCGCAATCAACACTTTCTGTTCCAGTTGTTAAGGGAACTAGTGGAATACTAGTTTTAGATGAAGGAGAGGCTGCAAACTGGGAAGAGTGGAATGATTGTTTGAACTGTGCAGCTTGCATAGATGCATGTCCTATGAATTTGTTGCCTTCTGTGTTTTCAAGAGGAGTTGAGCTTGGTAAGATTGAGGATCTTAGGAAATTGGATGTGATGAGTTGTATAGAGTGTGGATGTTGTTCTTATGTGTGTCCAGCAGGAAGGCCAATTGTCCAATTTATAAGGGTTGCTAAGGCAATTTTAAGAAGAGGATAGTCGTTATTTATGGTAATAGAAGAAACATGATTTTGTAAGAGGGGAGGGAGGAGATTGTGAGGATACCTTACAACTTGGAAGAGCGATTTAAAGTTAGTTCATCACCACACGTTAGGAAATCTTGGACTGTTAGAAGTGTCATGCTAGATGTATTGATAGCTCTTATTCCAGCAGTGCTTGCAAGTTGGTACTTTTTTGGAATAAGAGCCATGCTTGTTGAGCTTGTTTGTGTATTAGCCGCTGTTTTATCTGAAGCAATTGTTCAATACCTATTTTTTGAAAAAGTTACAGTTGATGATTTGAGCGCGGTTGTTACAGGTTTATTGCTTGCAATGTGTTTGCCTCCAAGTTTGCCGTTGTGGATTGCGGCTGTTGGTTCGATTGTAGCAATTATAATAGGAAAGCAGGTGTTTGGCGGGTTAGGAAATAATCCATTCAACCCGGCACACGTTGGTAGGGCAGTGTTACTCGCTTCTTGGCCTGTTTACATGACTACTTGGATGGTGCCAACAAAACCTGGAACTAGTCAGTGGTTGGGGACAGATATTGTCACTTCAGCAACTCCTCTTGGAATGTTGAAAGAGAGTGGTTATAACTGGGCAGTTGTTGCTAAAAAGGTAAGTTTGTGGGATCTTTGGATTGGGAATGTGGGTGGATCCCTTGGTGAAACAAGTGCCATAGCTATTTTGATTGGAGGACTTTACCTATTGTGGAGAGGTGTTATAACTTGGCATATCCCAGTAACTTATTTGGGAACGGTATTTCTATTGTCGCTCATATTTGAAGGACCTGCTAAGCACATTGCTGATGCTGTTGTGTATCCTCCTCTATTTCATTTGGCAGCTGGTGGTTTGATGATCGGTGCTTGGTTTATGGCCACCGATATGGTTACTACTCCTTTGAGCAAAGGTGGGAGGATTGCGTTTGGAATAGGTGCTGGTGTTTTGGTCTTCTTGATAAGAAAATTTGGAGGATATCCAGAGGGAGTTTGTTATTCAATTTTGATAATGAATGCTTTCACACCGCTTCTTGATAGGATATTCAAACCTAAAACTTTTGGTGAGGTGACTCAGGGATGAAGGGAATATGGCCTATATTGGCGTTGACTATAGTGGCTGTTATCTCTGGAGCAGTTTTGAGTTGGATTTGGGATAAAACCAATCCAATAATTACCAGAATGGATAGAGAAAAAGAGGAGATAGCGCGCCGCATGTTAGTTGTTCCAGAGGATATAGACTTATCTATGATTCCGTCTGGCGTTTATTCATGGCCAAATTTGGGAGTGAAAGACAGAAATGGGTTTGAAAGTTTTAAGGGAAAAGAAGGAGTCCAAGAGTACTTATTGATTTGGATAGACGATTTGAAGAAAGTCCATGTGAAGTACAACGTGCCGAAAGATAAGGCAAAGTTTATTGAGAAAGCTGTTGAAGCCATAAATAAAAGCATGAAGATCACACCGCAAATTTGTGGGGATTGGGATGTCTATCAGCTGTTTAAAAAGGCTATAAGCTCTACTGTTAACTTTAAAAAAGTCCTTGTGTTAGCTGATGGCACCAAGATTGAAGCTAGTAAAGATGGATTTATAGGTAAGGATGGACAAAAATACGTGGTAAAAGGTGATAAGGTGTTCTGTAATGGTAAAGAGGTAAAAGGAAAGGTTTACTACATAGCTTATTTAGGGGGGAAGCGAGTTGCTGCGGTATTTAAAGTTGAGCCTGTTGGATATTCTAGTAAATTGCCGACACTTGTTGCTGCAACTTTTGATGGAACAGTTCTTGGTATCAAAATTCTCTCTCAGAGTGAGACTCCCGGCCTTGGAGCACGTTGCGTGGAGATAAAAGAGGGAGAGCACGAACCATGGTTCCAGAAGCAATTTTCTGGTTTGAAGGTTGACGAGATTTACTTGACTGAAAAAGATGAAAAACCCGGTAAAATTCATCAAATTACGGCTTCTACTATCACCTCTAGGGCAGTTACCAAGGGAGTAAGAGAAGGTGTGCAGGAGTTTCTCAAAATGTTTGGTAAGGAGGGATAAGAATGAGGTTTTTTAGGATAATATGGGATGGAATTACAAAAGAAAATCAGGTTTTCAAAGCAGCCCTTGGTTTGTGTCCAACGCTTGCAGTTTCTACCTCTGTTGAAAATGCTATTGGAATGGGTGTAGCTGCTACTTTGGTTTTAATTGGTTCAAACTTTGTTGTATCTCTTATAAGGAATTGGGTGCCCAAGCAGGTTAGAATTCCAATATTTATTGTTGTTATTGCAACTTTTGTGACCGCTGTTGATTTGACGATGCATGCTTATTTTCCAGCTCTTCATGAAAAACTTGGAATATTTGTTCCATTGATAGTTGTTAACTGTATAATCTTGGGAAGGGCAGAAGCTTTTGCTTCTAAAAACAATCCTTTTTATTCAATAGCGGATGGAATTGGAATTGGAATTGGTTTTATGTTGGGATTAATGCTTCTAGCAACTTTTAGAGAAGTATTAGGAGCTGGGACTTTCTTGGGTAAAAGCTTAGGAATAAAGGAACCTGCTCTCATTATGATTTTGCCACCTGGAGCATTCTTAACAATAGGATTCTTGATGGCATTCTTCAACTGGGCAGGAGGGGATAAGTAATGGAGTTGAAAGAGTTATTTGCAATATTTATGGCTAGTGTTTTTTCTCAAAATATTGTATTAACTCAGTTTTTGGGAATATGCCCGTTTATGGGAGTTTCCAAGAAGCTGGAGACGGCTGTTGGAATGTCAGGAGCAGTTTTGTTTGTTATGCTGCTTGCAAGTATTGTTACGTATTTCTTGCAGTATTATGTTTTAGTTCCGTATGGGATAGGTTATCTTCAAACTGTTACGTTTATATTGGTTATAGCAAGTTTAGTGCAGTTTGTTGAGATGGTTATGCAGAAGTTTTTCCCAGCTCTTTATGCAGCGTTGGGAATATTTTTGCCGCTGATAACAACTAACTGTGCTGTTTTAGGTGTTGCGCTTTTGAACATAAAGAAACACTATAACTTTGTGGAGATGATAGTTCACACCGTGGGAATAGCAACTGGTTTTGCACTGGCATTGGTTTTGCTTGCGACTTTGAGAGAGAGATTGGAATTTGCTAAAATTCCGAAGCCATTTCAGGGCTTACCTATAGCTTTTATTACTGCAGGTTTGCTTGCAGTTGCCTTTATGGGTTTCATAGGATTGTTCTAGTTATTGGGTATCTTAGGAGTGGTTGTGTTGAAAGATATTAAGAGTAGGTTGGTTTTTGCAGTGTTTGTAATTGCGTTATTAGTGTTTATAGGATATGAGCAGGGGAAGAGAAGTAGTTGTGAGAGGGATTTTTTGATAGGGGAAACTGTTGCTGAAAAAGTTACGAAAGAGGTTGCGATTAGTGAAGGAGCCTTGAATAGAAAAGTTGATACTGATGAAGTGAAAATATGGCCCACCCAAAAAGATCTTCCCTTACTAATAAAGCACTTGCCGAGGTTTGATTGTGGTGCGTGTGGATTTCCTACGTGCCGGGCTTTTGCAGAGGCTGTAATTGAAAAAAAGGCTTCTTACAGGGGATGCTTCATAGATATGAGAAGGGGTGGAAGATTTGTTAGATGGTTTGAGGAGAAGTGGTTAAAAAATGCTAAGGGTGAGAAAGCTTTTAAAAAGGCTAAGTAAAAGAGGGAATACTAAAAAAGGGGTGGTATAGATGGCTGCTGTGATAACTATGGCAGTTTTAGGAATCTTCTTTGGAGGTGTTTTAGCCTTAAGTGCTAAGTATTTGAAAGTTGAAGAGGATCCACGTGTTGAGAAGATAGCTGAAATTTTACCACAAGCTAACTGTGGAGCTTGTGGATATCCTGGATGTAGTGGATTTGCTAAAGCTGTTGTGTCAGGGGAGGCTCCTGTAACTGGTTGTTTGCCCGGTGGAAAAGAGGTGGCTAAGAAGATAGCTGAAATTTTGGGAGTTGAAGCCGGAGCAATTGAAGAAAAAGTTGCTTTTGTTTTCTGCTCAGGGGGAGATAGAGCTAAGGATAAAAATAGATATGCAGGGATTGAGTCTTGTACGGCAGCTAAGGCCTTGGGGGGAACTAAGGCATGCTACTTTGCATGTTATGGTTTGGGAGATTGTGTTGAGGCATGTCCATTTGATGCGATTCACATTGTTGATGGGCGTGCTGTGGTTGATTTTGAAAAGTGTACAGGTTGTGGTGCTTGCGTTAAGGCATGTCCACAAGGAATCATAGAGCTTATTCCTCGTAGTAAAGCTGTAGTGTTTGTCGCTTGTTCTTCATGTGATTCCGGAGCTATTGCTAGGAAGTACTGTGCAAATCCATGTATAGGGTGTAAAATGTGTGAGCGAGTATGTCCCACAGGTGCTATAAAAGTTGAGGGAAATCTTGCACGCATAGATTATGAGAAATGTATAGGTTGTGGAGCATGTGCTGCTGTGTGTCCAACAAAGGTCATAAGATTTGATGGAGTCCATAAGGTGGCAAAAATTAACGATGACTGTGTTGGGTGCACTCTTTGTGCTAAAGTATGCCCTGTTAAAGCAATTACGGGTGAGGTTAAGGAGAAACATGAGGTTGATCCAGACAAATGTGTTGGTTGTACGAAGTGCGTTGAAAAGTGTCCTAAGAATGCAATAGAGATGGTTGAGAAGCAATAGCTTACTTTTGCAGGTGAAGGTTTATGAAAGAGATAAATGATAAGTTTTGGACAAGAGAGGGAGAAAGAGTAAGGTGTGATATATGTCCTGCTCGTTGCAGTTTAAAGGATGGGGAGATAAGCCGTTGCTTGACTAAGAAAAATGTTGATGGGAGATTAGTGGAGTTGAATTATGGTGAAGTTACTGCTCTTGCAGTAGATCCAATAGAAAAGAAGCCTCTTTATCACTACAAACCAACTACCCAAATTCTATCGATTGGAAGTTGGGGTTGTACTTTGAAGTGCAAGTTCTGTCAAAATTGGCAAATTTCAACCCAACGGCCTGCTCTAGTTGAAAAGATTGAACCAGAAAATCTTGTAGCTTTTGTTGTGAATAACGGAGTCAAAGATATTGCTTTTACTTACAATGAACCGTTTGTGTCTGTTCAATGGCTGATTGATGTGCTGCCTCTGCTTGTGGAAGAAGGGGTGGATATCGTTCTTGTAAGCAATGGAGTGGTTAATAGAGAGGTTGCAGAGGCTGTTTTACCCTATGTAAAAGCGGTTGCGCTGGATTTGAAAGGAGATAGAGATTTTTACAAAACATTCTGTGGTTTGAATGCTTTTGACACGGTTATTGATTTTGCAAAGATGTGTTTGGATATGGGAGTTTGGCTTGAGGTGATATGGTTGCTTATAGAGGGGGCTAATGATGATTTCTTTTCGAAGCTAATGGGGGTTTATGAGAGTTATTTGAAAGAGTGGGTTCCACTTCACATAAGTGCCTATTATCCGGCTTATAAGCTTCATTTTCCTCCAACTTCTCCGGCTGCAGTAATGCGATTTGCAGAGGAAGCTTCCAAAAGTTTAAAGTTTGTTTACTCTGGAAATATATTGGATAAAGAAAAGAGCTCTACATATTGTCCAAAATGTGGAGCTCTTTTGATAGAACGTGTTGGGTATGAAGTATTAGTGAAAAATTTGGATATGGAGTCTGGTAAGTGTTTAAAGTGTGGAGAGAAGATAGAGGGAGTTTGGGGATTTTGAGAGAGGCTTAAACTTATGGAGGGAAAAGAGTGGCTTTTGCAAGGTTTGTTATTAAGGCGTTGACCGTGTTAACAATTATAAGTATGGTGATTTATGCAGTAGTGATTATTAAAGTAGCTTCTTACAAGGAGTATGTGAAAGGAGCTACTGTTCCTAAGGATACTTTGAACTTGAAAGAGTTTAATAAAGTTAAAGATTTGACAAATGTTTACCTTACGGTAGAAGTAGATAACAAGGAGAGAGCTGAAGTTTTAAAGGGATTTTATACTTTTGAGGGGGTAAAATCGTTTATTTGGAAAAATGGAGAAAAGTGGAAGGTTGCTTTTAAGGGAGAAAGTGATAACTTGAACTATCTTGCTCAAGTGTTTGAGTTAGCAGGGTACATCTACAAATTTGAGAAACTGCCGCAAATGGAAGCTTCTTTCGAGATAAAGAATGTATATTATAAGGAAAATAGCATGAATATTAGCTCTTCTAGTTTGGCGGAAACTGGAAGCACTGCTGTTAGTATAAGGGATATTGTGGGAATGGACATTGATAAAAAAGCAACTGAAGAATTTAAGGTTGGAGATTCAGAAAAAAGCGTAAATAATACTGCTTCGGCTAAAAGGGTTAAGGAGAATGTTACTGTAATAGTTAAAAATGGAAGCGTTAAAAAATTACTTCAAGTGGGGGAAAGTTCAACTGAGAAGAAAAACTCTTCAAAAATTGTGGCTTTGCAACGAGTGAAGTGGCAGAATTTGCCCAAGGGAAAGTATGTTCAAATAGCTAGTTATAAGGATCCCGAAATTGCTAAGATGCTTTGCTCTGTAGCTGTTAAGGAGACTAAATTGCCGTTTTTTGTGCTTGAAAAAAGTGGAATGTATAAGGTAATTGCAGGACCTTACTCTAGTGATAAGGTTAAAGATGTTCTTAAAACTTTAAAAAATTACAGTTACAACGACTATTTTATTTTTGAAAAGTGATAAAATTTTTGTGTGGTTCAATTTCTTTCGATTTAGCCGAAAATATATTGAGGAAAATGGGATGTGCATTTAATTTTTGGAGGAGGGTGTATGGAAAGGAGAGTTGTAGTTAAGGCTAGAACTATTAAAGAAGCGGTTGCGGCAGGAGAGGTAGAGTTAAAAAAAGATAGCTCTGAGCTCGAGTGGAAGGTTATAGCTTTTAAAATGTTTCCCCAAGAGGTTACCGTTGAGATATTTGAAAAGAGAGAATGGGATATAGAATTTGAAATTCTGCCGGATAACAATGTTGTCATGAAGCTTGTTGGTGGAGCTTTGAGTTTTATGGAATTGAGAGAGGTTATTAACTTACGGAAATTACCCTTTACTGATAAGTATATTAAGGAACTGCACAAAATATTGTTGATGGAAAGAAAGGTCCTTTTGGGAAGTTTGGAGGAGTTAAAGGTTGAGAGTTTAGATTCAACTTTTTCTTTTAGAGATTTGGAAAGAGCAGTGGCTCTGGAGATAAGTTTAACAGCACCGCGTGGCTTTGGAAAGAAACCTACTTTGAAAAAAATACTAAAGGCCTTAGAATCCAGAAAGGTTAAGAACGATTACATAGATGAAATTGGGATAAAGAGGCTTATAAAAGAAGGAGAAGGGAAAGCAATTATTGCAGTTGGGAAAGCTCCTGTAAAAGGAAAGGATGGAAGTATAACTTGGTTTGTTTCTGAACCAACTTATAAGCCCAAAATACTTGAGGATGGACGGGTTGATTTTAAGTCTATTGACTTTTTTAGAAATGTTAAAGCCGGGCAGGAAATATTGGAAGTAGAGAGAAGTATTCCGGGGAAGCCTGGTGAAAACATATACGGACAAGAAGTTCTCCCGCCACCTGTTAAAGAGGTAAAAGTTTTGACGGGGAAAAATGTCTTCTGGGATGGTAATAAATTAAAAGCAGAAAAAAGTGGATATTTGGTTATAGAGCCTCATGGAAAGGTTGAGATTCGAGAAGTTATTGAGTTGGATGAAGTTGGTTTAGAGACTGGAAATATAGAGTTTGATGGTTTGGTAAAGGTAAGAGGAGATATAAAAGCTGGGTACATAGTAAAAGCGGGAGTTGGAATAGAGGTTGCGGGAACTGTTGAAGAAGCAAAGCTTTACTCGGATGGGCATGTTTATATAAAGGGAGGATTTCTTGGCGGAGAAAGTGGAGAGATAGTTGCTAAGGGAGCAGTTAAAGCAAAATTTGTGAATGGAGGTAAGATTACTGCTGGTAAGAATGTGATAATAGATTCTTATGCTGTTAACTGTGAGATAAATTCTGATGCCTCCATATATTGCGTTGGAGACAAAGGAGTGATTGCAGCTACAGCTTTTGCTCTCTACTCAATTGTAGCGAGAGAATTTGGGAGTAAACTTGGTGTTAAGACTCGCATAGAGGTTGGATTTTTGCCATCTTACAAGAAAAAGAAGGAAGAGTTAATGGATAGATGGGATAAGTTAAAAAAGACTATTGAAGCCGTAAAGATGAAGATGGATGTTCTTGTTATAAAAATAAGAGAGGGTAAAGCGACTGATAAAGAAAAGGAGGAGTTTGTTAAGATAAAAAAAGCGTGGGATGCGCTACTTGTTGAACAAGCAAATTTAAAGAAGGAGTTGGGAGAGACACTAAAGATTCTTTACGAGACTAGTGTTGTCTCACATCCTGAATGCCGTATTGAAGTTTTGAAAGTAGCTCATTTGAATACGTTTTTCCGAATAGGGGATTATCCATATGCAGTTACACGTGTTCCCCTGACCACATCTGCTCTTGTTGTGCGTGATGATGAGGTTAGAATTGCGGAGCCGTTGTTTAATCCAAAGAAGTTAATAGTTTAGTTATAAGTCTTATTTATGGAGGGGATAGAGGTGACGGCTAATGCAAATGTTGAATTTGAAGAGGAGATCATAAAGGTTGATACAAGGTTTGGAGTATTAGAAGTTCCAAAGTCAAAGATATTTAAATTTCCATTTGGAATAATAGGTTTTGAAAGTCATCAAGAGTACATCATGTTTGTGTTGCCAAATAAAGAGATTACTATACTTCAGGCTGTGGATTCTCCAGATATTGCGTTTCCACTGGTAGATCCTTTTGTTTTAGTGAAGGGATACAAGGTTGAGTTGAAAAATACGTGGATTTCAGCGTTAAAGGTTGAGGACAAAGATGAAATTGTTGTATTTGCGATTGCAACTTTTAGAAGAGGAAAGAATGGCTTAAAAATGACATTAAATCTCAAAGCTCCTGTAGTTGTGAACTTTACTAAGAAAGTAGGTGCTCAGATTATTCTAGAAGATGCAAATTGGCCTATAAGGTATGAAGTTGAGTTAAAAAAGGATAAGAATGTGGAAGGTGATAAGTAGATGTTGGTTCTCACAAGGAGAAAAGATGAAAGTATAATGATAGGGGATAATATAGAAATTGTAGTTGTAGAAATAAAAGATAGTGCTGTTCGAATAGGGATAAAGGCTCCTAAAAATATACCTGTTTACAGAAGCGAAGTTTATTGGGCAATAAAAGCTGAAAACTTAGCAGCTACAGAGACCTTTGAGGTTGACTTACTTGGAGAATTTGAAGATAATAGTATTAGTCTTGTTGGAGATGACGAGTCAAAATAGGGGGGAAGGAGTATGTGGACACTCTTTCTTATATTCCACTTTATTGTTGCAATTGCGCTGATAGTTTTGGTTATGCTTCAATCTGAGAAGAGTCGAGGCTTGGCGGGGGCTTTTGGAGGAGGAGAAGCTTATACTGTATTTGGATATAGAGAAGGATGGAACTTTATAAAGAAGCTAACTGCGGTAGTGGCTGTGATATTTCTGACAACCTCTCTTGTTATTTATGTTGTGAGTACGAAAAAACATGCTGCTAGCAAGGTTCAAGCTCCTATTGAGCAGGCAAATAACAAGTAATGGACTAAAGAAAATTGTTGTTGGATGTGTTTTTCTTATATTGAGTTTTTTTTATCCTAAGGGAGTTGCAGCTCCTTTTGCTGAGTTGAAGTTTCTTTACTGGAATGAGGTGCTTTCTACTCTACCCCAAGTAGAGTTTTACTTGTTTTTTGATCCTAATAAGGTGATGTGGGATAATGGAAGAGTTGATACGTTGTTTAAATTTCAAAAGTGTGAATCTTCGATGTTGTCTTCTGAATCTTCAATTGAAGAGGTGGTGGAAGATATATTTAGGAGTTTACAGGAAGAAGAAAAGTTAAATGTGGAGAACTTACCTTTTAAAATAACACTGATGTGTTGCGGAGATACTTATAAAAGAAAATACGTTGTGAAAGGGTACGATTATGCGGAATACAATTTTAGTTGGATAAAAGTTGGGAGGTGTTTTAAGGAGAAGGAGAGCTTTTATTACAAAGGGAAAGTTATAAAAAGCATCAAAGTTGTATATTCTATTGGTAGAGAAGCTAGTTGGATTTCCCAAATGGTGCTTTTTGACAGTTTGAAGGAGAAGTACTATGTATATGATGTGAGATTACTTCCTTATTTTACGGCAATTAACTACTATTTTCTTGTTGATCTTTGTGATATATGTCGTTAGGAGGGTTGCATGTGAGAGCAGATGTGTTTGAAGAAGATTTGAAGCTAAAGGAGTTGGAGGAAAAGTTTCTAGCTACTCTTTTACGATATCCCGACTTAGTTTTTCCAAACGTTGCTTTATCAGGTGTTAAACCTTCTGATTTTAGCGACGAATTAAATAAGATTGTTTTCAGATTGCTCTATACTTTTTGGGAGAGTGGTGCATGGGATAAATTATTTGCTTTCTTGGATGAGTTAAAAGGGGAAGAAAAGGTTGTAGCGGAAAAGATAAATTCGCTGTTTAAAGAAAGCACATTTGATGCGGAAGAGGCTTGCTATACGTTTAAAAATGAAATTCTTGCTTTGAAGTTTATAAAAAGGTTTAGGGAATTGAATGACGAGATAAGAAAAAATTTTCATCTTGCAGTGACTAAGCTTTTTAAGGTAATTAAAGAATCTGAAGGAATGATTGCTGGAGAAGATGATGAGTTAAAACTGGGTTTTCCAGAATTTGAGAAGAAAACATTGGGTTTGATACCGGGGTTGTATTTGGTTGCAGGAGGAACAGGGACTGGTAAGACAAGTTTTGTTTTGCAACTTGCTTGGCAGATAGTTAGTTTTAACAAAGATGTGTCTGTACTAGTTGTTAGCTTTGATTCAACGTCAGATAAGGTTTACGATAGAATCATTGCTCAGATGACGCGTGTTTCATGGGAGAGGGTTAGATTGTCTGATTTTGAGTCTGAAATTTCTCGTATGAAGGTTCAAAGAGCTCGTCGCAAGGTTGCGAAACTTGGAGATAGATTTACTGTATGGGATGAGAGAAATTTTGGAATGATTGAACTTAATTATTTTTTAAATAGGGTTGCTACATGGAGAGCACAGCATCCTGGAAGGGCTGTTGTTGTTGTTGATCCGGTAAATATGATAAGAGTTGAAAGATCGAAAGAGATTTCTATAAATGAGACTCTTGAAGTCGTGATCAGAGATTTTAAGAGTTTTGCGACGTTGATGGATGTTTCTATAGTAGCTGTAGCAAATGTTTCAGACGTTGGAGTGAAAAGACCAAGTTTAAAAAGTTTCTCTTCAACTCCGTCGTTGCTTTATCTCCCTCATGTTGTGATAGCTGCTTATTGTGATTTTCTAAACAATCCCGAAACGGAGTTGTTGGAATGGGAATGGGGCACAGAGGATGTTATGGTGCCAATTGTTGAGATGAAGTTTATTAAGAATAAACTTACAGGTTTTTCCGATACGTTATTCTATCGATATTGGGGAAGTGCTGGTTACTTCAAAGAGTGTGCTATTGAAGAAATGGAGAATTATCGAGAGATGATAAAAAATTTAGAATATCACCGAAGTTTGAAGCAAGAAAGAGAAAGAAAGGACAAGGTTGGAAAAGAACTAAACTTAGATTAGAAGAAAAATGGGGGATGAAAGCGTGAATTTGGAAAAGGTGATTGTTGTCTTGAAGAAGGTACTTATATTGGGAATAATAATTTGGATAATGGGGATGGAAGCAGTTTTTGCCAAGGCTACGTTTGAGATTACTTCAGAAATTAACCTTAAAGCTGATAATGCTTCGAAAACAATTACTCGTATTAACCGATCAAATCTTGCTCAGTCTGAGCAGAAGAAAGAAAAATCCAAAGTTTCTCATTCTCCTTTGAATGCGATTTACAACAATGCTTATCCAAATAGATTGAAAGAGTTAATACTGGATGTTGGAATGTGGTTTTTTGTAATACTTGCTTCAATACTTTCACTTGCTTGGTTGTTGAAGAAAGGGGTTGTACCAAGATTTGGAATTAGCCGCTATCAGCGTGTTGTTGATAGTATAACTTTACCCAATGGTGTTACGTGCTATATTGTGCAGGTTGGGCAGTCTTCTACGGAGGCAAACTTTTTCTACATTGTTGTGACATCTGCAAATGCAGTATCAGTTGCCCCTCTTTCAGATTTAGATTCCCAACGTTTGTTTACGGTTTTAAATGATACATTGAATTGAACTTTGACAGTGTGTTGTACTGCTATCTCATCTCTATTCTGGAGCGTGGTGTAGGCCTTACTGGAGAAGGTGCAGTGGGCGAGGGGGATATCAAGTTTATTGATCGCCTACGTATGAAACGAGATATGTTTGTGTTTGAAGCAGAGAAAACCTTGAACATGGATTTTCCAGAGGCTTTAGCTGATAGTTTAGCTTTTCTTATGTTTAAAGTGATCTTAAGTCTTCTTTTAAAGCCGTTGAGGTCTTTTGTTTCTATTATAAGGGGCAAACTTTGCCCTGCCATTTTGTCCCAGAAAATGAATTCTAGAGCTATTATTTTGCCTTCTACAGATGCGAAAATTGGAAGCTCTGGGGTTAGATCAGTTAATTTAACACCGCTAGTTCCTTCAATCTGATCTATATTTTCGATTCCCTTCAATATGGCACCTGTAAAAAGTGAATTTGGTAAAAACCTTAATTTTATCATTCCGGATTTCAAAGCAGAGTTTTGAATTGGGTCAAATTCTCCAAAGTTGACTTTGAGTTTGAATGGAGTGGTTCGAACGATGGATGGTGCCGAGTTGTTGACGTATATTTTTAGTTCTTTTATACCTGCATTGGATGGATCTTGTGAGTTATCGTAAGGAACTATGGTAAGTAAGTAAGGAATCTTTGTATATATCTCGAATTCATAGGAAGCTTCTTTTTCATTGTTTGCTGCCTCTCTAAGTATTATGTCACGCCAATTATTGCCGAGCATGTCATTTAGGATGGTTTTGATTTTGTTCATTTGATGTGCGGAAACATAAGGTAGAGAGTTTGAACTTATAAAGATTTGAGTTAACTGTTTAATCATTGATCTGTTGTTGGAAGAGTCTATTAGATTGAACATAATTTTAAATGGATTGTCGTTTTCTTCTTGATAGTAGGCTTCTAGTAATCTGTCTATATTGGAGGATATGGAGTTAACTGAGTTTTTAATATTATCTAATGCTTGCTTGAACGAGTAAAACCAGACATCAGGAATTGTATAATCTTCTGCGGCTTTGAAAGAGGCTATCAGATTTGCTCTTACTATATTTCTGCTAAAGTCTTTTCTAAGCATACGATATAGATTAGCAATTATATTTGGTCTGTCATTGTCAAGAGAGATAACTTGAAATGCCCTTGGGAAGTAAAACGGTAGAACTTTTGATTTAACAGTGTTGAATTCATATCTATCGGTAAATATTTCGCTTTCTTTTATTCTGAATGAAATGTTTCCTTTGATTTGGGATTTGAGTGTGTTATTTATTGGAAGTTTATAACCGTAAATTTTCTCAAATACGTCACTTGGCCTGCCTAATTGATCTAGTATTCTGTCTTTGGAACCACGAATTCCATAGTCATAGGCTAAAAGATAGATGTAAAAATTGGTATCTCCGCACGATGAGGGAGCCATAAGAGTTGTGAATAGGGATTTAACCTTCAGTGATCCTCGCTCACTATTTACGGGACTGATATCAAAACTTCTGTCTTCTTCCCATATTAGAGGAACAGCTCCAGAATTGTGGGGAGAGACAAAGAAAGATAAAACATCACAATTCAGTTGTTCATCTTCGGTATATCTATTGGCATCGGTGACGAACAAAGTGATGGGGATTATGTCTCCACTCGGCATAATTTCCTTGTAAGTGTAAGGATTACCTCCATTTGATGGTCTGCTGTCTCCCATCATAAGTGGTGGAGTAATGTCTAAAATCAAAAAGCCGAAAGGAGGTGTCGTGATGTACTTGGTGTCACGAGATTCTTCAAATCTCAGTCTTGCATCGTCATCGCCTCTTTTTTCGACGTATATATTCACCTCAGAAATTTTAAACTTAATGTAAAATTCTACTGGGGAATTTGTAGGGTACTTCATAAATTCGTCGGCAAGTTTCAGTTTTATTGTGACTTTTGAATTTTCATTATCATTCTCAACTTTGTATTTAGAAGCTCCAGGTCTTATAGTATTTGAAATTTTATAGACAATTTTATTGGCAGAACGGTCAATGGTTTCTAAATCAGCATTTTTAATAAGTGGTTTTCCAGCACTTGCCAAGTCGAAGAGGTAGGGGAATTTGGTTTTGATTATGACGTAGACTTTTTCAAGAGCCATAGCTTTCATTATTAGAATCCTCCTTCTAGAATCAGATAATCTGGCAGTAGTTATAGGATCGTCGTTTAGTTTAACTTTGGCTATTATCTCATCTCCTTCTTTGCTTGTTTCTATTGAGATATGATGATTAAAGTATTTGCGTATGTGCGTTCTGTCTTTAAAGAATTGGGAATTCTTAAAAATTGCTTCTACCTTTAAGTTAATTTGAGAGTCTTCTACACACCAACCGTTATTGTACATTGCATTTCTTTCGTTGATTGCATCTCGGATTATGTCTTGGGTGATCGTCGCTGCACCTCCTGCACCTGTTAAGACGGTGTATATTCCAGTTAAAAATCCCCATACATCTGCAAATGAAGAGGTGCGACCAAGAATTGCAAAATACGATTTTTTAACTTTTACTTCTAAAGAAGGAGTGTTTTGAATAACTTTGTAAGTGTCTTTTGGTAAAAAAGTTATGTCATTTTCCAAAGTTGTAGCGGTGGTAGCGTTTATAGTAAAAGCAATTGATGGAGCACTGGTAGAAGTTAGAACTTCAAGTGTTGCAGAGACAAATGCTATTCTATCTGGTGCTGTTATTGCTCCTGGAACGGTAGAAAAAAGCGTGTAAAATTCTGTGTAATCATTGGAAGATAAGTTTTCGTAGTTTATGATTACCATTGCTTTGTAGGGTTTAGAAGATCCAGAATAGACAAGTAGGCCATTTTTGAGATTGTTGATTAGGCTGTTTGCCTCAATGTTTCTGTCAATGTATGATACCCATCTACCATCTTGAGTAAGTATTTTTGACGATAGATGAACGTCACCTGATATATTGACATTCCCTAGAGAGGGAACTTTTAGGTAGACGCTGCCGTTGTTTATTAAAAATGAGAATGCAGAGGAGGAGATATTTAATACTATGAATGCGAGTATTAAAAATGAGCGAGTTCTCAATTTTATTCCAGCCATAGTGAATCACCCCACTTCAAATTGAAGATAATCTAATTTTTCCTATAATATTAGACGCATGAGTGTAAGGATAAATCAATTTATTGAAATTCTATTTTTTTAGGAAAAGCTATAAATGTAAGATTGATTTAGGCGGCAGGTGAGTGCAGGGTGAAAGTGGGAAAAAACTATGATTGGAGGGATCAGTGATGGAATGGTTGCTTGCCGCCTGGATTGCGGGAATTGTGATTACTCTTGGATTTGAGTTGTTAAGCATCGGTGAGGTATCAATCCTAACAGTTGTTTTTTTGATTTTTTCAAAAATTTTGACTCCTAAAGAGGTTTTTTCAAACTTTTCTAAGGATGTTGTATTTTTAGTTATGTTTCTATTTCCAATGGGAGAAGCTCTTTTTAAAAGTGGATTTTCTGAATTTAAAGCTTCCCGAATCGTTGAATGGGCCAGAGGGAATCTTAAGTTAGCGGTAATAGGTTTGAGTTTGTTTGCTATGTTTGTAAGTGCCTTCACTACCAATACTGGTACGACGCTGTGTTTGTTGCCTATAGCTGCTTCTCTGGCTAGGAAATTTTCTGAAAGGGGAGGAAAGAATGATTATTCTACTTTAATTTACTTATCTCTTGCGATATCTGCCTCTATTGGTGGAACACTTACCTTGATAGGAACACCACCCAACATAATAGTTGCAGGTTTTGAAAAGAGCATAGGATTCTTTGATTTTTTGAAGTTTGGGCTTCCAATGGCGCTATTTTGGCTTTTTTATCTGTATGTAGCAGTGCCTAAGACGGATGTCAAAATTGAGTTAACTAAACCCAAAGTTGATTGGAGGGTACCTGTGGTTTTTGCTTTGTTACTCTTGGCTTTTTTATTTAAAAAGTACACAGCTTTTTCATATGCTTCTTTTGCACTTCTTGCTGTTGCAGCTTTGATATTTATGAGAGTATTGACAGTAAAAGAGGTGTATGCCTCTATCGATTGGAACGTTGTATTTTTGGTGTGGGCTATGTATGGCGTAAGTTTAGCTATGAAAAAGACAGGATTGTTGCACGACATTGTAGCAGTCCTTGTGAAGCACTTTTCTCCTACAGTAGCTATGGTGATACTATTGGCACTTGCCTACGTATTAGCAAACTTTGTTTCCCACACTGCAACGACTCTTATACTTGCTCCTATAATTGCAGCCATGCCACTTGATGGTATGAAAGTGTTTTGGTTGATGGCTTTGGCTTTTTCTACAAGTGTTGCTTGTGCTACCCCGCTTGGAACGCCTCCGAATGCGATAGTTTACTCGGCTGGAAAGTTGAAATTTAAAGATTTCTTTAAAGTTGGAATGATAATACTTGCTTTTGCTATCGTAGAGTTGATGGTGCTTTATTGGGGATGGAGATGGATAAATTAAGTGTTGAGTTAGGAGGGAGTTGAATGAAGGATTTCGTTTTTATTGCAGGACCTTGTGTAATAGAGGAAAACAGTAGTTTAGATGAGGCTGCAGCTTTTTTAAAGGAGCTGTTTGAGAAAATGGGATTACTTGATAATTTTTACTTCAAAGCCTCCTATGACAAAGCAAATAGGACAAGTTTAGATTCCTACAGAGGGGTTGGATTGGCCAGAGGTGTAGAGATGCTTGCTGAAGTTAAAGAAAAGTACGGGGTGAAAATATTGACGGATATACATCTACCACAAGAGGCTTTTATAGCAGCAGAAGTTGCAGATATTCTTCAAGTACCGGCGTTCTTGTGCAGACAGACGGATATAGTGGTGGCTGCTGCTAAAGCTTGCGCTGCCAGTGGATGCAAAGGAGTTAATATTAAAAAAGGACAATTTATGGATCCTATGGATATGAAATTTTCTGTTGAAAAAGTGAAGCGTACGAACTCAAAAGCAGAAGTATGGGTTACAGAAAGGGGAACGTTTTTTGGATACGGAAATTTGGTTGTAGATTATAAGGGAGTTGTCAGAATGCGAGAAGCAAATTTTGCAGATAAGGTTGTATTTGATGCTACTCACTCTGTTCAGCAGAGAGAAGGTAAGGTGACAGGTGGGAACAGAGACTATGCTCTTTATCTTGCTAGAGCTGCTGCTGCTGTGGGAGTAGATGGAATATTTGCTGAAGTTCATCCGGAGCCAGATAAAGCTCTTTCTGATGCAAAAAATAGCCTTAATTTTGAACTTTATGAGAGATTGGTTAAAGATGTTTTGGATATAAGAAGAACGCTTGGGTTTGAGTAAAAAAATGTGTAATAACTTCTAAAAGAGTAGGTGGTAGGTGTGGAAAATTTAAAAAATGAGCTTTTGGAGGTTGCAAGAGAAGTTTTACAAAAGGAGTCGGAAGCTATAAAACAGCTTTGTAAAGAGAAGAAAGACATTGTTAAGGCAGCAGAACTTATTTTAGCTACTGAAGGACAGGTTATAACTTCTGGTATGGGAAAAAGTGGCTTTATTGCTCGCAAAATGGCTGCGACTCTTTCCAGTGTTGGAGTGCCAGCTACGTATTTGCATCCTTCTGAGGCTTTGCATGGTGATGTAGGTGTTATAACATCTAAAGATACTTTGATTCTTTACTCTAAAAGTGGACGTACTTCAGAAGTGGTTCAGGTTTTGCAGCTTGCCCGAAGACTAGGAGTTGGAGTTGTAGGAATAACTGCCGAGCCTTTAAGTCCTTTGGCACAAAACAGTGATGTATTTATCAACATAAGGGTAAAAGAAGAAGCACCGCCGTTATTTGTTGCTCCAACTGTCTCCACAACTGCAATGCTTGCAGTTTCTGATGCAATTGCTATGGTAACTGTGAAGGAGCGTAATTTTACAAAACGAGATTTTGCGAAGTTACATCCCGGAGGAGCTTTAGGGAAAATGATGTTGGTTGATGTTGCAAGTTTGATGGTGACTGGAGATGGAATACCGCGCGTGACTCCTGATGCTTCTTTTGCTGATCTTTTAGTTGAAATGTCTGTGAAGAGTTTAGGGTGTGCAATAGTGTTTGAGGATTTGAAGGATATGAAAAGTATGATAGGAATAGTTACAGATGGAGACTTACGTCGGTTTGTTGTTAAGCATGACGATCCCTTTAAGTTTATGGTTAAAGACATTATGACTCGTAATCCAAAAGTTATTAAAAGTACCGCCCTTGCAGATGAAGCTTTGCGTATTATGGAGGATAACAAGATTACTGTGGTACCAGTTTTAGATGAAAAAGGATTGGTGGTTGGGGTTCTCCATATGCATCACATACTTCAGGCAAAGTTAGTGTAAAGTGAGTTGGTTGATGGAGGGGATTATGGTGGAAGGAGTAAACTTTGAAAAGATTTTAAAAGATTGGGCTGATACTTTGAGAGACATAAAAGTTATTTTTTGTGACATAGATGGAGTTATGACTACAGGTGGTATTCAGATGATAAATGTTGCTGGGCATATGGGGGAGTTGATGGCATTTTCAGGTCACGATGGAATAGCAACTCGTATGGCTCGGCTTGCTGGTTTGAAAGTTTGTTGGATAACAGGTAGGGGAAATGAAATAGTATTTGCAAGGGCAAAAAGACTCTGGGTTAATGCTGTTGTTACTGAGTGTATGGAAAAAGATAAAGCAGCAGAAAGGCTTTTGAGTGAGTTTGACTTGCATTGGAGTGAGGCATGTGCAATTGGGGATGATATAATTGATGTTCCTATGGTGGAAAAGGCTGGATTTGGAGTTGCTGTTAAGAATGCTTCTATTGAGTTAAAGGAGGTTGCAAATTACGTCACAGTTAATGAAGGTGGAAGAGGAGCGGTTCGTGAAGTGATAGAGTTGATATTAAGGGCTAAGAACGCATGGGAAGAGAGCTTTGAAAGTTTGAAGGCAATTTCTTCAAAGACGGAGAGTTTTTACTGGATTGAACAGCCTGAGTTTTTAAAGGGGCGGTAATTTGAAGTATGCGCTACTTTTTTATACTGTTTGTTCTGTTGGGAGTAATTGTTTGGTTTTCCAAAGAAAAGGAGTATAAGGGATGGAAAGGTGTAAAGTTTCGTGAAGCAACATTTTATGATGGTAAGGGCGTTGGAAGAGCAAAATGGTGCTGGCGTGATACTAACAGAAATGTATTTATTGTTTGGATGGGTACTGTCGAAATGGGAGGTCAGAAGTTTACTGCAACCGATGCGACCTATGAAGCTAAAAAATACCGTCTTTATGTTTCTGACTTTTGGGAATTCACAACGGATGAAGTTTTTTGGGCAAGGAGGGGTCTTTACAAAACTAAGATAAAAAAATTTGATGGAGAGGGGGGAGTTTTATATCGTAATTCGACGGTTGAGGTGCATGCTTCGAAGATACACGTTGAGGAAGAGTATGGAAGGTATGAGTTTTATGATAGTGTAGAGGTGGTAAGACTTAAAACTAAAGGAAGTATTGGAGTGAGAAAAAATGATGCGAAATAAGATATTTCTCACATTTATCGGATTTTTTCTCATTGTGGGTTACTTAGTATTTGCTTCTTCTGGAGTTTACGGAGTGAAACATTGGCGTCTAAAAAGTGATAGCTTACTTATCTTGAAAAGTGGAGAGTATCTGGCAAAGGGAAATGTACGAGTTTACATGGAAGATATGATGCTTCGTTGTCAGAGGTTGTTTTTCAACAACCAAAATGAGAGATTCAGAGCAGAAGGAGGAGTCTTTGCAGTACGTCAGGGAAGTAAGTTGTGGTGTAGTCGCATGTACACCGGTAAAACTACGAATGAGATAGTACTTGATGGTAATGTGAAGATTGACAGTGAAGATTATCGCGTTCAGGCTTCAAAAGCATTTTTCTACCGCGATAGAGAGATGGTTTATATTCCCTCCTACCCCAAAGTGACAGAATTGAGTACTCGTCCGTTTAAGAATGCTGTGGTTGGGAGAGAGCTTTTTTACTTTGTTCAGAAGGAGAAAGGATATATAGAAGGAGATGTTAATGCTATTGTTTACTCTAACAATGGAGAAAAAACGCGTATAACTGGAAAAAAGTTGAACTTTTATCCCGGCGGAAAATTTGAGATGGAAGGAGACGTGAATGTTGTCCAAAAGGACCTAACGCTTTCTGGAGATAGAGGGGAATACTTTGCCACTTCTGAAATTTCGATAATGTACGGTAATGTAGTGGCGCGTACAAAAGACAGTGTATTGAGGTGTGGTTATTTAAAAAGTTTTTTGAAAGTTAGAAGACATTATGCTCAAGGATCTCCGCGCCTCATTAGATTTGAAAAGGGTAAGAAAGGCATAGTTACACTTGATTTAACGGCTGATGAGATAGAGATATACGATTCAGAGAAAAAGTTGATAGCGAGGGGGAATGTGCGTCTTGTAAGAAGTGGTGGTGGGGAGGATGCAGTTTTGACAAGTGATATGCTCGAGTACTATCAGGAACGAAATTTGACGGTTGCAATAGGTAATGTAAAGGTGGATAGAAAAAATATGACAGTTTATGGAGATAAGCTTTTTTACGATCATGAAAAGGATACAGTGGAAGTTGAAGGGAATGCTAGAGCTGAGCGAGTGGAAGGAAATAAAAAGGATGTGATATGGGGTAAGAAAATTGTTTACAATGCCCAAACTGGAAGGGTTGTGGTTCTCGGGGCATATGGAGAGATGAACGAAAAGTAGTGTATTTGAATTTACTTGAGTGAGGAGAGGTTTATGAGTGAAAGTACTCAAAGTACTATTCAGGGTGTGAATTCAGAGTTAGAGTTTGATTTTGAAGTTGATTATTTTGGTAGCTTTAAGGGAAGGTTGGAGTTGCCGTTGCTTTTGAAGGGAGATTCCGGCACGGGTAAGAGTACATTTTTAAAGTGCCTTGCAGGACTTGTAAAGTGGAAGGGGGATTTGAGCTGTTGTGGTGTTTCTTTCAGGTCAAATTTCTATAGACGAATAAGACAGCGATATATTGCATATCTTCCTCAGGAGGTTTTATTTGCAGCGGAGACTGTGCGTGATGATGTTAAGTGGTTCAAAAAAGTGCTTGTTGGGTTTGATGGTAAAAAGTTTGAGCAGTTTATGGAGAGGTTTAAAACTTTAGAGCTTGTAGATAAAAAGTGGAGCGAATTGTCAGGCGGTGAGAAGAAGAGGATTTCGCTGTGCTTAATGTTGTCTCTTGATAGAAAAATTTATCTATTTGATGAGCCTTTGACTGGTTTGGACGAGAAAGCTATTGATGAATTCAAAAAAATTAGAAAGGAGCTATTTGAGGCTGGAAAGTTTTACGTATTAGTATCGCACATTGCTGACAGAGAATTTGATTTTGAAAAAGTGGTAAGAATTGATGAAATAATTTTTCCAAAGGCGAACACAACGAAGATTGAACAGAGCTGTTAAAACGAGGAGTTGAAGTTTATGACAGAAGTGGTAAGTATATCTTCAATTGATCTGCTATTTTCGTGGTTATTCATAGGATTTGCAGCAGCTGTTGCATGGTGGTTTTCTATTGGAAATGAAATTGACATACTCGTTGCTTCTGTCAGGGCTTTAATTCAACTGATGTTAATGGGATACGTATTGAAGTGGTTGTTTTCTGGATTTTATGGGGTTTACGTGTATGTAGCTGTAGCGCTTGCAATTGCTGCGCACAATGCTTCAAGATACGATGATCAGAGACGATTATACTCTGTTATTGGATGTGGTGTTGCGATAACTTTCAGCGTAGTGGCAGTTTTACTGTTTTTGCGTTTTACGGGGATTGTTCCATGGAAATCTCGATACCTGATACCGCTTTTGAGCATGGCTTTATCTAGCGCAATGTATGTAAGTGCTCAGACTGTAAAAAGAGTGGTTGAGTTCTTTAAGACTTCCTATTCTCAGTTAGAGTGGATAATGTCAACTGGCGTAGGAGTAATAGATGCAATAAAAAGGGTCATATCTCCTCTTTTAAAGATTGCTTTGATTAATCGTGTTGAGTCATTGAGAATGGTTGGACTGATTCACCTTCCGGGTGGTATGACTGGAATGATACTGATGGGAGCGAAGTTGTGGACTGCGGTTAAGATGCAACTTGTGATAATGTATATTCTTACTACGACTGCTTTAATTTCTGCTGTTATATATGCTGTATTTTACTCTTATTTGATATTGCGTGAGAGGATGTACTTTTAGTGGTGGAGTGGTTGAATGGGTAAAAATGATGTTAGTCTTGAAGAGGGAGTTTTGGAAAGGGTAAAGGAGTTTGATGAGGCAGGGCTTGGGATTTTTAAGGGAAAGAGCTATCCTTTTAAAAAGCTTTTAACGTACAGCTATATACTTTTAGTTTTCATACTCATAACGGTTTTTTCGATGTTTATGATGTGGATATTCAATTTTTATGAGAAACAGTTGAACTTGACTGCCAATTTACTCGAAAGAAGCTTTAACACGGTTTATGCTCTTATAAAAGAACAAGCACGCCATTTTTTGAACTTTGTAGCAAGGACTAGACGCTTTGATTTACTTGACAGTGCGACTCTCTCATCCGATATATTCCCGTATTATCAGGAGGTACCACTTTTGGATAGCTTTTTTGTTTCCAGAAATAATGTGGAAAGTGAAGATGTGGTTTGCGTTGAAGGAAAGAAAGATGAGAAAAAAATTTATATTTGCGGAGTTGTATCGAGGAAGTGGTTGAGAGATAGCTTAATACCCAAAGGATTCAAGGTCATATATGCTCATGGGAAATTTAAGGTTAAGTGGAGTTCGGGGTTAAGATACAGGTTTATAGCTTTTGAAGTGGCTGTTCTCATGATTTCGCTTTTATTGGCTGTTGTCTTGGCAGAAATTTTTTCGGTTCGAATAGCAAAGTTTGTTGCTGAATTTTCACAGACTTTAAGACTATTGATAATGAGAGGAATGGGAGAGCGCTTTAATGAGGAAGTGTACTTTATAAAGGAATTTAAGGATTTAGCGGTTAACTTCAACAAGTTGATGAATGAATTAGACAGCCTTAAGCGTGCAAAAGAAAACTTTTTAAAGGAGCTGGAGATTGCAAGTCGTGTTCAAAAAGAATTTCTTCCTACTATGAATAAGGCGCGTAAATTGAATGGTTACACCTTTTTTGCTATTACTCTTCCTGCTAAAATTGTAAGCGGTGATTTCTATGGATTTAAGGATAACAATGTATGGCTTGGAGATGTTTCAGGTAAGGGAGTTCCTGCTTCACTATTTATGGTAAAAGCAAGTGTTGCCATGGGAATGGCAGAAGGGGAAGACTTGGGGGAGATGTTTAGAGATGTGAATGAGTTTTTGGCTGAAAATAATGATGAATGCATGTTTGCCAGTATGTTTTGTGTATCTTTATCTGAAGTGGTGCAAGTTTTAAATGCAGGATTTCCTGATCCGGTAATTGTGGAGAGTGGGAAGGGAAAGTTTTTGAGATTAAAGAGGTATCCGCCGCTTGGCTTTGATGATACTGTTATTTACGAGCCGAGCGTTATTGACTTAAAAGGAAAGGTGCTGGTTGCTTACTCAGATGGAGTGATAGAAACGGAGAATTATCGGGGGGAGCAGTTTGGTGAGGATAGGCTTTTAAAAGTTGTAGAGAATATGTGGAATTCAGCGCCGAATGATATGGCTCGTGGTATAATAAAAGCGGTTGAAGAGTTTAGAGGTAATATGCCTAAATTTGACGATGTCAGTGTTTTAGTGATTGATGGAAGGACAAAAATTAAGGGCTAGAAATTTGAATTGGAGGGATAGATATGAGGAGAAAAATGGAGAGGTTTATCTGGATTTTGGTTTTGATTGGTTTGGTGGCTTTTGTGGCTGTTTTCAACGCTAGATTGACAGCTTTTCAAGTAGCGGGAGGATTTGGTTTCTTGCTTTTCTGGCTGTTGGCTAACAGAATTTTATTTGGATTTTTGGGTATTGGGAGGATTTTGAAATGGGAAGATAAAGATTTTAATGTGGAGGAGAGGCAGTTTGTTTATGAGCGGAGTACCCTTAAACTAAGTGAGTGTACAGTTTTGCCGCGTCTTGAACTTGCCCAGCTGTGGTATGCATCTTTAGAGCCTATAAAGTATGCTTTTTATGGCTTTTACGTTCTCACAGTCGGATTTGATGTGATCTATACGATGGTTGTGGCAAGATTGGGG
>JAMOTN010000051.1 GCA_027062325.1 bacterium
TGCCACAACTGGCAAACGCCCTACAAATTCGGGAATAAGCCCAAACTTCAACAAATCATCTGGAACAACCTGCTCTAAAATTTTCCCTATATCCTCCATCTTCTCCTTCTTACTCTTTATATTAGCGCCAAAACCAATCTGGCTTGTAGCAATCCTCTTTTCTATTATTTTCTCAAGCCCATCAAATGCTCCCCCACATATAAACAATATGTTTGTCGTATCTATTGGAATAGTTTCCTGATGCGGATGCTTCCTACCCCCTTGAGGAGGTACATACGCTACAGTTCCCTCTAAAATTTTGAGGAGTGCCTGCTGAACACCTTCACCTGAAACATCTCTTGTTATCGAAGGCGAATCAGTTTTACGAGCAAGTTTGTCTATCTCATCTATGTAGATTATTCCCCGCTGAGCTTTCTCTATATCCCAATCCGCTGCCTGGATAAGGCGTAAAAGTATGTTTTCAACGTCCTCTCCAACGTAACCTGCCTCTGTAAGAGTAGTCGCATCTGCAATCGTAAACGGAACATCCAAAATCTTAGCCAGAGTTTGAGCAAGCAAAGTCTTTCCACTTCCTGTAGGTCCTATAAGGAGAATATTTGACTTCTGTAAAATCACATCATCAGCCGGAGCAGAATATATCCTCTTGTAATGGTTGTAAACTGCAACTGACAAAACCTTTTTGGCCTTTTCTTGCCCCACTACCCACTTATCAAGCTCCGCCTTTATCTCTGCAGGTGTAGGAATATCTTTTACCTCTATTTCCTGCTTTTCTTCTGGGGAATTTATTATTTCATAACAAACCTTAACGCATTCATCACATATGTAAACTCCAGGCCCTGCTATGAGTTTTTTTACCTCACTTTGCCTCTTCCCACAAAACGAACATCTATATTCATCTCTTCCTTTTTTCTTAAACAAAACCTACCCCTCCCTCTCTTCTGCTTTTTCAATTACTTTATCTATTATTCCATACTCTTTTGCCTGTTCTGCCGACATAAAGAAATCTCTTTCTGTATCTTGGGCTACTCTATCATACGGCTGCCCCGTATGTTTTACCAATATTTCATTTAACCTCTTTTTCAATCGCAAGATCTCTTTTGCCTGTATCTCTATATCAGTTGCTTGTCCATAAGCTCCACCTATCGGTTGGTGTATCATTATTCGGGAATTTGGAAGTGAATATCTCTTCCCTTTTGCACCTGAAGCTAAAAGAACTGCCGCCATACTTGCAGCTTGCCCTATACATATTGTTACAACATCCGGCTTTATATACTGCATCGTATCATATATAGCAAGCCCCGCTGTCACCACACCCCCAGGTGAATTTATGTATAAAAATATATCTCTATCTGGATCTTCCGCCTCCAAAAACAGCATTTGAGCCACAACTAAATTCGCAACGTAGTCATTTATCTCTGTTCCCAGAAAAATTATTCTGTCCTTCAACAGACGCGAATATATATCATATGCCCTCTCTCCCCGAGAACTCGTCTCAACAACTATTGGCACCAACATGCTCATTTACACCAACTCCTTTACTGATTTACCTCCATTTCTCCAGCCTCCGCTGGTTTCTCAGATTCACTTTCCTCTTTCTCTTTTATTATAACCTTTTCCTTGACAGCATCGAAAGCTTTCTTACGGCGAAGACGCTGGCGTACCAACTCAAATCTGTATTTACCTTCGTATTCCTCTAATACCTCTTCTTTTCTTTTATTTATAGCTTTGGCTACATTTTCAAGCTCTGCCCTTACCTCGTCATCTGTAACTTCAATACCTAACATATTAGCAAGTGCATCCAAAACAAGCTCCAGCTTAGCTTCTCGAATTGCTTGCTCCTTGTAATTCTCTATCAACTCTTCCCCTTTTCTCCTCAAAATCTCTTCTGCAGGAATATTGTACATGTATTGCAAAGTGTAAGCGTAATCTTCCACCATTAAAGCAGCCTTTTTCCTCCACATTTCTTCTGGAATCTCAATATCAGCAGCATTCTCCTCAATTAACTTATCCTCAAGTTGGCGATCAATTATCTCCTCTCTCTTTTCATTCAACCTTTTGACAAGTCTTTCCCTTATCTTCTCCTTCAGCTCTTCCAAACTGCCGACCTTTGGATCCACTTTCTTTGCAAATTCATCGTCAAGATCCGGATGCTTTTTAGCACGCACCATTATAACCTTTCCTTTTATCTTTGCTCTTTTACCCTTTACTCTCTCATCCTGTATATCCTCTGGGTAAACAAAATCAAACTCAAATTCATCCCCCTTCTTTTTACCAAGGAGATTTTTCTTTATAGGCTCAATGAGATCATTCATCTTAACAACAACATTCTCCTCCTTAACGTAACGTCCTTCTCCTTCTGGAAGATCTGGCATCTCCCTTTCCCAATTTACCGTCACAAAATCCCCATCTTCTATAGGACGATCAACCTCTTCAAGAGTTGCATACCTCTCTCTTAAAAACTTAAGCTCTTTATTTACATCTTCTTCCTTAACCTCAAATTTCGGAACCTCTACCTCAATTCCCTCCCACTTTTTTATCTCAACTTTTGGAGGAAACTTAAACTCTATCTTTATTATTGCATCCTTACCTTCTTGCACTACAAACTCCTTAGCAGAGTATGTGTAAGGAAATATGTATCCTTTTTTCATAAAATCATCAACCAACTCTTCTATTCTATCTTTCAAAGCCTCAGCATAGTATCCCAATCCACCCAACATCTTTTTAACAATGGCCTTTGGAACTTTTCCCTTTCGAAAACCTTTAATTCTTACGTGATGTTTAATCTCATTGAAATACTCATTTTCAAGCTTACTAACCTCTTCTGCCGGAATCTTGAATTTTGCAATTAAAGCACCATTATCCCAAATACACTCTACACCTGTTTTTTCCTTTAAAGTTTCAGCAAACTGCTGGTCCATCTTCCCATACCTCCTTTTCAAATTCTCATAAGTAGCCTTCGCAAGTTGATTTTAACACATTATCCATCACTATGTTATGTTATACACTTCACATTCATATTTATCAATATTTGATACCAACCGAAAAAACAACGAAAGGAGGTAGGAGAGATGAAAAAAGGAGAAAAATTTAATTCCGAATTTGAAAAAAAACTCTTTAAAGCAGCGCAAAACGGCGACCAAAATGCCCTTGCTTATCTATGTATAAAACACTCAGGTCTTGTCGTGAAAATTGCTAAAAAATATGCACGTAATCAGTCTCAATTGGATGATCTAATTCAAGAAGGTTTCATCGGCCTTATAAAAGCCATAAGAAAATTTGATCCAGAGCTTGGATGGAACTTTTCAACAATGGCTGTTTGGTGGATAAGAGATGAAATATTAAGGTATGTTTTAAAGGAAACCCATGCAGTCTCTATTCCTGTAGATACATTAAAGAAAGTTTACAAAGTCTGGAAAGCTGAACGTGAATTTGAGGAGAAGTACTCTCGAAAACCCTCTTTCGAAGATTTGAAAAACCTGGGCTTCTCTGAAGACTTAATAAAACTATCGCAAAATTTAAAAGAAGCCCGTTTAATGAACAATTTACACGAAAAATACACTAAGAAATTTACCTCTGACATTGAAAACTCATCGTTAGTCGATCAGATCAAGGAGATAATCGAATCTCTTCCATTGAGAGAGCGTCTAATTCTGGAGTTGAGATACATAGATGCAAATTTGAAGTACAACACCATAGCACGAGTCCTAGGTATATCTCGTCAGCGTGTAAAACAGCTTGAAAAGAGAGCTATACAGCGCATAAGGGAGGCATTGGGCGAAGAATGGGACAAAAGCTCATCGGGATAGGTTACTTTGGATTCGGCAACTATGGGGACGAACTCATAGCAGAAACTCTCAAAGAGTTGGGAATATCACCTATAAAGATTACATCTCACGTTTTGAAGTTTTTATCAAGCTTGAAAAATAGCGGGAAGATTTTTGTCCTATCAGGAGGTTTGTTCCACTCATTTACTAATTCCAACATCTACTATTCTTTGCTTTCACTTCTCCTATCCTTCAAAAACAAAGTCGTTGGATTCGGAATCTCGATAGAGAAAAACGCTGTTGGACTTTTGAGCAAAGTTGCCCTATCAAGATTTAGTTTACTGGGCTTAAGAGACACATTTTCTCTGCTTATTGCCAAAAAAGCAAATTCTTCATCCTTTCTATCTTCTGATTTAGTTTTTCTAAAAGAAAAATTTGACAAAGAAATCGTCCCAACTCACAACAAAAACATACCTACCCTAATCCTACACAACTCTAAACAACTCTCACTTCTTGGTAATATTGTTGAAAAATTCAATATATACAGTGCCTTTCCAAAAGATGAATTCGATTACAAATCTCCCAGAGAGATAAATTGGATAATAGAAAATTCTCCACTTATCATAACCTCAAGACTTCACGTTGCAATAGTTTCACTTTTATTTAAAAAACCATTTGTGTTTGTAGCTCCCCAGCCTCACTCAAAACACATCTTTTTTTTCCAGGATAATAACCTAGAGTTCACTCTTTTTACTAATAGCAACAAAGGCGAATTTAACCTTAATGAAGTTGTAAACAAATTCAACTCCTTAAATATTGATAAAATCATTGGTAAAAATAAAAAGTTAGCACACTCTTTTCTAAAAAAGTTGAAAGATGCCTATTGGGAGGATCAAAAGTGTTAGACAGAGTATACAAATTCTTTCAACAAACCGACAAGTTTTTAAAAGAAAAGTTTAAATCCTACACTCCTTCCGTACTAACGATTGGAGTTGGTAATATACAAGTTGGAGGAACAGGTAAATCTCAGCTTTCTCGCCTTATTTATATATCTTTAAAGGAGCTGGGATACAAACCTATAATTTTAGTAAAAGGTTACAAAGGAAGAGTCAAAGAAGGCCTTGTAACTTCTACTGACTGGGTAAAATGGGGCGATGAAGCCGTTGAAAATTTTGTTCTAGGTTACAAAACATTTGTATCAAAAGACAAGGTAAAAGGTGTAAAAAAAATAGAAAAATTAGGATTATTTGACGCTGTGATCATCGATGATGCTTTTCAACTCTATGGTTTAAAAAAAATTGAACTTTTATCACTGAATCTTGATAAAAAACCAGAGGAGGATAAACTTCTCCCTTTGGGGCGCCTTCGCGAAGAGCTGTCTTCAATTGAAAGAGCAAACGCATGTATAATTTTCAACTTCAAAAGACGTCCTATACCACAATCAATTCTAAAGTTTTTAGTTCTAAAGCCGTTCTTTGAAATAAATAAGCTAACATTAAAGTTTTTACAAGCTAGAACAGAGAACGAACTTAGAAACTCAATTGTAAATAAAAAATTTTACACTTTAGATGAAGTAGTCATAGGATGTGCCATAGGAAATCCTCAATCTTTTCTCAAATCCGTTGAAGACAATGGAGTAAAAGTTAAATCTATTGTTCCATTTCCAGATCATCATCCTATAAATCTTGAAAAGTTAAAATCTTTAGCCAATTCAATTCCAATCTTAATAACTCTAAAAGACTGGGTAAAACTCTCTCCTGAGCAGAGAAAAGACTTATTTGTTGCTATACCATTTCTACCAAGTGAAGTAAAATCATTTATAAGAAAGCATGTTTTATCACAAGTATAGTGGAGGACAATATGCTGATAATAGGAATAGATCCGGGAACTCATAAACTTGGAGTGGCTGTGTTTAACACCGAGAGAAACTCATTTGTAAAATCAGAAATCGTTGATTTAAGAGAACTTCAAAGATTATTAGAATCCTCTGATATAAAACTGGCAGTTTGTGGTTCCGGCACAGGATGTAAAAAAGTGTTCTCCATTTTGAACTCTTTGAAAATTCCCTTTACGGTTGTAAAGGAAGAAAACACCACAGTAATGGCAAATGAAAGGCTAAAGAAGAGCTTTTGGGGATGGATTAAGTTAATATTCGGAAATGTTGATGATGAAGTAGCAAAAATACTGGTAGAGCTATTTCTAAAAAATCCCGAAAAGTATCTTAACTGCAAAAGCCACAAGCCAAGCAACGGCTGTTGTTAGTACAACACTTAAAGCTGCCCACAGTATTCCAAACTCTGCGCCGATGGCTACCAAAGTAGCAAGACATGGACTGTAAAATGTAAAGAATATCACCAATGTTACTATCTGCTTCGTCGTTAATACAGCATTGAGGCCTGCAAGAGTTACTCCAAGCTTATTTAACATAAGAGGCAATATCACTTCTTTTTTCATAACTCCGAATATCAATGGAAGCACTAAGCTTTTGGGAATATCAAGAGAGGTTATTATCCATCCAAACCATTTTTCCACAAATCTAGCAAGAGCAGTATCTTCTATCAACGTCATGATAACGCTTCCTAAAATCAGTACAGGTAAAATTATGGTAAAAAACTCTTTCAACCTAAACCAAACTTTTAAAAAAGTTATCTTTGCAGAAGGCATACGAAGTTTGGGCACCTCGAATACAACACCATCTACAACCTTTGCCTTTTTTAAAATAAGAGCATTTATCACTGCGAACAACAAAAATGCTAAAAGATATACGAGCAAGGCAAATTTTCCAGCTACAATACTCGCCATAGCAAGAATTACACTCATTCTAGCCGCACAAGGTATGAAGTTTAAAGTCAAAGCAAGTGTTTTCTTCTCTTCTTCAGTAAAAAGATTGCGAGTCGCCATTATTGCAGGAACAGTACAACCAGTAGCAATAGTTGTTGGGATAACAGCTATGCCATGCAATCCTATTTTGTGAAATAAACCATCGAATAAAAAACACATTCTAGCAAGGTATCCAGAATCTTCCAAAAGGCCAATAACAAACAAAAATGGCAATAAATACGGTAATACCACCGCCACCGCAGAGGTGAAACCTTCCCAAGCCGAGTTTACCACATCCACCCATAAGCCTTTACCACTCAACTTGTAGTTAAGAAGTGACAAGAGCCTCTCTTCAAAGTAGCCACCAACCTTGAATATGACACTTCCCAATATAAATAAGACCAACAATGAAAAACCAAATCCCAACCAGCTATTCAAAAGCAAATACTTGTCCAGCTTATCACCAAATGTGATCTTATCAACTCTTTCAACAGCATTTTCAACAATTTCGTAAACTTTCTTACACTTTTCTCTGTTGAGTTTTACAATCTCATCTAACTTCTCACTGTACTCAAATTTCTTCAAATCTATACCCTTATGAGCAGCTAGCATGTAAGATCCTTGTAAAATCAACTTTACAAAAATATCAATTCTTACGGACTTTTCCTCCTGTAAGTGGGCTTTTATAAAATCCATAAGTTTTTCAGAAACATCCTTGATCTCAGAATCAGATTTCTCTATATCCAAAGTTTCCTCAACAGAAGCCTTGCCCTCTGATAAAGAAGACTCACTTTTTTTTGCTTCTTCTAAGGCTATAACAAACAATCTTCTCAAACCCTTTCCGTACAAAGCAGATATTGGAACAACAGGTATACCCATCTCCTTCTTAATGTAGCGCCAATTCACTTTCCAACCTCTTTTTTCTATCTCATCAACCATGTTAACTGCTAAAACAACAGGTTTTCCTAAGTTTTTAATCTCACAGGCCAATTTCAAACCTTTCGCCATAAACATTGCATCCGTAACACACACTACCACATCAAAATCATTTTCAGAAAGCCATTTCACAGTTTGAAGCTCCGCAAAATCTGTTGTCGCAACAGAATACAATCCTGGCAAATCTATAAGCTCAAAAGTGATGACTCCTATCTCTGCTACTGCTTTGGTAACACTAACCGTGGTTCCAGCATAATTCGCAATCTCTGCCTTAAAACCGGCTATTTGATTGAAGATTGTACTCTTACCTGAATTCGGAGTACCAATCAATACAACCCTTTTCATGTACATCTACTCCTTCACACCAGTCAGCTAACCGCTACAAAACTTCACCATTTCATACCATACAAAACCTATTGGAAAATTACAAGTTTCTTTAACAACATTTACAAACATTATGCTAAAATGTTAACGTTGAGGAAATTAAAAAAGGAGGGATGAGCATGAAAAAAGTTCTTATCATTGGATCAGGTCCTGGAGGTTATGAAGCAGCACTCCATGCTAGAAAAGAAGGATACGAAGTTGTTCTAGTTGAAAAAGACAAAATAGGAGGAACATGTCTAAACAGAGGTTGTATTCCAACAAAAGCTCTGGTAGAAGCTTCATATCTTTATAAAAAAGCAACTGGGGGAAAGTTTGGAATCAAAGGAGCAACTTTTGATCTTTCTGAGATTATTGCCTATAGAAATAAGACCACAGAAACTTTGAGAAAAGGTTTAGAACAAACCCTTGTTAAAAGTGGAGTTCAAATTGTAAAAGCAGAAGCTCAATTTAAAGACGGTAAAGTCATAGTAAATGGAAAAGAAGAAAGTTATGATTATCTAATTTTGGCAACAGGTTCTCGCCCATTTATCCCACCATTTGAAATCTCAACAGAAATCTTAACAAGTGACAATTTCACAGAAGGCAATTTTGAAGTGAAAGATACAATAGTTGTTGGAGCAGGAGTAATAGGCTTGGAAATCGGAACAGCCCTTGCCATGCTTGGAGCTAAAGTAACAGTAATCGACATTGCTCCTAAGATTCTTCCTGCAGCTCCAGCAACTGTTCAATCAAGATTATCTGCATACCTAAAAAAACTTGGAATTAAATTCATGCTCAATTCAAAGGTAGAAAAGATATTTGAAAAAGACGGTAAAAAGGCCGTAGCTTTGGAAAACGGAGACGTAGTAACTGCAGATCAAGTACTTGTTGCAGTAGGAAGAAAACCAAACACTGAAGGATTAGAAAGCTTGGGTTTGCAAATAGATCGCGGATTTGTCGTCACCGATGAATACTGCAAAGCCAAAGACAACATTTTCGCAATAGGTGATATTGCAACCCGTGCCATGCTTGCTCACACCGCAAGTCATCATGCTCAAGTTGTCATCGATTACATAACCGGTAAAAAACGCTTTAAGAAGGAAGAATTTCCAATTCCGCAATTTGTATACACTCAACCTGAAGCCGCATGGGTTGGTGAATTCACTGGTAGAGCTAAAAAACTCGTTCTTGGAGCAGTTGGAAAAGCAATAGTAGATCAAACAGAGGGTATCATTGAAATTCATACAGACGGCGAATATGTAAAAGGCTTCGTAATGATAGGATACGGAGCAAGTGAAATTGTAAATCTTGCAAGTGTTGTTATCACTGCTAAGGTAACAGTAGAAGATATTGAAAAGATAATATTTGCCCACCCAACGCTCTCTGAAGGTTTCAAAATGACATTGATGTAGAAAAGTTAAGAAGCACAGATCCAGATTCATAAAAAATTTCAAATTTAAATGGGGGCTTATTGATTTTTACAAGCCCCCATTTTCTTTGCTCTAAAAATAAAAATGGGGGGCAACACACCCCCCACTTTTTCACAGTACATAAAATTCACTCACTCAATCTCAAAATATCACTTACTCATCGTAGCTTGGTAACCTCTTCCCATAAGCCTCTTTCACAGTTTCGTACACATTAACTACTCCCCATCCATAATCGTTGTCTTTACCAGGAGCTCCCAAATCAATTGCATGTTTATACAACAGTTTTTTCACATCATCAACTGTCAAATTTGGATTTGCTTCCAACATAAGAGCCACAACTCCAGCTATAAATGGCCCCGCCATACTTGTTCCCGACTTGTAACCCCATTTTTTACCGGGAATTGCAGAGTAAACATTCTGTCCTGGAGCCGCAATATCAGGCTTAATGTACTCTTCTCCATTTACAACTGCTGGTCCACGTGAAGAGAAGCTTGCAACCTCAGTAGTTGTTTTTAGTGCTGCAACAGCTATAGCCAACTTAGAAGCAGCCGGAGCAGCAATAGTTCTTGGATTTGGCCCGGAGTTTCCAGCTGAAAACACAGGGACTATTCCAGCCTTCACCCAAGCCTTAACTGCATCCTCAAATACGCTCAAGTGAGAGATTGGACCTCCCCAAGAGTTGTTTATAACACGTGGTCTATCATTCGTAGTATTTGGATCACCATCCGGATCCAACAACCACTGCATAGCATCCAATATATCGTGGGTATTTGCTCCAAACCAACTGAAACAACGAGCTGCTGCAATCTTTGCATCCGGTGCAACTCCTATAGGAACACCAGACGCGCTTCCTCCACAGATCGTCCCTGCCGTATGAGTTCCATGACCAACAGAATCTACCGGATGATCAACGGGCAAAGAATTGCTCAAAAAATCCCTCCAATAAACTATTTTTCCTTTCAAATCCGGATGATCTCCTTCAACACCCGTATCAATTTGACCAACAATTATTCCCTTTCCTGTTAGGTGAAAATCCTTCCACACTTTCTCAACGGCGAAATCTCTTATATTCCAGTTATTCGGAGTCTTGGCATCTTTTTCAGCAACAGGCTTCATCAAAGGCACTATAAAATCTGGATAAACTTTTGCTACCTTAGGATTTTTCTGCAACTTCTTCATCAAATTTGCATCACCATTTGGCAAATAAACCGCACGAGCAATCCACAAAACCTTATAATTGCCACGTTCAACCTCATCACTTATTGCCTTAATACCATTTTCAGTTACACTCTTTAAATGGTTTACATAATCTGCAAATGTTCTAATTGGAGTCTTAGATGGTTCATCTTTGAACTGCACTATCAAACCCCTAGCAAATGTTCCGATAAAAAATACCAGAACAATTAATAAAGCCACCTTCTTCATACTACTCACCCTCCTGTTAAATAAAATACCTTGGGAAATGCTCCACTCTCACCAAAACTACTTAACTCTACTTCCTCCTACAATCTCCTACACTACTCCTACCTATTGATATTATAACCCCAAAATAAAAAAGCGAGCAAGGCCGTACACCTTGCTGCTTACTTAAAATTGGTGTGTAATCTGAAGATCCTAACATTCTAAACTGATCAATCAAGCTCTTTCTTTACCAAGCTTTGCCAGCACAATCCCCATCAAACTTCAAAATAAACCACCTTCTCAATCTCTTCGTTGGCTCAACTCCTTCTGGGTAAAAATTCAAATAAACTTTCATTCTATCATATCCCATAGCTTTATATTTCTCTGCATCTAAAGCAATCTTTACATAAGCAACAGCTGGTCCAAGTTCATCTTTATAAGCCTCATCACTGATCCAAATCTTGTAAGAAAACGCTTTTTTCCCTTTCTCCAAATAACCAGACACTTTTAAAACACCATTCATTTTCTTTGCTGCATGTCCCTTTATGAACCTCATCTGTAATTCTAAATACTTACCATCGTAAGCCCAAAAAGCCTCCATGTACATGTAAGCCGCAGAAACCACAAATGCAACCATAGCAAGTATTGCCAACGCTCTCCTCATTCTCCTACACCTCCTGAGTAGCATTCTATTTTATCCCATTAAACTCTTTTCGTCAACTTGGAAGTTTTTCTTATATACTTAGGTAAAGATTAAAAAAGTGAAGGAGTGAAAAGTTTGGAAAGAGGTGCAGCCCTAACTAGCGGCATAATAATTTTTCTCTTGGTAATCTATTCTTGCCACTCCACTATTCAATCCCACAGCTCTACAGCATTTCCAAAAATATTCGTATTACTTAAAGCCAATCAATTGCCAACTAAAGACATACTAACATCTCCCATTTACGGAATAAGTGTACGCGTTCATTGGAAAATCTTGCAGCCAGCCCCCAAAAGCTTTAACTGGCAATATTTAGATGAAATTTTTCACTTGGCTAACAAATACCATATAAAAAAGTAACTTTAAGGATATTAGGAGGTTTTTGGTCACCAAATTGGATTTACAACACTGTTCCCTCCTTCACTTACAACATTACTCCCGCCACACAACAAGCTCAAAACTTTACAAGAAAATTTGGAGCCAAAATTACCTTACCCGCTGTTTGGTGCAGTAAATATCTCAAATTATTTTCAAAACTCATCCAGAAAGTTGGCATGCGTTACAAAGAGCAAAACTCACTTGTCCTAGTCCACTTAACTGGTCCCACCTTTTTCTCTGCAGAACCAATTCTTGCGCGAAATTCCGAAGAATTAAATCTCATAAAAACTCATGGTTTCTCAAAAGAAAAAATCTTAAAGGCATGGCAAGAGATTATTTCAACATTCAAAGAATCTTTCCACCAACCGCTAGCACTCAACATACATTACATTATTAAAAGCAATACCTACTTATCTCTACCTGAAAAAATTATCAACATCGCTCAAAATCTCTTAGGTAATAGGCTCATAATTCAAGGAAATTGGTTCTCTCCAAAGCATGTAATAGCTTTTGTAATGTCAAAACCTCTTCCAGACTCAAAGCTTATAAAATTAGTGAAGTCTTCCAACACAAGAGGACTGCAAGAAGTTGTCCCCTTTACAAAATTAATAACCTTTTATAAAAATAAGTATTGCTCAAAACTCCTTACTCATCCATACATACACAAATTGTTAGATAAATTAAGTTGTTCTAGTTATTATCGATCTTTTTTCGAAAAATTCGGAATAGATTACATCGAAATTTATCCTGACGACCTAAATTTATTTCTTCCACACTCCAAAACGTTGCACTCACACTAAAAATTTGTGTTAAATTAGTTGTTAACAGGGGGGATGTAGGTGGTCATTCTCGTAAATTACATAAAAGATGTCCGCAAATTTATCACTGAATGGCGCAGTAAAGCTCTATCTATTGGTTTCGTTCCAACCATGGGATTTCTCCATTCTGGACACCTGCAGTTAATGAAAGAATCTGCTAAAACATGCGATAAAGTTGTAGTTTCAATCTTTGTAAATCCAACGCAATTTGGTCCAAATGAAGATTACGATAAGTATCCACGAGACTTAAAACGTGATCTAAAGTTATGCGGGGAAGTTGGAGTCGATCTGGTTTTTGCTCCTCCTGTTGAAGAAATGTACCCTGAAAAAACTTTTATAAAATTTCACGTAGAAACTTTAGCAGATGAGTTATGTGGTAAACACCGCCCTGGACATTTTGCAGGAGTTTTACAAGTAGTTGCAAAGCTTTTCAATATCGTCCAACCAGACTATGCCTTCTTTGGTAAAAAAGACGCTCAGCAGCTAATCATAATAAAGCGCATGGTAGAAGAGTTGAACTTTCCAATTCAAATAGTCCCCGTTGACACAGTACGCGAAGAAGACGGACTAGCAATGAGTTCCAGAAATACTTATCTTTCAGAAGAAGAGAGGAAAATTGCTCCAAAGTTTTATGAAGCTTTAAAAGATGCAGTAGCTTTACTTTCAAAGATAGGGATTGAAGAAGTCAAAAAAAAGACCATAGCCTCATTAGAAAATGCTGGATTCAAACCACAATATGTGGAAATTGTGGATCTCAAAACGTTGCAACCAGTTGGTAAACTTGAAGAAGGAAAAGAATACATGATTGCCGGAGCTGTATTCTTGGGAACAACTCGTCTAATAGATAATCTCTGGTTTAAGTTTAAAAAGGGGAGGGCTGTTCTGATATGAGTACAATGCGTGAAAAAATTGAACAGTTAAGGGAATTACGTGAAAAAGTAAAGCTTGGTGGTGGCGTAAAACGCATAGAATCACAGCATAAAAAGGGTAAATTAACAGCAAGAGAGCGCCTAGCTTTGTTCTTCGATCCCGGAACATTCAGGGAGCTTGACTCATTCATGCTTCACCGCTGCACAGACTTTGGTGTAGACAAAACTAAAATTCCGGGGGATGCTGTTGTCACTGGATACGGGCTCGTAAATGGACGCCTTGTATTTGCATATGCACAGGACTTTACAGTCCTAGGTGGATCCCTTGGGGAAGTGTGTGCTCAGAAGATATGCAAGGTAATGGATTTGGCAATGCAAAACGGAGCACCAATTGTTGGTTTTAACGATTCAGGTGGTGCCAGAATACAAGAGGGTGTTTTGAGTCTTTCAGGATACGGTGAGATTTTTTATCGCAACACAATCGCCTCAGGTGTAATTCCTCAAATTGCAGCAATAATGGGTCCCTGTGCAGGAGGAGCTGTTTACTCTCCGGGTATAATGGATTTTACGTTCATGGTTGAGAACACAAGCTACATGTTCATAACTGGTCCTCAAGTTATAAAAGAGGTAACCAGCGAAGAGGTAAGTTTTGAAGATCTTGGTGGAGCAAGTGTTCACACTTCAAAGAGCGGCGTTGCTCACTTTACGGCTAAGAGTGATGAAGAATGCATAGACATGATTAAAAAACTTTTATCGTACCTTCCCTCAAATAACTTAGAAGAACCACCGTATGTTGAACCAACGGAGGAAACGCATCGTCTAATTCCAGAACTTGAGGATATTGTCCCTGTTGAGTCCACAAAGCCTTACGATATGAAGGAGGTCATAAATTACGTTGTAGATAAAGGCTCATTTTTTGAAGTACAACCAAACTTTGCTCCCAATATCATCGTTGGTTTTGCAAGAATTGCTGGAAAAGTTGTAGGAATTGTAGCTAATCAGCCAAAAGAGGCCGCAGGAACTCTTGATATAAACGCATCCGTAAAAGCTGCAAGATTTGTCAGATTTTGTGACTCATTTAACATTCCAATAGTTACGTTTGTTGACGTGCCGGGATTCTTACCTGGAGTTAATCAGGAACATGACGGAATAATAAGGCATGGTGCAAAATTGCTTTACGCATATAGTGAAGCAACAGTTCCAAAGATTACAGTGATTGTGAGAAAAGCTTACGGTGGTGCATACATTGTCATGGGAAGCAGACACTTGAGGGCAGATTTTGTATTTGCATGGCCTACAGCGGAAGTTGCTGTTATGGGACCACAGGGAGCCGTCAACATTCTCTACAGAAAGCAACTCGCTGAAGTTGATAATCCTGAAGAAGAAAGAAAGCGCCTAATTGATGAGTATACAGCAAAATTTGCCAACCCTTACAAACCTGCTGAGTATGGCTTTGTAGATCAGATAATTGAACCTGCAGAAACTCGTATACACATTAACGATGCACTTGAAGCTCTAAAGAATAAGCGCGCTAACCTTCCTCCTAAAAAACACGGAAATATTCCTCTTTAAAGAAGAGAGGTGTAATAGATGGAAAAGGTATTTGTGGCAAATAGAGGTGAGATTGCAACCTCAATAATAAGAAGTGCCAAGAAAGCTGGTCTTAAAACAAAAGCTCTTTGGGTAAAAGGAGATCCATCTTTTCATAGACAAATAGCGGATGAACTTGTCATAACAGAAAGTGCAAACGTTCTTCTAAATGCAAAAGCCATAGTTGAAGCTGCAGATGGATGCAATTACTTACATCCAGGATACGGATTTCTGGGGGAGAGTCATCTTCTCTATTATGAAGCAAAGTTGCGAGGAATAACTCCTTTTATGCCCGATGAAAATGTCATACTATTCGGCCTCAATAAACTCCTATTCTGGAAAGAACTTGAGAGGCAAAAGCTACCAGTACTGCCTTTCTTTGAAAAGGTCGTTCGATCAACAACAGAGTTAAAAGAGGCTGCAAATATCGTAGGTTTTCCGTTAGTCTTGAAAAGCAATATAGGATGCGGCGGAAAAGCAATTGCCATTGTTGAGAACGAAGAACAGCTATACGAAAAATTTCTAACTGTGCAACGTACATCTACCATTTTATTCGATAGTGGTGATATAGTTGTTCAAAAGTTTGCTAAAGGAGACGTCATATCAGTCGCAGTCCTTTCAGACGGAAATGATCTATTTATCCTCCCTCCAACTAAATCAATTCTCTTTAGAAAATTCCAAAAATTGGCTACATCCACTGAAGTTTCCAGTTCTGTCGCTAGGAAAGTCGAAAAGCTTACTCGTTCAATCTTAGCTAATCACCGCTTTAAGGGAATAGTAGAGATTGAATTTATAGAGAGTGAAGGTGAACTATATCCAATAGAGTTAAATCCACGCCTTCCTTCTGACTACCACATAATAAATGCTGCACTCCAAGATGACATAGTTTTTTGGGCTATCAAAGCTCACCTTGGTGAAAAAGTCAAGATAAATACACGCAAAGAGAAAGAATGTGTATGGTTCAAAGTTTATGCAGAAGATGTATTGAACAACAACCAGCCGGTTCCCGATTTCATTGAGAAAGTCGTCGTACCACACTTCAGAAATCTACGATGGTATCCAAGCGTTACATATCCTTCAAAACTTCCTATAAGTTTTGAAGCTTTAATAGGAGTAGCCGTAGCAGTAGAAGACACTATGGAGGCTGCTAAAGATAGCGCCATTCAAATTCTAAGTGAGATAATTGTAACCGGTGTTCCAACAAATAAAACTCTTATAAAGGCAGCTCTTATGAACAAATCTCTTGAAGAAGTTATCAGTGAAATTGAAGAGCTTGAAATCTATGCAGCAATAGGATCAGCTTTACATGACTACTTCTCAATAAATGCTACCAAACCTATTAACGTATCCCGTACAAACTGGAAAGATTTAAACAAATTCAAAGCCATGTTCATAAGCAGAATATAAACCGAGGTGGAGCATATGAAGTGGATAATTGGAGTTGGAGACAAAAATATAGAGGTCGAACTCATTTCTAAACAGCGAGCTTCCTTTATCTTTAGGGTGGGTGACAGAGAAATAAAAGTGGAACTCCCAGACAACTTAAAGCGCTCAAATGAACTTCTGATAGACGGTAAACTTGTAAACCTCAAGTATCTCTACAATTTTCACAACGAACTAGCAAAAGTTTTAGTCAAAGACCTAGCAATCCCTGTCAAAATTTCCAAACCAACAATTGAACGCCCAAAAGTGGAGGAAAAAGACATATCAAAAGCTGTAGTTAAAACTGAACTTGCAGGCAAAGTGTTGAAAATCTTAAAGGACGAGGGTGAAAAAGTCAAAAAAGGCGAAGTAGTGATAATATTCGAGTCTATGAAGATGGAAAACGAGATAACTTCTCCTATTGATGGTGTTGTAACAAGTATAAACGTCGAGGAAGGAGATAGTGTTTTAGCAGGTTATAATCTATTCGTAGTTGAAAAGTGATAATCGAAAACCATGAAGTTCGTAGGAACCGTAAAAAAAGTTATCTACTCATCACCCACTTTTTCAGTCTTTGTCGTATCAAAGGGAATGGAGAATATTATCGTAACGTCAGATATTCCAGTTGAAGTGGGAGAAACTTTTGAATTCGAAGGTGACTTTACAACTCATCCTCGCTACGGTCTTCAATTCAAATCCATTAAAACGCTACCAGTAGACGGTTTAGAAGCATCAATTTTCTCAATTAAAGGGATAAGCTCCTCAACCTGGAAAAAACTCAAGCAGAGCTATGGATGGAAGCTTAACAACGTTCTACGTCACGATCCATATCGCATAGCATTCGAGATAAAAGGAGTTGGTTTTAAAAAAGCAGATACCATAGCTCAAGGTTTAGGCATATCAAAAGAGCAGCGCAATTCTGCAGCAACACGTTGGGTACTAGAGTCGTACTTTGAAAATGGTCATACTGCTATGCCTCTTGAAGAATTTTATTTTGAACTTGAAAAATTGAACGCTTCACCAGTTGCAGATGAAACTGTAATAGTTGGCAATCTGATCACCACTAAGCAGATGTTTGAAATCGAAAAGCAATTAGCAGAAAAGCTCCTTTCCTTATCAAACTCAATTGGCTGGTGGAATTCTCCAGATTTTCTCGAGCGCTTAAAAAATTTTCCAAAAACAGAAGAATTCTCCTTTACTTCAGATCAACTCGCAGCATTTTCGTGCTTGGCATATCCCGTATCGATCCTTACAGGAGGTCCCGGAACTGGCAAAACTACTCTTCTAAAATTCTTCGTAAAATTCTTAAAATCTGAAGGACTAAGTGTAGTGATAGCTGCGCCCACTGGTAAAGCTGCCCGGCGTCTTGAAGAAGTAACAGGAGCTAAAGCTTTTACTATTCACAAGCTACTCCTACAACTTACTCCAAATGCAGCCGATGTACTGATCATCGATGAAACTTCTATGCT
Organism: bacterium; assembly: GCA_027062325.1. GTDB lineage: Bacteria > JAMOTN01 > JAMOTN01 > JAMOTN01 > JAMOTN01 > JAMOTN01. Next base: position 17,961 of record JAMOTN010000051.1, read on the forward strand.
GTCTGTGGATCTGGCACTAAAACTTCTCTCTTCTTTAAATCCACCAGTTCAAATCATATTTGTTGGTGATCCAGATCAACTTCCCTCAATCGAACCAGGAAACTTCCTAGAAGATCTAATCAACTCAAGATGTTTTGTACACTGGCACCTCACCTCTAAACACCGTTTTAGAACATCAGGTATAGCTTTAGCTGCTGAAAAAGTCCTTGAAGGTAAGTGGCCAAGTGGCGTGGAATTCATCCCATCAACTACCGACACCATTTTTTCCACTCTTTCAAAGTTTGATAATTCATGGCAGCTCTTAGTCCCCATGAAGCGTGGTAAAGTTGGAACTTCTCGGATAAACGCCTTCATGCAAAAGCGCTTCGCATCTTCTGTAAGGAACTTTGGGGGTATAAGGCTTGGAGTTGGCGACAGAATTATATGGACTAAAAACGATTATACTCTTATGCTCTTAAACGGCCAGGTTGGAAAAGTCACTTCCATAACACCTCTCAAGTTTAAATTTGAAGATGAAAATTCGCCTCGTTCGATACCCCATGAGAAACTTTTCATGCTGGACCTTGCATGGGCAATATCCATTCACAAATCACAGGGTAGCCAATTTGAAAAAGTTTTGATTCCTGTATTCACTGAGCATTACATAATGCTGTCTCGCCGCCTAATATACACAGCACTTACTCGCGCTGAAAAAGAGTGCATATTTATAGGTCAAAAGAGAGCCCTTATGATGGGGATCAACAAAAAAGATCAATTAAAGCGAAACACTTTGTTAGTAAATTTTTTAAAAAAACTGCACACTTGATAAAATTTGTCAACAGGTATGTTAAAAGAAAAAATATATCTTTCATATGCAAAGCTAATTGGTTTCTTATCTTTCCTTACTCAAATTTTCATAGTTAAAGCAATTTCTTCATTAGTTGATGAATTTTTCTCCTTTTTAGCAGTAGCTTTGATAGTTAGCTTTGAAATCATTGGTATTCTCATAGCAAAAAAGCTAAAACTTTCACCTAAAGTAATAAAATTATTCCTACTAACTTTCCCTCTTCAAGTTGCTACTGCTGTTTGGCTCTATCCATCAGTATGCATTGTTAAAAGCTTATACAAACAATTTTTATTTATAGCTCCATTCATGCCAACATTCATACTATCAGGTCTTGTAATGCTAAACTTCAAAATTTTCATAGAAGAAACCAAAGGTAGCTTTCTGGCTTTTTTGTGCTACTTTTTTATTAGTAAAAAAATTGGACTGTGGGGAATTTTATTTCTTGCTTCAATAGTCGCTATAATCTCCACTTTTCACAAGCCACACAAAAAAAATCCAGTCTTTAAAATATTCACTACCATTGGAATCACCTTAATCATTCTCATTTCACCTTTGCTATCGGCAAAGCTCTGGTTACACAAGTTAAATCTTACAAAATCTCAATCACGTATAGCTATTTGCACAAATGATATGGTAAAAGCAGAAAACACCATATACATAAATGGTAAACCCATAAACTGTGCGATCAAACCTCTAGAATACAACATTCTAAATTCCAAGATATCCTCCATTGATCCCATCGAAAAGTTGACAATTGCTGTCCCACCAAACAAACTAAAAGCATTTGAAACATTGGGATTCAAGACAAAAAATATTTATAACGCAAATAAAGTCTATAAACGTTATCCTGTAACTTCTCTTGAAACGCTCGGTCTACTTTTTAAAAAAGACGTGCTATTTTCATTCTATGGAGACATCATTGAATTAAAAAAACTAAAAAAATATCTTGACATAAACATTCCTTCTTTTTCTTTGCCACCTTTAACTTTTGAAAAACACTTTGACTTAAAAACTTTAGTAAAATTTCTTGTAAACTATGCAAACTCAAGTATCATTGACATTGGAGTAAATCCTCTTAAATTTAAACATGCAATAAAAATATTGCTTTATGTTATTGCAGCATCATTCACCCTTTTTCTTCTAATCCATTATCTTAACGACGCAGTCACACTAATAAAACTCTTTCTCATATCTTTTACTGGATTTTCCCTTCAAATAATCTCAACTCTTATATCTTCACTGCTATTTAAAAGCTTCCCATTACAACTTGCGGCGGCAACATCCATGGCCTTCTGTGGCATTATTATGAAATATTCTAAGCGCCAAAGCTGGTTACTCAACTCCATAATACTGACAACTACAATTGTATCTCCCATTCACTTAATAGTTCTTTTCACATATTCAAAGCTATCTTACATCATGGAAAAACTCGAAAAAAGCATGGGGTCCGCAAATACTCCAAATTCTAAAACCCCTATCTCTACCATAGCAGTCCCTTTAATATGCGACTTATTTGGAATAGTTGTAGCAGCTTTAATCCTAAACTTACTGAGAATATAACTACCTCTCTAACTTCTATTCTCTAACCCCAGTTTGAGATTTGTCATTTCCCTCAAGTATTATCTGAATCGAATCTCCACCACCGGGCAACTTTATATTCCTAACCTTCACTATCTTCAACTTTCCAGATCTACGTTTGGCTGCGATAAACAACTGCTTGAAGTAATCGTATAAATCCGAGTAGCGTTTTTTTCCCAACCTCGATAGTAATGGCTTCTTATAACGCTCAAGAAGAACTAGTATCCCCTTCAACTCCTCCAACTTGAAAAGTTTAGCCGGGTCATCACTCCTCTCTGCTACACTTTTTAAATCCGAAAAGTTACTCACCATCTCCTCATAAGTAGGTATTTCTTTCATAAAAGTTGTTATTCCTACTTTTTTACACAAGCCCGCTATAAACTTAGCATCTCTCTTATTTATCTGCTTCCAAACACCCTGCCAAGCATCCAACCAACCTTCTGAACCAAGCACCGGCCCTTTCTTTTTTCTCACCTTCTTGACAGGTTTCTTTTTAGATTTTACCTCAGTACTTGCCGGTATAGTAATAGTTATGACTATTCCATTATCCGCATTTATTTTTTCCGGAATTGGCATCTCCACATCCAGCGCAAAAGCACTACGTAACAACAATAATATCCCCAGCAGGACCAGAGAGCCACTCAACACCTTTTTCTCCCACATACACATCATCTTCTAATCTCACTCCACCTTTTCCTTCAATGTATATGCCCGGCTCTATAGTGAAAGTTACTCCAACATCCAAAGAATCCTCTGAGCCTGGCGACACTGCCGGCATTTCATGTACCTCAATCCCTATACCATGTCCTAATCCGTGAATAAACTTACCACCATACCCAGCATTTTCTATGAAAGAACGTGCTACTTCATCAATTTTTCTTGCCTTTACTCCTGCTCTTACCTTTTCAAAAGCCTCATTTTTAGCCTTTAAAACAGTCTCATATATTTTATCGAACCCATCAGGTACCTTTTTTAAAAAAATGGTACGCGTTATGTCCGAACAGTAACCGTTGTATTTGAAACCGAAATCTATAAGAAGTATTCCTTCTTCAATTAGCTTCCTAGAAGTTTTGTAGTGTGGCACGCTAGAGCCTGCCCCAGTTGCAACAATAGGATAGAAAGAAAAATCTTCCGCCCCTAATTCAAGTCCTTTAGCATACATGTATCCAACAAGTTCTAATTCCGTCATACCCACTCTAACAACATTCAAAAGCTCTTCAAATACACGCTCAGCTATTTGACAAGCTTTTTTCATATTTTCCACTTCATACTTATCTTTATTAACTCTAAGCCTTGCCACCTTTTTCGCTACTCTAATAAGTTCAAAAGAAGCACTCAATCCTTCCCACTCAGCAACATTCAAACCTACTTCATCCACAAATAAATCTTTTTCATCTAAATTTTTCTTCAACCATTCAATATTAAACCCATCCACCACGTTTATAAAATCAACCTTTTGTTTTGCCTCTTCCAAGTACAGCTTGTTCGTTAATAAATAAAATTCTTTCCCATCAAATAACAACCATCCTTCGCCCGAAAATCCTGTAAAGTAAAAAACATTAGGCCCTGTAATCAAAATTTGGCTTTTCCCAAGCAAGTTCAAAAGTCTCTCTAATCTCATCCGATATGGCTTCATCCTCAACTACCTCCCTCACAAGTCCAACAATCTCTGGAATGGAATCAAACACATGTTCAATCCATTCCCTAACTTCAAAATCTGTCTCCACAACCTCAAACTCCAAAACTTCTGCCAGTTTCAAAGCAAAATCTGATGGTCTAAGCCCTTCTCTCTTCCTCAAAAATACAGCCTGCAAAGCCGTGGCTATCTCCATTGCTGAGACATATATCGAGTTTTTAACAACCTCATAGTAATTCCATGCTGAAGCATTCGCCATACTAACGTGATCCTCTTGCCCTGCAGAGGTAGGAATTGTATCTACCACCGCTGGATGTGATAAGACTTTATTCTGAGCAACTAGGCTTGCGGCCGCATATTGAACAATCATGAAACCAGAATTCAGCCCACTCTTTGGAGCAAGAAAAGCACTCAAACCTCTGTTTTTGGCAGGATCAAGAAGCAGGTACATACGTCTTTCAGCTATACTTGCAAGCTCAGAGGCTGCTAATTTTAAACCCTCTGCTGCAAATCCAATAGGTTCTGCATGGAAGTTTCCACCTGATATAGCATCGTCCTCAAATATTATTGGATTATCCGTAACCGAGTCCATTTCATTTTCTAATATCTTTTTCTGAAGCAGCATCTGATCTAAACTTGCACCAGCCACAATAGGTGAACAACGCATTGAATATGGATCCTGTACATAAGGTGACACAGCAAGCTTTATAATCTGATCACTTCCATTCAAAAGCACCCGTAATAACCTTGCCCACTCAAGTTGTCCACTCTGTTTTCTAACAGCTAAAACCCTATCCTCTAAAGCTTTGATATGCCCTCTCATTGCCTCAAATGATAAGGCATTCCCCACCGCACTTAACAAAACTAGGAGAGAATGAAGCAAGTAGGTATAACTAGCTATAGCAGTAGTAAAACTTGTTCCGTTTATCAAAGCAAGTCCTTCTTTAGCCTCAAGCCTTTTGGAACGTAGGCCAAACTTTTTTAAAGCAACTGCTGCATCCTCTATCCTACCATCAGGATACATGACTTTCCCTTCACCCAAAAGCAACATAGCCATAGCAGCAAGTGGAGCGAGATCCCCACTTGCTCCAACACTTCCCCATTTTGGTATAGCAGGAACAAGCCCTGTATCAAGAAGATCTCTTAGAAACTCAAGAGTAGCAAGTGAGACTCCCGAAAATCCTTTCGATAGAGTGTGCAATCTTATTATAGTTGCCAATTTAGCTATAGGATACGGAGTATATTCACCTACACCAACATCGTGACTTCTTATCAAATTTTCTTGAAGCAATGCTGTCTCTTCAGACAAAATTTTCACTTTAGCTAACTCTCCAAATCCTGTGTTGACTCCATAAACACTTTTTTCCGAGCCAGCAAGCAACTGGCAATTATTGTAGGACTTCTCAACTTTTTCAAGACACGATGGAGATATCTTAAACTCAACATCTTTTATAGCCATCTTAGCATCCCTCATAGAAAATCCCTCTTTCCCAACAACAAACATAATCTTCCCTCCCTACTAATCAATAACTATAGTTCTTCTAATAAGATCTACAAATTTTTCACGCTCTTTCTCTTCCTCAAACAGTACTTTAACCTTCTCTAATAACTCTTCCACAGTAAACTTATTCAATAACATCAAGAGAACAGAAGTTGCCAGCACTGAATCCTCTCCTAAAGCGAAGGGTACAATATCTTTTAATTCCTCAATCTCCCAATCGTAATTCGTCATCAGTTTTAAAATGCGCAAACGCATCTCCAAATCATCCGATTCCAAAAAAAGCTTTATTAAAGTCTCCTTATCACGAAATTTCACAACCTCTGCAAGTTTCAAAACATCCTTAGCCAAAAGCTTTTCCTCAAGCATTGCAGCCAAACTCGGTAACTCATCAGGCATTATAGCCAATAAGGTGTTCAGAATCTCACGTTTTACTGCTGTATCATTTTCCAAAAAAAAGCGTTGATAAAGGTACTTAGCAGCAGACTTTATCTCAAATATGGCAATCTTTTTTAATACGTCTCTGAATTCTTGTCCAGTCGTTTTAACAAGCTTTTCCAATATCTTCTTCTCATCTTCCTCTGTTAAAAACTCACCGCCAACCTTCTTGTAAACTTTGATATCCTCAACAAGTCTTACCCAACTTGCAAGCATATTCTTTTCATACTCTGCAAATATTGTCAGAGCTTTTCTTTCTGCTTGTCTTCTATTCGGTGCCTCTATTTCATAAGTTATGCTGTACAACTTTGACAACTCCTTACTCACTCGATATGTTATCTTAACCCTATAGGTTGGCATTAAGCTCAACCTCCCCAACCACTTCTCCATGCCCATTCCGATAACATAAATCAATTTCAGAAGGCATAGCCACAGAAACAAACTTTTCGAGTAATTTAATAGCAATATAACCAACCTCATTTGAAGTAGCACACTCAGATTTTACATAAACACCAACACTTTCAGTAACCACAATAATCTGCGAAGCTGCACCTGTCTTTGCCAAAACCTTCTCAGAATTAGCCTTCATTATAAGTGTATCAACTCTATTTGTTCCACCAACCAACTTTGGATTTCTTCTGCAAGCCTTTAATACCCTGTGATTAAAGTTCTCCAAAAGCCACCTCAAGAATGCAACTGAAGAAAACGCCCAATTTTTGAACCCACATCCATCCACACCAGACACAAATTTCTCATCCAATTTCTCTATCAACATCTCCACAGGGTGATAAGTATCATCACTCTTTAGGTAACTTTCAATAACATTACCTAAGCCACTTTTCTTTAAATAATACAAGGCCATTGCATGCTTCCCAGAACAGTTGTGATAAATTCTCTCTGGCTTCAAACCGTACGCTCTCAACTTAGCTCTAGCCAGTTCATCAATTGGATAACTTTCAGGAGTCATCAAATAAGAAGTGTTTAAACCTGCCTTCTGTAAAATTGAGTTAACCAACAAAATATGTTCTTTTTCTCCACTGTGTGAAGCACTTGCTACCGCCAACTCTTCATCCGATAATTCACCCAAATCAATCCCTTTTTTAACCAATTCATCATAATAAGCAACAGTAATCAACGGTTTTACAACCGACCTTAAAAAGTAAATCCTATTGGTATCAGCAACAACACTAAAATCTTCAAATTCTTTTAAAACCAAAGAAAAATCAAAATGCACAACCCTTTCAACTAAACCCTCTCCTTCAAAGGAGTCTCTTCGATAAATAAGAGAACCCTCCATAAAACTCATCTCTCCAAAGATCACTTAATCTTTTCTAACTCACTCTCATCAAAACTGCCGTACAAAACCACACGATTACGCCCTGAAAACTTCGCCCAGTACAAAGCTTTATCTGCACACTCAATTAATTCTTGCTTTTGAATCGCATGCTCTGGAAAAGTCGCAACTCCTATACTTATTGTAATCTTAACGCGCTTGCCATTTACTCTAAAGTCGTAACTTTCCACGGCTTTTCTCAATCTCTCAGCAGGAAGAAGTGCCTCCTTTCCGCTCTTTGCTGGCAAAATTACCGCAAACTCTTCTCCTCCATATCTGCATGGAATATCAACACTTCTTATATTACTCCTTACAATCTTCGCAACAGTTTTCAAAACACGATCTCCAACCTGATGCCCGTAAGTATCGTTAAACTTTTTGAAGTGATCAATATCCATCATTAATAGAGACAATGGCTCATCGTATCTTCGAGCCCTCTCAAGTTCACTATCAAGGCGCTGTTGGAAGTAGCGGTGTATATAGAGCTTCGTCATACCATCTGTAATTGCCATCTTATAAAGGATAGAATTGTAAAGGCTGGCAGCAACTAGATTAGAAAATGCATCTATAAACTCAATCTGCTCTTTGGTAAACTCAATCTTTTCAAGAGTGGCAATATTTAAAACTCCAATTGTACTCCCCTTTGCCTTTAAAGGAACACATATACTGCTTCCACCAAACAACTTTTTCTCTCCACGTAATCTTTTGAATATCTCATCATTTTCAACATCACTTGCCACATAAATTTCACCCGTCTTGAATACCCATCCTGCAATTCCCACATCAACCTTCTGTCTTAAACCAACCTCTACCTCTTCAGGAAGCCCCCATGCTTTTTCCAAAATCAATTCTTGACTCTCATCGTCGTATATCATTATGGATACACGAGAAGCAGTAGGTACAATATTCAAACACGCCTTAACTATCTCATCAAGTAAATCTTCATATTCCAATTGAGAAGACAATCGTCTTCCCAAGTTATAAAGAGTGCTTATCCTATCTATCACCTTCTTCATATTTTTTCTCATCGTTTCAATCGACTCAACCAAAACTTCAAACTCATCTCCGGTCTTAACTTCAATGCTTCTATCTAAATCCCCAGAAGCAACTGCAAGAGCTCCAGCCACTATTTCCTTAATTGGATTGGTAATCTTCATAGTTATAAACATTGCCATGGCTACTGCAAGTAAAACTGACAAAACAACGTAAAACATTATTTTTCTCTTAACCTCCATAATTGGAGAGAATAAAACACTTCTGTCAGCTACTAAGTAAATCTTTAGATTAAATCTATTTCCATCTCCCAATCCCACAAAGAACTTATACTCCTTAACATACGAACTGCCAAAATTAGGTAATTTTTTTCCTATACTACCAAGCTCTTTTGTGGAAGTAACAATAACTACTCGTCCATCATCAGTAGTTATATAAGCATTCGCCCAACCAATGTTTATTCCCGTTATAAACTTAGCAAGTTCTGATACATCAACTTCTGCAAGCAAAACTCCTCTTTCAGTAAAATTCATATCCCTCACTGGCACAGCAACTATTATCACAGGAAATCCATAAAGTGGATGCATAAATATGTTACTAACAAACACACTTTGATTAACCATCCTAACAAATACAATATACCACCAATTCAGGTAAGAAACCCTTTCATAAACTCTTCCCCTTTCTGCAACAACTTCTCCCTTATCATCAAACAGTATTATTTTTCTCACAGCTAAATTCGTCTTTAAAACATTTGAAAACAACTCTTCGGCTTTTTCCCCTTCAAATGACTTAACCTCTCTTTGAGCCGCTAAATTAGATATAACAGTCGTTATCTCCTTCATCTTAACAGCAAAGGTGCTTCTAACCACATTACTCAAACTTACTAACTTATCAACAACAAGCTTTTCAATGGTTCTTTTCTGAGAATTTATGGACAAAAGTCCCAATATAACTCCTGTCAACACCACTACTGATATAAAAGCAAGCATCAATTTCAGAGAGAAACTTCTAAAACTTGCACCACTTTTAAAGCTCCCTTTTACAGGGCTTACATCACTCTTCAACTTTCCTGAATCTGCACTCTTTTTACCCATACTGCTTCTCTCCCTGAAAATTCCACTACTAACCCAGACAACACATACGGCTTTCTCATTTGAACATTATACCGCGAAAACATAGGATATCTAAACCTGGCTATGGCTCCCTTTGGAATTACACCAATAACCGAATTCACAGGGCCTGTCATTCCCAAATCACTTATGTAAGCTGTTCCATTTGGAAGAATCCTCTCGTCAGCCGTTTGAACATGAGTATGAGTTCCAACTACGCAAGAGACCTCTCCATCAAGCCAGTAAGCAATTGAAAGCTTCTCTGCTGTTGTTTCAGCATGAACATCTATAAAAACGTTATCGTAATTTGCAAAATTTTCTCTCTCCTTTTCTAACCACGTAAAAGGAGAAGATATACGCTGAGTAAAAAGCTGGCCACACACATTCAAAACCAAAACACTCTTACCCTTAATTTCAAGCTCTAACTTGTAATTTCCTGGAACTCCTTGCCAATTAGCAGGCCTTAACACAGGGTATTTTGTAAGGATTTTCTCAAGATTTTCTCTCTTATCCCATATATGGTTACCACTTGTCATAATATCCACACCAGCATCCAACATTTCAACTACTGTTCTCTCAGTTACTCCCGCACCACCTGCAAGATTCTCAACATTCGCAATCACTAGATCCAAACTCCATTCTTTTCTCAGGCGATGAACGTAATTTTTAACCATGTAACGTCCGGGCCTTCCAAAAACATCCCCTATAAACAAAACACGCAATTTTCATCCCTTCCTTACAAACCCA
>JAMOTN010000052.1 GCA_027062325.1 bacterium
GAATTTGCAAGAAAAAGCAATATGTATGCCGTAGCAATAACCGATCATGGAGTAGTCCAAGCCTATCCAAAAGTAGCAGAAGCCTTCTCATCTTCTCCTGTTAAGCTAATATACGGCCTAGAAGGCTACCTAGATCCTACAGACTCCGCAGTAAGTGCTCTAGAAAAAAAACTGCGTCCATTTCACATAGTGCTTCTTTTAAAAAATCAAGAAGGTTTGTATCATCTCTACAAACTCGTCTCACGCTCACACTTAGAAAATTTCAGGCGCCGCCCCCTCATAAAAAGAGAGTGGCTGGATGAAGTTCGAGAACACTTTATCGTGTCAAGTGCATGCATAGATGGGGAAGTTCTGAGAGCTTACCTTGCTGGAAAGCGCGGAGAAGAATTGCTCCCCTTCATGAATTACTACGATTACATAGAGGTTCATCCACCCGGTCATTACAAAAGCTTCATGAAGTATGAAGAAGCTATCGAGATGATAAAACACGTAATAGAAGTTGCAGAAAATGCAGGAAAAATAGTTGTAGCAACCTCTGACGCACACTATATAACTCCCGAAGAAGTAACGTTGAGAAAGATAATACAAAGTTTCCAAGGATTCAAAGACTGGGACGATCAATGTCTTCTTCATATTCGCACCCAATCTGATTGGTTCAAGGAGTTCGAATTTTTAGATGAAGAAACCGTTAAAAGAATTGTCTTTTTCAATACGAAAGAGATAGCCGATATGACAGAGCCAGTGCGTCCCATTGTGGACAAGACATATTTCCCAGAACTTGAGAATGCCGAGAAAGAGCTTGAAGAACTGGCGTTAGCTACTCTGCACTCTCTTTACGGTGAAAATCCACATCCGCTCATAATAGAACGCTACAACAAAGAGATAAATGCAATAAAGAAGTACGGTTTTTCTTCTCTATACTTAATAGCTTCAAAACTTGTCAGGAAGTCTTACGAGGATGGATACATAGTTGGTTCACGAGGAAGTGTTGGTTCCTCCTTTGTCGCATTCCTTTCGAAAATAACAGAGGTAAATCCTCTTCCTGCTCACTGGCGCTGCCCAAACTGCAAATATACACTATTTGCCCACGAAGAAGGGATAGAAGCTGAGAGCGGTGTTGATCTTCCAGAAAAAAGGTGTCCAAAGTGCTCAACTTTGATGATAAAAGACGGCCATAGTATTCAATTTGAAACATTTATGGGATTTGAAGGAGATAAGGTGCCAGATATAGACCTGAACTTTTCAGGAGAATACCAGGGAAGAATACAAAAATACACAGAGCACCTATTTGGCAAAGGTCACGTTTACAGAGCAGGAACAATAAGCACAGTCGCAGAAAAAACAGCCTTAAGCATGTGCTATAAATTCAGAGATGAAGCTTATATGGACTGGGACGACGCTTTCATTCGTTTTCTCGCAAATAAAATTCAAGGAGTAAAGAGAACCACGGGACAGCATCCAGGTGGTTTGATGATAATTCCACATGGCCACGAAGTTTACGAGTTCACACCAATTCAAAAACCTGCAGATGACATCAAAAGCGATGTAATCACCACACACTTTGATTATCATTCTATCTCCTCAAAGCTTTTAAAGCTTGATCTCCTCGGACACGATGATCCAACAGTTTTAAAATTACTATCAGACCTCACAGGAGTTGATGTCACTCAAATTCCTCTATCTGATCCAAAAGTTTTAGAAATATTCTACTCACGAAAAGGTTTAGGACTTTCAAAAGAAGATGCATCTGCCGACGTTGCAACGCTCGGTATACCTGAATTCGGCACAAATTTTGTTATGCGCATGCTGGAGGAAACCCGCCCTAAAACCTTTGCAGAACTTGTAAGAATAAGTGGACTTTCTCACGGAACCGACGTGTGGACTGGTAATGCACAAGAGCTTATTCGCTCTGGAACCGCTACTTTAAAAGACGTGATATGCGCACGTGACGATATAATGAATTTTCTTATCAACATGGGGGTCGATAAAAAAATAGCATTTGAAGTCATGGAAAAGGTAAGAAAGGGCAAAGGAATTCCAGAAAAGTACATGCCAGCTTTAAAAAAGGCAAAAGTTCCTGAGTGGTACATCCAAAGTTGCCAAAAAATAAAGTACATGTTTCCCAAAGCTCACGCAGCAGCTTATGTGATGATGGCAGTCAGAATCGCCTATTTCAAAGTTTACTATCCTCTCGAATTCTACTGTGCATACTTTTCGGTACGCTGCAAAAAATTTCCGTATAAGGAAGCCATAGCGGGAAAAGAAGCTGTTATTCGTAAGATAAAAAACCTTGAGTCAAAACGAGATAGAACTGCAACCGATCAAGAAGAGTTAGAAGCCTTGAAGATCTCACGGGAAATGATGGCGCGTGGTTTCTCATTTTTGAAGCCGCATCCAAACTTTTCTCGTGCTAAACTATTCTCAATTGAAGGTAACTCTCTACGCATACCATTTGCAGCGATATCTGGACTTGGTGAAAAAATTGCAGTCAAACTCGAAGAGGCACGCAGTATGGGAGACTACGTTTCCTGGGAGGACTTGAAAAACAGAACTGGCATCAACAAACAAGCCATGAATGCACTAAAGGAGGCATGTGGTGAAGATACATTACCAGAAAGCAATACAATTTCTCTCTTTGCTAGCTAAAAAGCTCAAATTACAAAGTTTCTCTAAAGAAGATGCCGCTTTTGTTGGGGGAGTTGTAAGGGACGCTTTGCTGTTGAAATTTTCAGAAAAACTAGATATAGACATAGTCACAAGTGAAGTTTCTTTTTCAAAAATTGCAGAACTCCTGTCGTCTTTCAGCTTCTCCTCTGTTGAGTTTAAATCAGAAGACAGACTTATGAGAACTTCTCGCTTCTTTTTAAAAAAGGAATTCTTTAAGGATATTGAAATCTGGATTAGGCAGAATGTAAACCCCAATTACAGATTGGAAGATTTACAAGTTGACCTATCTATCGAAGATAACATACCTGACAAAACCAAGCGTGACTTCACTGTAAACTCCATTTACTTCAACACATCAATCTTTTTTCCATCGGGAATGAATCCAATAGCTGATTTGAAGGAGCAACTTTTAATTCCAGCTTTTGAAGAAACATTTAGACAAGATCCCGTGAGAATTCTCAGAGCTGTAAGGTTTATTGCAAAACTAAACCTGGAGGTTGTAAATAAACTCAAATTCTCCCCTACAATGCTCTCTACCGTTGCAAAAGAGCGTATTACAGAAGAACTGGTAAAAATTTTCTCAACTCCCAACTTAAAAAAAGCTTTGATCTTCTCATTCCAGCATAATATTTGGAGCTACTTTGCCGAAGAGTTTGAGAAGATTAAAAGTATGTGGCAAAATAAGTACCATGCTTTTACAGTATCATACCACAGCATAAAAACTGTTGAATTAATCGATAAATACCTGCACTTTTCACATCTGCACAAACTCAAAAAAGAATGGCTTTTACGTCTTGCGGCGTTTTTTCACGATATTGGAAAGGCAAATACGAAAAATGGAGAAAAATTTTACGGGCACGACATTAAGGGTGAACAAATTTTCAAATTAAAAATAGCCCCCAAACTTCGCCTTGCAAAAGATGATGAAAAATATCTAGCTTTTCTTATAAAAAAACACATGTATCCAGTGTACAATCTTACTACCCAAAAGCAAATAGCCCGCTTCTGGAACAAATTTAAAGATCATGGCTTAGATCTCCTTGCTCTTCACATGGCAGATTTTGAAGCCAAAGGAACTGACACGGAAGAAGAGCTAGCAGAAAGGCGCACGCTCATATGGGAGTTTCTAAAAATTTACTGTTATCTTCGCCATGAAGACAGATTCTCACCACTTCTCAACGGCAACGAGATCATGAAAATTTTGAATATACCACCATCTCCCACAGTTGGTAAAGTAAAAAATGAGTTGATAAAATTGCAACTTGAAGGTAAGTTGAAGACCAAAGAGGAGGCAATCAAGTGGCTGGAGGTAAATCGGAATCTCTTAACTTCAAATTAGTGGCCATTTTAATATTTTTACTTATTGTTTTATCCGCTGTTCATCTTTCTACAAACTTTGTAGATTGGGAGGTTTTTAAACTATTTCGACTTCCACGCCTTCTTTCCCTGATAGTTGCAGCATCAAGTGTTGCAATATCAACCACCATATTGCAAATTATGACAACTCCAGTCGCAGACTCGTATGCCTTTGGAGCACCGGCAGGAGCGCTGCTACTCTTTGCCCTTACTCACAGCAAGTTTGCTCTTTTTCTAGGAGGTGTAGTGTTCATAACACTTGTCGTGTGGATTGCTCACAAATTCTCTTTATCTCCTATGCAAACTCTTGTATTCGGAATGGTTGTCTCTTCCGTTCTATACAGTGTAACAAGCATCTGGTGTATATTAACAGGTCAACACTCCATCCTAGCCGGCATCTACTTTACAAACCCCGAAAAGTTGTCTTTAGTTGAGCTAGCCCTTCCTGTCGGAGTCCTTCTCATTTCCATTGCGTCGCTTCTAATATTCTCGCGCGATCTTGCCCTCCTTGCTTTTAAAAGGATGGGGTTATCTTTTCTATCCACTAGAAAGATTACCTTTATCTTCTTAGCAATTTCAGGTATTTTAGCTGCGAATTCTCTATATACTATTGGATCTGCTATGTTTATAGGCCTAGTTGTAGCAAACTACGCACTGTCACGTTTTAAACCACAAGTTGCTCCCTACATAGCAGCACTTGTTGCCGCAAATTTAATGCTAGCTTCAGATATTGTGTGCATAAAATTTCATATAGAGATAACCTCTCTTCTTTCGATAATAAGTGGAGGGTGGTTCATTTGGCTGATGCTTACAAAGCTAAGGTATATGTAGACTACATTCCCCTTGAGACAGAGTTTACCTTCAACGAAGGTGAGAAGATTGTAATAATAGGTGAAAATGGAGCAGGAAAAACTTCTCTCGTGGAATCTCTCTATGGAACTCGTGGAGCTGCTAACCTATTCAAACTCATGGAAGACCGCGAAAAAGCCATTAAAAATTTTACCTCCAATTTCGCCTTTCTTCCTCAAAATCCCGAATACAATCCCAACCTTTCTGTAAAAGAGATTTTTAAACTCTTCAAATCAAAGCTTCCTAAGTCTTTACTTGAAAAAACGGGAATAACCTCATATTCGAAGCTTACTCATCTATCTGGGGGTCAGATCAAACTAGTTCTGTTAACAGTTATTTTAAATTCACCAAAACCATGGGTTATTTTAGACGAGCCATTATCTAACCTTGATTCCTCTAGGCGCTTTGAAGCTTTGAAAATCATTGCTTCAAACCAGAAGACGATCTTTCTAGTGTCACATTTTCAAGAGGCAATAGAGATAGCAGACAGGATAATTTTGATAAAAAACAAAGAAGTGCATACTTTAGATATTGCCAATTCTTCTACAAAACGCATTAGGGAATTCTTCAAAAGATTTAAAGTAGAGTTTGCCTCTAGAAATTTAATACTACCCCAAATAAGGCAAAACAATTTTGTAATTTCATTAGCCATAGAAAGTTGGCTGGATTTTAAATTTCTAGAGAAATTAGTTCCTCTTTTTTCAAAAATCAAGGTATTTTCTAACACATTCACAGAAGATCAATTAAAAAAGCTTGTGAAATTTTCCGAAAGAGTGGTTATAGCTCCTCCTGAAGAAAACGACATAGTAATAACCTCAAAACAATTAAAAAGCACGAAAAACTCCCCCGCAAACAAACTTAAATCATCTAAGCAGATAATCCTTGTGGACGAGAAAACATCACTTCTAGAACTCATACAAAAAATCGAATATCTTTTCAAATCCGTCTAAAATAACAAAGGCCAAAAAGCTTTTCTGGAGGTTCTGGATGTCTTCAGATTTTAATGCCCAAATTAAAAAGCTTTTAAAAGAAAATCGTCAAGAAGCAGAGCGCTTAATATATGAGCACTTTATTAACAAAGTTTACGCCTTGATACTGAGGAGTGTAGGAAATCCCAACGTAGCTGACGATTTATCTCAAGAAGTATTTATAAAAATTTTTAAAAAAATCTCTTCATTTAACTGGCACTCATCACTTTCAACGTGGATATATACGATAACTGTGAATACCGTTCGTGATTACTTCAGACGCCAAAAAACATACAGGAAATTCTTATCATCATGGCTGAAAAAGAGCAAGGTAGTTGAAACGCAAACTCCTGAAAAATCAATGTTCAAAAACTACACAGAGAATATGCTCAATCAAGCAATTCAAAAACTTCCAGACTCTCTGAAAGAGATTGTGCTTTTATACTATGTAACCAATCTCTCAATCAAAGAGATAGCAAAAGTCCTAGGTATGAAAGACTCAACCGTTAAGTCTAGGCTAAAAACTGCTCGCCAAAAGTTATTTGAAATGCTCAAAGACAAACTCAATTGAGGGGGTTTCCATATGGACAATAAAAACTTAGATGAAAAGCTACATTCCCTTCTAAACAAAACTGATTCTATTCCTCCTGATTGGCGCTACTTTAACTTGTACAAACATTTTAAGTTTGTAAAAACCACTTTTAAAATCTCGCTGTTCATAGTACTATTATTATCAATGTTTTTCTCTTTCCAAACCTACAAAGTTGGTATTGAAAAGGGAGCAAAAAAGCCCATTCTCTTTACCTCTCCCACAAAGTTTTCATCACGCACTATGATTTTTGAACTTTTGGCAGGATCAATGGAATTTTCATTCGTAACCAACACATTTTTCCTGAACAAATCATTTTTAAGTCTTTCCACTTCAAAAGAAGTAACTGTAGTCACTCCTCTACTCACTGCACATTTAACCGGTAAAGTAGACTTCGACGTCTTTAAAAATGTTCTCATGCAACTGCACTCTGGAAAAGCAAAAATCTCTCTTAAACACAAGTCGTCATCTCATTCAAGCCCGCTTAACATAACCAAGCCCTGTATACTAGTGGTAACCGACAGCAGTATCGAGATCAAAAAATACAATCCTGTAAATCTTCGAGCAAACTATTAGCCCTTTATCTCCATTATCTTACAAACCTTGTGATATAATGTTTGTGTCAATTTACGCCACTTTTTTCACTGAATAATACGTAAAATGGAGGGATAGCCATGGCAGATAATGTCAATCAAAACGATATAGAAGAACTCCTTAAAATGGCAGGAGAATCAGGAGATGAACCCACTTCTCAAGAAGCTGTATCAGCCCCTGAAGGAATAGACATATTCTCTGCTCCTGAAACAGCAGAGCAGCCAGAACTAACAGCACTTCAAACACAAAACGAACTCCTGCAGCAACAGCTGGCTGAAAAAGAAAAAGAGATTGAAGAGCTAAAAAAAGAGCTGGAAGCACTTAAACAGGAAGCAGAAGCTGTCAAATCAGAAAAAGCTGAATTGAGCGAAAAAATTTCTAAATTAGAAGAGGAAATGGAGCAGTTAAAAGAATCTCAAACACAAACCCCTTCAGAACCTCCAACAGAGCTAACTGAGAAACTTCAATCTCTCGAGCAAGAAAATAACGAGTTGAAATCAAAGCTTCAAGAATTAGAAGTTAAGATAACTCAACTTGAGACTGAAAAAACTCAACTTTTAACGCAGCTTCAAGAAGCACAAAGTCAATCTCAAAGTACAGATACAGAGCTATTAACACAGCTACAGGCAAAAATATCTGAGCTTGAAACTCAAAATTCTCTTCTACAACAACAGATTGATCTTCTCAATAAGCAACTTCAAGAAAAGCAACTTGCCTTAATAAACGCTGAAGGCAAAATCAGAGAACTGGAAGCACAGGCTGAATCACAAAGTGGAGGATTCGATGAGACAAAACTTATACAAATTGTAAACACTTTACCTTCAAAAGTAGATGGTTGGGTCAAAAATTTACTTACAACGATTGGCATAGAAACAATTGATCCTGTAGGTATGCCGTTCGATCCCAATATAGCAGAACAGGTAGGAGTTGTGCGTATTCCTTCCATGCAAGAAGGAACTGTAGCATCTGTGCAAGAAGTTGGCTACAAAGTCAACGGAAAACTTATAAAAAAAGCAAAAGTCATAGTAGTAAAAAACTCAATATCCTGTCCAGTCTGCGGATGGCAAATTACTGAAAATGCTAAATTCTGCCCCAACTGCGGATCAAAGATTGAAACCAGCACTCAAGATCCCGAAGCATTGGTTGCAGTAGCTGATCTGTTATTCGAAAAAGGTTTGATCGATAAAGCACTCGAAACATACAAAGAGATTGCTAGCAATAATCCGAATCCAGAAATTACTGTGAAGATTGTGCGTTGTTACGAAAAGTTAGGGCGTTTTAAAGAAGCTGTTAAAGAAGTAAGTAAGCTCTCAGATGATTGGGCAGATTTGAAGGAGAAGATCACTGCAAAATATGCAATGTATCAGGCACTTTTAAAACTTTGATATAAGCATCAATAACTTTAAACAATCATTTACAAAAAGATTGGAGGGAAAGCCATGGAGCTTGAAAAGAGTTATGATCATAAAAAGGTTGAAGTGAAATGGGTCGAATATTGGGAAGAGAAAAAACTATCCACTCCAGAAGTTGCATCTAAATTGGTACCACAAAATGGAGAACGTTTTTGCATAGTTATACCCCCTCCAAATGTAACAGGGGTTCTACACATTGGACACGCACTCAACACAACGCTTCAAGATATACTAGTACGTTTTAAAAGGATGCAGGGTTTTAAAACACTCTGGATTCCCGGAACTGACCATGCAGGGATAGCCACTCAAAATGTGGTTGAGAGAGAGTTATTGAAAGAAGGAAAGAAAAAGGAGGATCTTGGTAGGGAAGAATTTTTGAAGCGTGTTTGGAAATGGAAAGAGGAAAAGGGTGGCACCATAATAAAACAACTCAAAGCTCTTGGAGCAAGCTGCGACTGGACTCGCGAGCGCTTTACAATGTCTGAAAATCTTTCTCGGGCTGTAAGAAAAGTTTTCGCCACCCTTTATAAAAAGGGACTCATATACAAAGGTAAATATATGGTCAACTGGTGTCCTCGCTGCAAAACTGCCCTAGCAAATGACGAAGTAGAACACCTCGAGGAAAAGGGAAAACTCTGGTATATAAAATATCCGCTTGAAGATGGTTCAGGATATGTTGTTGTCGCAACTACACGTCCAGAAACCATGCTTGGAGATACAGCAGTTGCAGTCAATCCAAACGATGAGAGATACTCTCACCTTGTAGGTAAATTTGTGATCCTCCCCATAATGAACCGTAAAATACCTGTAATCGCAGATGAATTCGTAGATCCAGAATTTGGTACAGGCGTTGTCAAAATAACTCCTGCACACGATCCAGCTGATTATGAAGCAGGAATAAAGCATGGTTTAGATTTCATCCAAGTCATAGACGAAAATGGAATTATGACAGAGGAAGCAGGGGAGTTTGCAGGACTCGATAGATACGAAGCGCGTCAAAAGATCGTAGAGCGTCTTGAAAAGGAAGGTCTAATTGAAAAGATCGAAGATTACACCCACGCAGTAGGCACATGTTATAGATGCAGCACAGTCATAGAGCCGCTTGTCTCCGATCAATGGTTTGTCAAGATGAAGCCACTTGCAGAGAAAGCCATGGAAGCTGTAAAAAGCGGCAAAATTAAGTTTATCCCGGAGCACTGGGAAAATCTTTACTTCTCTTGGCTTGAGAATATACGCGATTGGTGTATATCGCGTCAAATTTGGTGGGGACATCGAATCCCCGTCTGGTACTGTCAAGAATGCGGACATTTGAATGTAGCAGAGGAAGATCCAAAGACTTGTGAGAAGTGTGGTAGCTCCAATTTGGTGCAAGACGATGATGTCCTTGATACATGGTTTTCTTCAGCTCTTTGGCCCTTTTCCACACTTGGATGGCCCGACGAAACAGAGGACCTGAAAGAGTATTACCCAACAGATGTTCTCGTAACTGGGTTTGACATCATATATTTCTGGGTTGCCAGAATGATCATGATGGGACTTGAGTTCATGAAAAAAGAGCCCTTCAAATATGTTTACCTTCATGCACTAGTTCGCGATGAGTATGGTCGTAAAATGAGCAAATCCTTGGGAAATGCTGTGGATCCACTTGAGATAATCGAAACACATGGAGCAGATGCACTTCGTTTCACTCTAGCAGCTCTTGCTATGCAGGGGAGAGACATATTGTTCGCAAAGTCACGTCTTGACGGATACAGAACCTTTCTTAACAAAATATGGAATGCAACTAGATTTGTCTTGATAAGGACTGAAGGATATAAACTACACTTTGAAGGAGATATAATCGATTATTTGAACTCTGCAAATCTAGCTCCAGAAGATAGATGGATACTGAAAGAGCTTGAAAATACTATTAAAAAGGTAACTCAAGACTTGGAAGATTTCCGCTTTGCCCAAGCTGCAAATGCAATATACTCATTTTTCTGGGACAAATTCTGTGATTGGTACATAGAATTCTCTAAACTCAGAGAAGACAACGATGCCAAATTAGTACTACTCTTTGTACTTGCTAGCTCACTTAAGGTACTTCACCCATTCATTCCTTTTATTACTGAAGAGTTATGGCATTATCTTCCAGAGTTTTTAAAGGATCAGAAAGACTTGATAGTATCAAGTTGGCCAAAATTTGAGTTTTCTTTTGAAAGTGCTAAGGAGATTGAAGCCGTGATAGAGCTTATAAAGAGCATTAGAACCGCTAGAAGCATTGTGCAACTCAAACCAAAAGATATCGTTGACGTATTCGTAGAAGTTGAAGAGGGAGATGGGAGATTATTGGAGTTATTCTTTATGGAGAAAGACAAAACCTTAAAGATGGCAAAGGCAAATCTAAAACGCGGTAAGCCAACAGGAAAATTTGCTGCAAACCCATTTACTTTTGAAGGAACAGTTGTCCAAGTACATTTGGCTCTTCCAGAAGGCTTTGACACAGCAAGCGTTGTAAAACGTCTTGAAAAGAGATTAAAAGAGGTTGAGAATAATATAAAGAGGAGTGAAGGAAAACTTGCTAACGAGAACTTTGTTAAAAAAGCACCTCCATTGGTTGTGGAAAAGGAAAAAACTAAGCTAGAGGAGCTGAAAGCCGAGAAAGAACAACTTGAAAAGGTGTTGGCAGGGTTGAGATAACTCGTTGAAAATAACCACAAAATTGATAGCATAAGTGTAAAAATTTGGGGGAGCTGAGGTTAATCAAGCTCCCCCTTCTTTAATTCTTAGCAAATTTCATTCACTTTCTACTTACTCACTTTAAACTCAACAGGTACCGTAATTTCCTTTTTCGCACCAGAAAGCAACATCACTTTAAACTCAACTGTATCGCGGTAATCCCCTCTGCTAAGCTTGTATTTTACCTCTTCTCCATTCACCTTAACAGATGTAACATTCCATCCTTTAGGATGCGAAACACTCACCTTAAAATCAATAACTCTTTTTCCCGCATTAACCTCCAAATTTTCCAAATAAGAGGCACTAAATTTTATATCCATCTTCTTAATCTTCTCATAATAGCGATTTTCTGCAGAATAAAGCTTTATCTCAACTCCTTTAACATTATCAACACTAATTGTCCCTATCTTACCAGAACTGTTCATAAATACAGATTTATAATTTGGAATACCACTGGGAGATGTGAAATCTACAACGTAACAATCAGCCTTAGGAACGCGAACCCTTGATTTAAACTCAAAAGTCTCCGTTGGATTTAAACTAGTAGCCACACCATCCACATTTAGGTAGAAACTCATATACCTATTAGTAATTTCAAAACCATCAAGGGGATAATTTATAAACTTTACAGAATGCGGCTTTAAATTTAAATCACCAAGGTAATACTCACTTACATAAGCATTTTCAAAAGATTGGGCTATAGATTTTGCAGATTTACTCATACTCAAACTCTTTGCGCGTGTAAATGGAATATTAAAACGCTCATTTGCTCCCTCAACATAGTAAAATTTCCCCTTCAATAGTAAATCCGAATCGTTCTTAACTACAAATTCAAATCGCGGCGTCATATTTCCTTTTTTCATGAATAAGTAAAGTTTGGGGCTAATGCTGTACATTCCTGTTTTCTCTACTAAAAAACATTCCGCACTTCCACGAAGACTCATCACATCTCCCTTTAGCACCTTAACAACCATTGAAAAATCTTTCGGTACCATCAACTCATACCTAGTCCACGAATTGTCACTACCCTCCTCTATTGGTTTAACACTCAAAACCCCATCTCTTAAATCGTAATCATCCACATCCAAACTTTTTACACGCTTCCCAGCAATCAGCAAACTCTGATTAAACTCCAATTTGAACTTTGTCTCTTTAAAAGCAACCTCTTCAATTCTTCCCTTCAAAACTCTTATATCAACCCTCGCAGGCTCTCCCCATAACCACCGCAAATCACCACTTCCCCTAACTTTCACATGCAAAAAGACGTAAGAAACTCCTCCTATCGACTTAAAACTAATATCCTGATCTAACCACTTTGCATCCAAACTCAAAAAAAGCATCACAACCAACAAAACAACCGACTTAAATCTCCTGATCATACCCATCACTCCTCATCTTTCCAGGCATAACCTCCCTTCATTGGAACAAAAGCACATGAAAGCAAACGCCTAGTATACACCTTATCTTCCCTTTTTTCAGCTAGCACCAAATCTTGAAAGTAACGTCCTCCTATCGGATAAACTGCCTTACCTCCAACCTTTAAAGCTTTAAAAAGATTACGTGGATAATACATCAACGAACAGGCAACAATTATTGCATCAAAACTTTCATCTTTAAAAGGAGCATTTGCATCACCGACAACTTGAAAAACCTCATAACCCAACTTTTCAAAAACATCACGTGCTCGGAAGGCAAGTTCTGGAATAAACTCAACCGAATAAACATGACAACCTAATTCAGCCAAAATTGCTGCTTGGTAACCAGATCCCGTCCCCACATCAAGCACCATATCTCCTGCTTTTGCATCAACAGCCTGGGTCATAAAAGCAACAAGAGACGGCTGAGAAATAGTTTGATCAAAGCCAATTGGAAGCGGTCTGTCCTCATACGCGTAAACTCTCATCCTCTCAGGTACAAATTCATGACGTGGAACTTTCTTGAAAACCTCTGCATACATCTTTCTAATTCCACGCGGTACAATGGACCACTCAACTAATTTTTCCGCCTCACTTCGCCAATCAAACTCCATAGCCCCCACACATAACACCTCACAATTCTCATTCAAACAAAACGCACTTCCACTTATCCCTTAATCTAAGGTCTTCCCAAGCTAATACCACCTCCTCAGTATCCCATATTCTAAAACCCTCTCTTTAGCAAGATCTCCCATTAAGTAGTAATTGAACACATCTACAACAGCCTCTGTAGGTATGCAACCTATAATTTCTGTAGAATGTACATCCACTCCCCATCGTCTAGCCTCCATCTTCACAAGCTCAAAAACTCTATAGATAGCATTTCTCCTGTAGTCTAAAATGTTCATAGTAACTTGAACAATTCCCTTGCTCTTCAACTCAACCCCTAAAGCTTTGACATATCCTAAACCACCACTTGAGGCACGCACTGCACGAGCAATTCTTTTAGCAATAGTAAGATCATCTGTTTTAAGATTAACGTTGAAAGCCACCAGAAAATCACGCACTCCAACAACTGTAGCTCCAGCAGTAGGATGAGGTACATTTGGACCAAAATCTGGCTTCCATGCAGGATCTTTCATCTTTTGGGCAAGTCCCTCAAACTGTCCTCGCCTTATAGAAGCAAGATCAACTCGCCAACCGTGTTCAGCAGCCTCTCCATACAGGTAAACGGGAAGCTCAAATTTAGCAGCAATTTGACGGGCTACATCTCGCGCAATCTCAATCGCCTCTTCAAAAGTTGCATCAAATAATGGAATTATTGGTATCACATCCACAGCCCCAATTCTCGGATGTACTCCCTCATGTTCATTCAAGTCAATTCGTTTAACCGCCACTCCAACAGCAGCAATAATCGCTTTTTTTATACCGTCTGCATCCCCAACAGCTGTGTAAACACTCCTATTGTGATCTGGATCTGCCGAGTAGTCTATTAAGCTTACGCCATCAATTTTAAAAGCATCTCTCAACTCATCCAAAACTTCTTTTCTCCTTCCTTCGCTAAAGTTTGGAACAGTCTCAAACAACTTGAGCATACAACACACCTCCAAGTTTGCAAAACAATAAAATTAAAGGGGCCCTTAAAAGAGCCCCTCAAGTCTCATCTCAATAAATTCCATTCCAATCTTTGCAAAGTAACCCTTTCTACCTTCCTACTAGCATTAAAGTTTAAACTTATCAATATTTCTTCCAAGAACATTTGTCGCCTCAACAAGTTTATCCGTAACCTCTTTAAGATTTCCACTCTCTTGATTTACATCCCTTATAGCCTTAACAACACCATCAACTCTCCCTTCAATTTCAACATTAGTTGCACTCAATTCTTCAACAGCCGCAGCAATTTCAGAAACCTTATCGTAAAGTTTCTGAGCTTCTGTATCTATTATCTTCAAGAACTCTATAATCTCATTGATTTTCTCTTGCCCTTCATCTGCCTTTTTAACACTCTCTGTTCCTCTCTCAACCGCATTGGCAATAGCTTCTTGAATCGAATTAACCATACCAGCAATCTCCTGAGCAGACTCAACACTTCTTATAGCAAGCTTTCTAATCTCCTCTGCAACAACTGCAAACCCTTGACCAAGCTCTCCTGCGCGAGCCGCCTCAATTGCCGCATTCAAAGCAAGAAGATCTGTCTGATTTGCAATATCTTCAACAACCTTTAATATCTTTCCTATCTCCTTACTCCTGTCTTCAAGTTTCTTCAACTCACCAAATGTTTCATTCAAAGTTCCCACCATATCCTCTATAACCTGACGGCCCTTTTCACCCATCTCTTTACCTGCACTTGTCTTCTCACGAGTAAGCTCTGCCCCTTCTCTAACAATCGTTCCACTTGACGCAACAAGTTTTATAGCCTCTACGTTATCCTGAAGCGACAACCTAATCGAGTCAACATTAATCGTAACTTGAGATACTCCATCCGTAATTGTAGAAACCATACCTTTCAGAGAATCAGTTATAGAGCTCAAACTCACAGTCAACTCAAGTAGTTCCTTAACAACCCCTTTAATTTGACTAGCAAACTTTTGGAACGAAGCAGCAACTTTTCCTATCTCATCTTTTCGCTTTATAATCACAGTTGGAATCTTCACTGACAAATCTCTCTTCTTTGCTGCCTCCTCAACTATAGAAGCAGTCCTCCTAAGCGGCATTATAACTAGCGTAGTCACAAACCACACAACCACCCCAAACACTATTAAACTGCTCACCAATAAAGTCACTTGCATCTCCTCTATTTTCTTCAACTTTTTCTCATACTCCTTCTGGTGCTCCACAACAACATCATTCATAAGCTTCAAAAGATAGACGTTATTATTGAGCACATAATCAACATCATATTTGCTACTCCTACCCGCTACAACATCATTTATTATCTTTTCAAATCTTCTTAGCTCCGCCAAGGCTTTTGCAATTCTTTCACGCACCTTAGGATACTCAACCGGAGGTATTTTCTTTTTCTTCGTTAAATTTAAATCAAGATACACATCCCCTCCACTTAACAACGAGTTTGCCGTCGTAGTAAGTAATTTTAACGTTTTTAGCAGCTGCTCAGCTTTTTTCTGAATCTCCGCTGTTGCTTCACCTTCACTTCTTGCTTTAAGCAAAAGCAACAACTCTTTGCTCATTTTCTGAGTAAGCATTCTTTGCCTTCCTTCAAGATTTATGTACAAACCATCGTTGGCAATTTCGTGTAATCCTCTAAACAACCCCCACACACTTACACCAAAGAACAACAAAATTACCACTATACCCGCATAAATAACCGTTCCAACACTCCTCACCACTATCCCTCCCTCAACTCCATATAAACCTCGTAAGCTGAAGCAAAAGGTTTCAATGCTCTTTCAAATATACCTAAACAATAGGCAATAGTCAAACCATAATTAGTTATCGGAACTCCTGCTTCCTTGCATTTTCTAATACGATTCAATATCTGTTTTCTGTTATACATACATCCACCACAGTGTATTACCAAAGCGTATTCAGATAAGTTTTCTGGAAAATCAAGCCCCCGAGCAAATTCAAACTCTATTTTTTTCCCTGTGTACTGAACGAGCCAACGAGGAATTTTTACCGTTCCTATATCATCAGCTATTGGGTGATGCGTACAAGCCTCAGCAATTAAAACTTTATCTCCATCTTTTAAATTTTCAATCGTAAGACACCCTCGCACAAACTCATCAAGATCCCCTTTAAATCTAGCAAACAATATGGAAAAACTTGTCATAGGTATATCCTCTGGCACATCTGCTGCTACCTTTAAAAACGCCTGAGAATCTGTAACAACAATTGCAGGCTTTTCTTTGAACAAAGTGAGTGCCCAAGCAAGCTCCCTTTCCTTCACAACGAATGCTGCAGCATCATTATCCAATAAATCTCTAATTGTCTGAACCTGAGGTAGAATTAGCCTTCCTTTAGGAGCTTCTTTATCAATTGGAACAACTAAAATTGCAAATGAACCAGCAGGCACTAAATCACCTATTATAGTATGCTCCAGCAAATCTTTAGGAGCCACATCAATTATCACCTGCTTCAATTCCTCAATTCCTTCCCTTTTCAAAGCAGAGGCGAAAACCACTCTATCAACACACTTCTGCGCTTTTTCTACTACAGTTTCATTCACTTTATTCACATCTATCTTGTTAAAGACTGCAATTATTGGTACAGCTCGCTTTTTAAATTCCTTGCATAGCTCCTCTTCCCACTCAGTCCATTCACAATCAGTAACTATAAGAGCCAAATCAGTCTTGTCAAATATGCGTTTTGTCTTTTTTTGCCGCAATTTCCCAACTTCTCCAGTGTCATCAACTCCAGCTGTATCTATGAAAAGAACAGGTCCCAGTGGCAATAGCTCCATCGGCTTATTAACAGGATCAGTCGTAGTTCCCGGATAATCAGCAACAATGGATACCGTCTGATTTACAAATGCATTCAAAAGCGAGGATTTGCCAACATTTCTTCGGCCAAATATCCCTATGTGAAGGCGCACACCTTTGGGAGCACTTTTCACTGTTTACTACACCACCTATTGATCTACCCCAACACTATTCTTTTTATGACCATTTAAAGCTTTTATTTTCTCCATCTCCTGCTTTGTGAATCCCAACTTACACACCAATTCAGGCGAGGTAAGTCTATTAAACTCTTCTTTAGAAATTCCTCCTATTTCCAACACTGCTTCTTTTACTGAAATCCCTTTTTCTTGAGCATACTTTGCAACCTCTGTAGCTTTTTCATAACCTAACACTGGAAGTAGAGCCGTCAAAGAAGCAGTAGAAGCCGCCACATGTCTCCTGCAAACCTCTACATTTGGCTTTATATCTTCCACGCACCTAGTTGCAAATCTCTCAACAGCATTCCTTAATATCATTATTCCATCAAGAAGGGCAAAAGCTATCAAAGGCATGAAATTATTTACCTCTAAATTGCCATTGCTAGCTGCCGTGGTAATCAACGAATCGTAAGCTATAAACAACCAAGAAGCTTGCATCACCATTTCTGGAATAACGGGATTAACTTTTCCCGGCATAATTGAAGACCCTGCCTGAACCGCTGGGAGCTTTATCTCATTTATTCCAGCATCAGGTCCAGAAGCAAGAAATCGTAAATCATTGGCTATTTTTATCAAATTAGCAGCCAACGTCTTGATTATTCCAGATACCTCAACAATCCCATCTTGATTAGCAGTTGCCTCTATCAAATTCTCAGCGCGTGCCAGATTCAGCCCTGTCTCTTGGCGCAACTTTTCTATTATCTTGAATATATAGCGACGCGGAGCTCCAATTCCAGTTCCAACAGCCGTTCCTCCAATATTTACTACCCGTATCCTTTCAGAGGCCTTAAATATTCTCCAACGATCACGTGCAAGAGAATCAGCATATATTGAAAATTCACGTCCCAACGTTATTAATACGGCATCTTGGAGATGGGTTCTTGCAACCTTCACAATATCCGCAAACTCCTTTTCCTTTTTCTGAAATGCTTCCAGTAATCTAACAACCGAATCTTCAAGTTCCTTTAAAAGCCACAAAGTCGCAATTTTCACAGCTGTGGGGAAAACATCATTAGTTGATTGATGCATATTCACATGCTCCAATGGAGATATATAGTCATAATCACCAGGATTTCTACCCGCCCTTTTTAAAGCCAAGTTAGCTATTACTTCATTCACATTCATATTAAAGCTTGTGCCAGCTCCTCCCTGAAGAGGATCTACCACTACTGCATCAATGTATTTCCCCAAAGAAAGTTCACTTGCTGCCTCCTTTATATAGTAAGCTTTTTCAGCATCTAAATATCCTAATTCTTCGTTAACCTCCGCAGCAACTTTCTTTATAACCGCCATAGCTCGGATTAAATACGGATTCGGCCTATAAGGAGTTACCGAAAAATTCATCAAAGCTCTTTGAGTATGTATTCCCCACAAAATTTCCTTTGGCAATTCCAGTTCACCTATTAAATCTTTTTCAACTCTTATTTCTTCAAGCTTCTCTCCTAACTCATCTTCCTTTTTAATAAACTCCAACGCTTTCACCTCTACTTTAACTACTCCACTAACAACCAGTCCTCTAAAATCTAGAAGTAAAGCTACTCCAGTTAAATTTTATATCACAAAGTAGCTAACCACAAATCTACACATAGACATCTCTCTTTCCCTCACGAACTTTCTCTAAGAGAGCCTCAACTATTTTCTTCTGTCTTTCATCATAGGTTTTTATTTTATTCTCTATAAACTCCATACCTTTTTGGCGAGTCTTATCACTTGCAAAATCTATTAGATATTCAAGAAGGGTACTCATAGCATTCGGTTCACACTTGTACTTTATATCCCCAGGTTTCGCCAGCTCCATGAAATCAAGCCCCGTCCTTCCCAAACGATAACAGGCTGTACAAAAAGAAGGGGTAAAACCCATATCAAGCAAATCATAAACAACCTCATCCAAAGGCCTGTGATCTCCCAGAGAAAATTGTGCACCTTTCAAATACTCTTCTTCAGATAAACTGTAACCACCCGGATTTGTACGAGAACCCGCAGAAATCTGAGATATTCCAAGTTTCAAAGCTTCACGGCGCATCTGAGGATTTTCACGAGTAGACAGAATCATTCCTGTATAAGGAACTGCCAATCTTATTATTGCAACAAGACGCTTAAACTCCTCATCACTCACCGCGTACGGTGGATTTTCTGAAATAGGAGCACCAACAGCAGGTTCAATCCTTGGAACACTTATAGTATGCGGTCCCATTCCAAAACATTCCTCCAAGTGATCTACGTGCATGAATAGTGCAAGCAACTCCCATCTCCAATCGTAAAGTCCAAACAGCACTCCCATTCCAACATCATCAATTCCTGCCTCAAACGCTCTATCCATAGCCCATAAACGCCACAAATAATCACGCTTAGGACCTGCCACATGAACCTTCTCATACGTCGGCAAATGATAAGTTTCTTGAAAAAGCTGATAGGTTCCAATGTGATGTTCTTTGAGGGCTTTGAACTCTTCAACTGTCAAAGGAGCGATATTTACATTAATTCGACGTATGTTTATTCCTTCCCCAAGCTTTACAGAATAGATAGTATCAATAGCTTCAAACACATATTCCAATCCTTTTTCAGGCGGATAAGCCTCCCCTGCTACCAAAAGAACCCTTTTGTGCCCCTGCTTAAGAAGCTGCTCTATTTCTTTTTTTATCTGCTCCATTGTAAGAGCAGCGCGATCAACATCCTTATTCGAAACACGAAAAGCACAGTACAAACAATCATTCTTACAGTAACTGGATATGTAAAGTGGAGCAAATATAACAATTCTATTTCCGTATATCTGCTCCTTTATCCAAAGCGCTGCCTTATAAATCTCATCAACTAATTCAGGATCTTCTACATTCACCAACACTGCTACATCTTCTAAAGGCAACCTCTCCAAATCTTTAGTTTTAGCTAAAATTTCCCTAACAAGCTTGAAATCCTTAGCTTTTCTCTTCCCCTCTTCTAACAAAGAATCAATCTTTTCATGATCTATAAAATTGTAAATCTCTGTCATAAGTCTCGCCTCCTCCAGACGTGAAAGTACCCAGCTCCATTCTAATAACTAGTATAATTCGCAGTTCAGAAATTTGGAATTTTTCATTAAGAACCACAATCTTTGTCAATACCCCAAAAAAAACACAATCAGTAAAAATTCTGATTATTTTTTGAGCGGTAAAATAAAAAACAAAAATATGGTATCGATAACATTCCTACAAACGAGACTTCCAATCAAGAAACGTATCATCCATTTCGTACAAAAATCTAGAAGGCTCTGACAATCTAAAACGTCCATGATAAAAACGACTATTAGCAAAACTAACAAATAACTTCTGACGAGCTCTTGTCAACGCCACATACATCAACCGTCTTTCTTCTTCTATTTGATCCTCAGTATAACTACGAGAATGCGGCAAGATCCCCTCTTCTGCAGCCACTACAAATACCACATCAAATTCCAACCCCTTGGAAGCGTGTATCGTCATTAAGCTCACACTTGCTCTTTCATCAGTCTCATGAACCAAAGCCATCCTCTCAGCAAATTCAAGCAGTGAAGCACCTTCCTTTTGAGCTTCAAGAGCATAATCCAGCAATTTATAAACGTTATCAAGTCTTTCATTCCAATCTTTAGGATACTTCGCTTTCAAATAACTTTCATACTTCGAGTTTTTTAAAACCAATTTCATATAATCGTAAGGCTTACTAGCAGTCTCAACTTTTCTGAAAAATTCCAAGAGTTTCCTCTGCCGCCCCTTCAGACAACGCTCAATTACCCCTTCAATTCCTCCAAACAAACCATCTTCTTTGAAATTTTCAAGCTCTTTGGCAATTTTCTCAACAGCTTTTGCTCCAACCCCAACTTTTAAAATTCTAGCTGCTCTCTTCAAAGCCAGCATATCGCGCCTGTTTAAAGTCCAGCGCAAAAAAGAGAGCATATCCTTTACCTCTGCTCTATCCCAAAAAGAAGTATCCCCCACTATTCTGTACACTATTCCTCTTTTGGCAAGCTCCCTTTCTAAATCCGCAGATAACCAGTTGACCCTGTAAAGCACCCCAATACTGTCAAACACATGAGAAAGAATGGATATATTCTCAGCCACAAAAGAGGCTTCTTCTTGGCCCGAATTGAATTCCCAAACTTCAACCACTTCAGTTGAAGAGTTATTAGCAACCATCCTTTTAGGAGCACGCATAGTATTATTTTCAATCAAAGAATTTGCCACTTCCACTATTGACTTCGCACTTCTGTAGTTTTTTGTTAAAAACACCCTCTCCCCACCAAAATCTTTCTCAAACTGCAAAATTTTTTGCCAGTTGGCTCCTCTCCAGGAATATATGGAGTTGTGAACCACTACACCATTAACAACAAAGTTGTGCACCCCTTTTACCTCAAAATCATAAATTGGCCCTTCATAGCTCTCTATTCCAATACTCTCCACCTTTTCAGAAACAACTCGGTAATTTTCAGTAGGCACTATCTCCCTTGGAAATACACTTTTACTAGATTTATCAGATTGCTTTTCCACACGCGTTATCAACCCAATAAAGCTTCCATTATTCAAATGAGGCTTTACCTCATTCAAAACTCCTTCTTCAACAACAGCAACTTCCATTCCCTTCCTAATGTGCGAAGCTGGCATAAGAATAAAAGGCACATTATCTATCAATTTTGCAGCAACAAATAGGTAGGAATCAGATACTGTTGTCGCGGTTTTGGCAAAATCATACAACTTTTTAAAATCATATTGCTCCGATTCATCAACAAGAGCCCAACTTTTATCCCCATGCGAAAAATAAACTGCATGGTGCATTATCCCACCACGCTTTGAATCAAACATGCAAACCATAACATATTTAGCCTTTTCCCCAATTGCAACAAAGTGTGGTTCCTCTTCAAATAACAGTTTATCCTGCATAAATTGCCTTGCATTCTCCTCAAGAGAGATTGACGCATAAAACTCATCTATTAAATCTTGAGTAATCTTACTGTCCTCCCCCGCTTCAAAAGGCAGGACAGGCAAACCATATTTTACAGAGTAGTGATACATCGTAATAAGTGCTTCTCGATATGTGTCAAATACATCCACGATCCAAACTTTCGAAGCTTGCTCTAATCCCTTTCTCTCCCCTTTCAGATACCAAAATGGCTTCTCAACCGCTAAACGCCAACCAACTTTTCTTTTGTACTTCAACATGACCCCCCAACCAGCAGTTGTTGGGATAAACCTCACCCAAATTTTGTGGTTAGGAGTTACCCTTATTCTTTTTCCAAATTCTGTCTCTATAGCAATTACTTTACCGGCGTATGCATCTACACTAACCTTGGACACCTCAAATCTCCCAACTTCAGAATTTCCGGCAGCAGCTATAACATATTCATATTCACGCAAATCTGCAACATTTTTCTTTCCAGAAGACGTAAGTATTTCCCCTTCTACAACGCACTGATCATCATCACCAACAACCATTATGGTATCTGCATCACGAGCAAGCTCTTTTACTATTCTGTATTGAATTTCATTAATATCTTGGTACTCATCAACAAGAACATGCTTAAATTTATGAGGTATTCCCTTTTTTAAAAGTTCAAGTCCCTTTTTTAGCAAATCTGCAAAATCAAGATAGTTATTTGCTTTTTTTACCTTCTCATACTCAAGCAGTAAATCAGCATACACAGCATAATACGGATCATCTTTTGCATCTTTCAACTCTTGTGAAAGAGTATTGTAAATGAAAGCAAGTTTAGATCCCTTCTCGTCTAAATTGGCTTTTTTTAAAATCTCATCGAACAGTTGAATCTGCTCATACTCATCTATTATTGTGAAGTTGTAGTTTACTCCAATCAAATGCCCCCATTTTCTTAAAATTTTTGCACAAAACGAATGAAAAGTTGATAACCAAATTTTATCAACTCCACTTAATCCAAGCCCCTCTACTCGCTCCTTCATCTCACGAGCAGCTTTGTTTGTAAAAGTCAAACCAACTATGGACTCTGGAGAAACTCCATTTACCAAAAGATAGGCAATTCTGTAAGTAATTACCCTAGTTTTTCCACTTCCTGCCCCTGCAAATACAACTAAACTCCTTCCAGAATAAAATACTGCCTTTTGCTGCTCATCATTCAGAAGAGCTTTTATTTTATCTACAACCTCTTCTCTCTGTAATTCCAGCAACGTTACTCCTCCTTCTCCGCCAACATATTGGCAATTTTCCAAGCCATTGAAGAATATTCAAACTCAACATCCTCATCAAACTTTAGCTCTTTCCCTCCAAGCCCTATTAATACACCCGATAGTATAGCAACAGCAGGTAAGTCTGCCCCAACATCTGAGGCTATTCTATACATTTTATCCTCAAATTCAGCACTGTCACTTGCACTTGAAGCTACCACAAGTGATAAAGGAACAGCACTGTATATACTCTCATCATTTCCTATCATAACATCAATCTTTTCCCAATCAGGATCTTTTAAAAATGCTCGTGCTCTCCTAAAATAATCTCTCCACATCCCTGTTGAGCTCTCTGCAAAATTATCCAAGCACTGAGCCGGTGTCAAACCGTCCCACACAAGATGCATCGCTGTTAAGTAATACGCAACTCCCTTCCACACATCCTCCATAGAGGTAAAATTTGATGCAAAAAACATTGCAACCTCAACAAGAGTTTCAGGATCCTCTATGAAGTAAAGAGCAGGAATTATAGCAGGAAAAATAACTGCTGCCACAAAGCTATCACGAATGGCATCCTCAACAGCAGCACCTCTCTTAATGTAAAAACCAAAGTTCAAAAGCGAAGAATCTGGATACCTAAGCTCCTTCTCAAAATCCTCATACCAACTTCCTAAAGCTATTCCAAAGTCGTCAACTGTAAAATTTCCCGGCATTTTGTCTAAAAACTGATTACCCACGTGAAACATCACACGCACATATTCACTTGCATCACCTTTTCTTAAAAAACCCAAAGGGGAGGTTGGATACTTGGCAAATCTTCCTTCTTCTTTTACAAACTTTACTATATCCGCGTAAGGAACATCTATAAATCCATTTACCAACGCATCAGCTACAACAGCATTTTTTAAAGCTGCTTCATATTTGTGGTATTTATCAAAATCCATCTCCTTCCCTCCAAAACAGGAAACTTCGAAATTTTAACAATGTAAGCTAAACTTAATACGCAAATTTACATCAACTATATACTAACTTTTATAAAAAATTCGATCCACATATCTTCCTTTGTTTCCTTAGGAAGATATTTAAGAGGCAATACGATACTTTCAAAAGTACCTGGTAAAACCACAACTGCTTTATCACCCTCTATTCTATCAATAGAAGCTTTAATCCAAGCTAACTCTTCAGACTTAGAAATAAACTCCTTTTCCACCACATAAACCCCCTACAACTTTGACACAATGGATTCAACCCAAGCCAAAACTTTTTCAGACTCTTCAAAAAGAGAAGAAACCTTATCTCGAACAGAGTCAATCCACTTTATCAAACTGTTTTTAAACTCAGCTGCTCCATTCCATCCGTACCTAGCATACAACAAAGCTTGTAAAACTGGCTCTAATTTATCTATGAATCGTGCAAAAAATGCTTCCTTACTAGAAACCGTGTGAAATTCATCCCATAATTTATAAATTTCATCTCCTGCCAGCGTCAAAACAAACTCCGCTTCAACAGGCGCAATTGCCTCTTGTACTTTTTTGTAAATAGACGGAATATCTCCTGTAATTCTCTCAGCAAATTCATGCCATATCAACATACGATAAACCCGGCTAGCATCCAAGATAACCGGAAAAGTTGGGAGTAAAACCTCTGCTAGAAATAGCGTCGCAGCCACATGATCAGCAATACTCTCATCAGGTGCATATCTCAGCACCCACCCAGTTCTTTTAAGACGCTTCAACCCCACAAACAATTCGTAATTTCTAAACCAATCCACAGCTACCCTCTCACCAAACTGTACTCCTCAGCTTATAAACTCCCTATATCTCATCATCCAAGTATTCTTCCTCATCTTCTTCATTTTCTTCGTCTTCCTCAGTCTCAACATCATCAACCTCTTCCTCATCCTCTCCTATAACTTTTCCTTCTTCCTCTTCCTCATCTATATCTATCTCTTCAATATCTTCATCTATTATCTCTTCCCCTTCTATTCCCTCTATTTGGGAGTAATCTACAAGTTCAAATTCCCCAGGACGTAATATATCAAATTCATCTCCTAAAAGTTCTTTCAACTCTTCCATTCCAACGAGTTTTCCTTTGTCCTTACTCATCTTTTCAAAGTAATCCTTTAGAAAAGAAAAATCAATTGTTGGATCTTCCATTATCAAACGTGCTGCAAATTCAACATACTTGTCCTCTCGTGGATCAAATCCCTTAAAAAGCTTATCGTATTCGTAATCAATAGGCTCATCTCCAAAATGCATATCCCTTTTCCTCTTTTCCCATTCGTAAACTTTCCTGTGAATCTGCTTGGCTTTTCTGGCAATCAACAAAATCAACAAATACTTATTTGGCACTTTCTCCAACAACCTATCCAATGTGTACTTATTCATTCCAACCTCATTGTCAAATGGTGAAATCAACGTTAATCCCCTCCCTCTTCAAATACTTCTACCTCAAACTCACGAGCCTTCTCTCCAAACCAAGCCCCCGTAATTATGAGTAGAACGGGAACCACAAAGAAGAACCAAAACATATGCCAATCCTCTCTTATAAAAGGATACTTATTTATCATTGCTTTGTAAAGTACAACCTCGGCAGCGAGCATAACAGTCAGAGCATTCGGAATCGGCCAACTACTATGCATCAATTTTAAACCTGCAAATCTGGAGGTTGTGGCTGGCCAAAATAGGTTACTCCCCATATATCCCAACTGATCCTCCAACACATGAGCCCACCAAGCTGCTACAAAAATACCAGCAGCTTTTAACGAAAACGGTAAAAGTAAAAAGGCCAAAAATACGGCAAGTGTTAAGCTATGACTCCAGTCCCTATGCCACGGCAAAAATACCATTCTAACCTTATCTCCATCTCTAACAAACTCAACATCAGGGCCTGAAAATATGTTTATAACTGTTTCTCCTTCGTAATCATTCATCACCTCAACCGGCAAAATAGCCATTCCCTCTCCCTTAAAGGTATCAGGGATTGGAATCCCAGAAGTATCAACTAATTCCGCTATCTTTACCTTAACCACATTATCTTCAAACTGGAAACTCCACTGCCTCCAAAGATCCGCAGAGTATTTCACAGAAGAGAAGTGAACCCGACATTTACCATTCACATAAGCCTTCTTAACAGCTTCTGCAATCATGTGAGCAACCCGCTTAGGATCCTCACCAACAT
>JAMOTN010000053.1 GCA_027062325.1 bacterium
TCATAATCCGCCGAATCTTGCAGGGATTGAGGCTATAACCAAACTTTTGCCTGATGTTCCACAGGTTGGAGTATTTGATACTGCTTTTCATCAAACAATTCCAGAGCATGTATACCTTTATGCTTTACCACGTGAATTTTACGAAAAATACGAAATGAGAAGATACGGATTTCATGGAACAAGTCACAGATATGTGACAGGGAGGGTGGCGGAACTTATAGGTAAGAAAGTAGAAGATCTCAAGATAATAACATGCCACATAGGTAATGGAGCCAGTATTGCGGCAGTGAATGGAGGAAAGAGCATGGATACCAGTATGGGTTTTACACCACTTGAAGGATTGATAATGGGTACTCGTTGTGGAGACATAGATCCTGCTATTCCAATATTCTTGATAAGGCAGGGTTTCTCGGCAGATGAGGTTGACAAGATTTTGAATAAGAAAAGTGGAGTTCTTGGGATAACTGGTTATACGAACGATATGAGGGA
The DNA here is from genome assembly GCA_027062325.1 of bacterium. Classification (GTDB taxonomy): domain Bacteria; phylum JAMOTN01; class JAMOTN01; order JAMOTN01; family JAMOTN01; genus JAMOTN01. The sequence goes on from JAMOTN010000053.1 coordinate 490, forward strand.
AATAGAAGAAGGATATTTTGCTGGGGATGAAAAGTGCGTATTGGCAACAAAAATGTATGCTTATCGCATAAAAAAATACATAGGAGCGTATGCTGCAGCTCTTGGTGGAGTGGATGTAATAGTGTTTACAGGTGGAGTTGGGGAAAATATGCCTATTTTGAGAGAACTTGCTTTAGAAGGATTGGAATTTATGGGAGTTGAGTTGGATAAAGAGAAGAATAAGGTTACGTGGAAAGGTAAAGAGGGACCTATTCACAAAGAGGGGAGTAAGGTTCAGGTATGGGTTGTTCCTACGAATGAAGAGCTAATGATTGCCAGAGATACTGCTCAAATTGTTTTTGATAAGTGATGTAGAGCAAGGGCTTTGGATTGGAGGTATGGATATGGATTTAACAGCTCAAATGTTGAAAAGAGTTGTAGAGGAGCTGAGAGTTCATGAAGCTTTAAAAGGAACAGCAGATAGAGAGGAAGCATGTGAAAAAGGAGAAAGTGAGAAAAATTGGACGAAAATAGATACCCCCACAAAACCTTCGTGGTTAGGAAGTGCAACTCTGCTTGGACCGATTCCAGTAGGGGTTTCAAATAGGCACGTTCACTTATCTAGGGAGCACGTAGAAATTTTATTTGGTAGGGACTATAGGCTTAGAAAAATAAAAGATTTAACTCAGCCTGGGCAGTTTGCCTGTGAGGAGACGGTGATGGTTGTTGGTAGAAGAGGAGTAATTCCGAAGGTACGTGTTTTAGGGCCAGAGAGATCTCAAACGCAGGTTGAATTATCTGCTACTGACGCACGCCTTTTGGGATTAAAACCTCCGGTCAGGGATTCTGGTGATCTTGCAGGATCGGAAACTTGCGTGCTTGTTGGTCCGGCTGGATACGTGGTTTTGAAGGAGGGTGTGATAATAGCTAAGCGCCATATACACATGACTCCGCAAGAGGCAGACTCGTTTGGGCTTAAAGATAAAGATATAGTGGCTGTCTATGTTCCAAGCCCGGAAAGAGCAGTAGTATTTGATGATGTTTTGGTCAGGGTCTCTGATAAGTATGCGCTGGATTTCCACTTGGATACAGATGAAGCTAATGCGGCGGGAGTTAAAACAGGAGATATTGCTTATATTATAAAACAGTAAGTCAACCTAACGAATAGAGTGAATGGAAATAGGGAAAAAATGAGTTCTTGAAATTAATTGGTTAAAAGAGTAATCTAAACAATAGTAGAAAAAGGAATATAGGAGGTTAAAACGGAAGGAAATCTGTAAATGAAATTTGCGCGAGATGTGTGTGACGTAAAGCACTATGGGAGTACTAGGAGTTAAGGAGGGGATAAAAAATGGCTGAAAATTACTACGAGAATTTGTTCAGGAAAGAGCCACAAAAGCCGTATGTGGATTTAGGACCAGCACTTCCTCAAAATTACGGAAAAACAAGGATTGTTCTAATGGCTGTTGATCCGTGGTGGCTTCATACGTACTGGGAAGTTACACCGGAGGATAGAGAAAATGTATTGAAGATTGTAGGAGATGGGGCACGTGAAGTTTTGCGTGTTTATAATTTGAGTGATGGGACGCATTTTGACATAGATTTAATTCCTGGTGTGAAAAATTGGTATATAAATGTGAACAAACCTGATGGAAAGTTCAAGGTATCTATTGGATTTCTAGACTCAAATGGTAATTTTTATGAGATAGCTTCTTCAAATGAGATGATTACCCCTCCTGCATCAGTGCGAGAAGGAAAGGTTGAGGAGGCAGTTGTGACTGAAAGTGAACGTTTGATACTTGCTTCGATTGACAGGGCATTAGCAGATTCAAGTGCTTTCCGTGAACTGATTAGAGAGCAGCTGGTGTCTAAGATTGCTCAGTGGCAAGTGTTATCAAGTGGGCATCTTGCTAGTGAAGGATTAGCTAGAGAATACAGGGAAAGAGGGGAGAAAAAGAGAGGATTTTTCTTAGAGGTTGGCACTCGTTTGATTCTCCATGGTCGTACAGTACCTGGTGCCAGCGTTAAGGTGATGGGCAAGCCTGTTACGCTTATGCCTGATGGAACTTTTAAGCTGGAGTTTGACTTACCAGATGGAGAGTTTGTGTTCCCGGTTGAGGCGACTGATGGTTTTGAAGCTGAGAAAATTACCATTAAAGTGGAGAGAGAGAGCAAGTAGAATCAGGGGCGTTTTATTTGTAATTAGTGCTAGAAGGAGTTGAATGGTAATGACACCTAAAGGTTGGCTGGGTATAGTTTTACATGCGCATCTTCCTTTTGTGAGGGAGCCTGAATACGAATTTTTTATGGAGGAACTTTGGTTTTATGAGGCAATGCTTGAGACGTATTTGCCACTTCTTGATAAGTTTACTTCTCTTCTGAATGAGGGTGTAGATTTTAATTTGACTATGTCTATAACTCCTCCTCTGATGGAGATGATGAGAGATGAGCTTTTGAAGCAAAGATTTGAAAGGCACTTTGATAAGCTTCAAGAACTTGCAGAAAAAGAGGTGTGGCGTACTAAATTTGATGAAAGGTTGAATAAGGTTGCCAGAATGTATAAAGAAAGGTTTTCACGTTTGAGAAGACTCTGGGAAAGTAATGGAAAAGACATTCTTGGAGCGTTCAAAAAGATTTCAGATACAGGTCACCTTGAGATAATAACCTGTGGAGCTACCCACGGCTTCTTGCCACTTTTGCAGGTTAATGAGAAGGCAGTTGAGGCTCAGATTAAGATTGGTGTTGATATTTACAGGCGCCACATGGGAAAAGATCCTGTGGGAATTTGGCTACCTGAGTGTGCGTATTATCCACGTGTGGATAAGTTTTTGGCAAAGTATGGGATAAGATTTTTTGTCATGGAAACTCATGGGGTGTTGTTTGCCAAACCGATGCCGCGTTATGGAGTTTATGCTCCAATTTACTGTCCGGATACTTTTGTTGCTGCTTTTGGAAGAGATGTTGAGTCTGGAAAGGCCGTATGGTCAGCGCAAGAGGGGTATCCTGGTGATTTTGATTATAGAGAATTTTACAGAGATATAGGGTATGATTTGGATTTTGATTATATTGCTCCATACATTCATCCGGATGGAATACGCATTAACACAGGTATAAAGTATCACAGAATTACGGGACGCGTAGATTTATCTCAGAAAGATATATACGATCCTGATAAGGCTTTAGAAAAGGCGGCGCTTCACGCTGGAAACTTCATGTTTAATAGAGAAAAACAGGTTGAATGGTTGCGCTCGCATATGGATAGGGAGCCTGTTATAGTTGCTCCCTACGATGCAGAGCTTTTTGGTCACTGGTGGTTTGAGGGTCCAGATTTTCTATACTTCTTATTCAAAAAGATTCACTACGATCAAAATAACATTAAGACAGTCACGTTGAAGCAGTATTTGAATATGTATCCTCAAAATCAAGTAGCAGAGCCTGCTTTTTCAAGTTGGGGTTATAAAGGGTATTGCGAAGTGTGGTTGAATGGTACGAATGACTGGATATACCCGCATCTTCACATGGCTGCAGATAGAATGGTTGAGGTTACTACCAAGTTTAAAGCTGAATACGGCAAGAAAAATATTGTTGATCGCGCAATAACCCAAATGGCCCGGGAACTTTTGCTTGCTCAGAGTTCCGATTGGGCTTTTTTGATAAAGATGGGAACAGCCGTGGAATATTCTACCAAGAGAACGCGTCAGCATATATGGAACTTCAACAGATTGTATGAGATGGTGAATGGAGGAAACATAGATCAGCAGTGGCTGGCATTTTTAGAGTGGAAGGACAATATATTCTCAGAGCTTGACTGGAGAGTATATGTGGCTGATAATTAGGATAGAAGGAAGCGGTTTTGACCGCTAGGAGTTTGTAAAAGGGGGGATTTGCAATGGTAAAGGTAGCTATAAACGGATTTGGAAGAATTGGAAGGCTTGTTTTTAGATTTGGATTTGGCAAGGTGGATTTTGTAGCTATAAATGATCTTACTGATGCTGCTACCTTGGCTCATCTTTTGAAGTATGATTCAGTTCATGGAATTTGGGATAAAGAGGTACATGCAGAAGGTGACTATTTGGTTGTGGAGGGAAAGAAGATAAAGGTTTATGCTGAGCCAGATCCCGAAAAGCTTCCTTGGGGAGAGCTTGGAGTGGACGTGGTTGTAGAGTCAACAGGGCGATTCAGAGAGCGTGACAAGGCGGAAAAGCATCTTAAGGCTGGTGCTAAAAAGGTTATAATTTCCGCTCCTGCAAAAGGAGAGGATATAACCATAGTTCTCGGTGTTAACGAAAAGGATTATAATCCAACAAAACATCACATAATTTCAAATGCAAGTTGTACAACTAATTGCCTTGCTCCAGTTGTAAAGGTTTTGAACGACACCTTTGGGATTGAATACGGATTAATGACGACTGTTCATGCGTACACAAATGATCAGAAAATTCTTGATTTGCCTCATAAGGATTTAAGACGTGCAAGGGCGGCGGCTGTAAACATAATTCCAACAACAACGGGTGCTGCAAAAGCCATTGGAAAGGTGATTCCTGAATTGAATGGAAAGCTTAACGGAATGGCAATGCGTGTACCAACCATGGATGTCTCCGTTGTTGATCTTGTTGTTAAGCTTAGAAAGAGTGCAACAGCTGAAGAGGTAAATGAGGCTATGAAAAAGGCAGCAG
>JAMOTN010000054.1 GCA_027062325.1 bacterium
CCCCCCCCATTATCAAGGTATCCCCCTTTAAATACGATCCAGAAGATGTAAACGTATACGAATTAAAACTTCCTGTTCCAGAACCTCAATTAGAATACGCTGTCTTAAAAGAACCACTTTTCTCTCCCGTTAACTTACGAGTGGAACCGAAAGGTGACAGTGTTAGAGTTGTATTCAAATACACTCCAGACAATTTCTCAGTTAAAGTCTTTCTTAAAGGAAAAAAAGTGCATTTCACAAATCCACTGGTTTTGAACTTTTACAAACCTACTAATTGGGCAAACTTCGCGGGATATTTTGCAGTTTTTCTTGCAATAGCTATCCTAGCAATATTCTTATGGCGCTCAAGAATTAGTTAAAAAAGGTCTGCAGCAATGGAAAGTAGCTATAAATTAGTTGTATCAATTAAAGCAGCTCGACTCATAAATGAAAACCTAGAAAAAATCAGCTCTGCAATTGGTACGCGTATCATTCCAATATTTATTATCTCTTCAAATCCATATCACCCAGTTAACACTCACAGTGATACCAATGTGCTAAAAATTGATAAAACACTATTTATAAACGCGAACACACGTTTTTACCCAGAAATTCCATTTAATAAATACACCGTTATAAAAATTCCTCTAGGAAAAAAATGGCCTTTGAGTACTCTTATAAACATTTTCATATCCCGGAAAAAAGTGGCAATTCTAAATCCCAAAACCTCCTCCCCACTTGTAAAGTCACTTTTAGAAAAGAAATCTTTCACCTTTATTCACACTAAACAGTCGTACGCTGCATGTAGCTGCATAGAAATAGGAGATACCATAGTCACCTCAGATAAAGGCATATACAAAACCCTTCGTAAAAAAGGCATACCTACCCAGCTATTTTCCTCAAATATAAAGTTGCCAGGCCCTATAAATACCAAAATTCACACAGGCTTCATAGGCGGTGCATGCTTTAGCTGGCAAAACAATACTCTCTTTTCATTTGGCTACTCAAAAGAATTACAAAAAATATGCAGTGAATATAATTTAAAATACATTCCACTGCAATTTCATAATGTTAAAATGAATAATGTCATTTATGATTTTGGCGGAGGAGTGTTCATCTGATAAAATAGAGTGCTATGAGTGATCCAACAGTTACAAAATTTACCGAAAAGATCTTATACCTGAATGAACGTGAATTTATCGAATACTTAACTGAAGTCCTTTCTTCAATAAGCCCCTCCTGGCATCTCATAGCTAAACTGCCGGGATCAAATTCAGGTATTTCACGGGGTATTCCTTCTTCTGCTCTCGAAAGTATAAAGTTGTTTATTGACAGCGAAGAGGTAATGATTATAAAGTGCATCCCAGAAGTCAAGGACTTTCTCGAAGAGTTAATCCCAGTAATAAAGCTTAAGTATCTCCAACTCAAAACTCAAAAGAACCTTGAGATCTCAAAGAAACACATTTCAAGCCTATCAACTATAATAAAAAGCTTATCTTCAAATGTGGAAAGTTCACACCTACTAAAAGACATTCTCATGTACGCAGTGGAGCTGGTTAAAGCAGATCACGCAGCATTGTTCCTAAAAGATAAAGAAAAACTTATCCCTACAGCAACTTACAACGTAGCTGAAGAACTAACTTATCACATTGGAGAAAGCCTAGTAGGTTGGGTCGCCAAAACATCAACACCCATATTTGTAAAAGACACAAGTAAAGACAACCGTTTTAAACCAAAAGCAGGCCTCACTATAAAAAGTGACATTTCTGTTCCTCTCACTGTAAAAAATAAAGTAGCAGGAGTTTTATCTGTGGGAAAAAGCAGCACCTACTTCTCTGATGAGGATTTTGAAATAATGCTAAACTATGCAAATGCAGCCTCGGCTGTTTTAAACTTTTTAAAGCTACTTTCAGAACAAAAGCAGTTGGTGTGGGATCTGGAGTTACTATTTAAAACCTCCACTCATATCTTCTCGGGAAATGTAAACTCAATAATTTCAAGAACAGCCTCACTTGCTATGGAAGCACTTGAGTGTAAACACTGCAGCATAATCGTTTTGAAAAATGAATCAATAATTGACAGGCAATTATCTGTTGGACTCACACATCCTGTAACAACTGTCGAAGAAACCCGTCTCTTGAAAAAATTAATTGAGATAAAAAAACCTATAATACTGAATTCTCTCTCCGATTGGAAAAAATTGGACCTTGAACCATCCTCGAATTACTCATCTCTGAATCTAATAGCAACTCCAATGCTAGTTGAGAACCAAATAATCGGCGCAATATTTGCAACAGATAAGATAAACCCTCCATTTTCTCCACAAGATCTTCATCTTTTAACAACTCTTGCCACCTATGCAGCAGCAGCAATAATAAAGAGCAAATTAGAAACCGAAACTTACGTTGACCCGTTAACTCAAACTCACAATAGACGTTACCTTGAAAAGATAGCTCTAAGTATAAACAGCCGAGCAAAAGGAGGCGAACGCTTTTCCATAATAATGGTTGACATAGATCATTTCAAAAAAATCAACGACACGTATGGTCACCAAATGGGTGATAACATACTTCAACTGGTAAGTTACACCTTTAAAACCATGCTTCGCGAAAACGACACAATCATTCGCTACGGCGGGGAAGAATTTTTGCTTATTCTTCCTAAAGCTGACAAGGCTAGCGCTTTTCACATTATGGAGAGAATAAGACAACAGCTTTTCAAATTCTCACAAGGCCGTTTCGGACTTGAAGTTACCTTAAGTGCCGGCATTTGTGAAATGCCAAGTGAAGCAGAATATCTTGAAGAAGCCATTAAGATAGCAGATGACAGACTCTACACCGCCAAAAATACAGGACGCAACAAGGTGATAATCGAATGATAAATAAAATTCTGACTAGATTTAAAGCTCACTCTTTTCTATTTTTCATAGATGGTAAACCATACATAGATTTCAAAGTAGCTAAGGACTTCCCATTTGGTTATTCACTTAATCTACTTTCTCGACCTATGAGGTACTTTATACAAAAGGGAGCATTTATTCATGCTCCTCTGCTTATCTCACTCATAAAAAAACTGCAAGATGAACAGTCAAACACCTCCATATTAATACCGATTACACAAGAACAAAGCAAAACTATAAGCCAATACTTTGGCTGTTCAAGCAAAGTGGATAACTTTTGGACTTTGAATCTAGAAAAGCAAAATAGTCTTTTATCTAAAGGCTTCATCACCTCATCAACCATAATAAACAGTTTTATAACATCAAAATTCTGGGTAACTCCTTTGAATCACTTATTGAAATTTCCCGAACTTTTTGACACATTAACCAACTCAAACTCCACCTCAAGACACACTATTTTTGCCACCCTACTATTTTCACATCTCTGGAAAAAATGGCTAAAAAAACTCTATAAAAAATCCTGTGAGATCTTCTCAATTCTTAAAGAAGAAGTGCATTTAATTGAAAAATCCATACAAAAAGCAGAAGCTAAATTAACCTCCAAACTTACAATAACCATCACCGTTGAAAGTAAACTAAATGCCAAAGAATTAGAAAATCTCCTTGAAAAAAACCGAATACTAGCACACACAACCGATTTATCTACTTCCAAAAACTCAATAACACTTTATTTCCCAGTAACTGTTCACAACTCCGACGTAAAATTCGCAATGAGAAAATTGAGAAGAATACTAAAAACTCTTTCTATTTCAAATTAACGCACTTTGGACAATAACCATGCCTTGAATTGCAAATAGGTGTCTAAGATAAATGCTATCGGATTCGAAAGTTCTTTTAATAACTGCTTAAAACCCCTTTTTCTCAAACCAGGTAAACTCTCTGGAGCTATCCCCACAGCATCCACTATGTAGCTACTAAGTAAATTCGGCTCACCTTTTCCATTCCAAGCAGCCCAAGTGTACTTCAAAGAAGGCCTGTAAGTCCACAATCTATCCGGTACCCACGGCAGAATCCAGGCGTATTCCCACCACTTAAGCAAAATACCGCGACAGGTATTTGAGCCATAATTATCGAAAAACCTCTCAAACGCTACAAAAGCTATCTGGGAAGGTAACACATTTTGATCAAAAAATATCCATATGCTTTTTCTCTTACGCACCGCACTATGTTTAAAACGCTTGAAGTCAAGGGGAAGACCAATATTAAATTCAAACTCAAGTGCATTTTTTAAAATCTCAACTTCATTCAAAAAATCCACCCTTCCAAACCATACAACGTATAAACTTAGTTGCTGTGGATTTAAAAAAGCTTTTTTAGATCTCTCATCATCATCTTCACTTCCTTTTAAATAATAGTTGTTAATTCTCTTCAAAATTTTAAAAAACTTCTCACGATCCTTGGCAAACATCACCAATGTAAAGTGCCCCTTAGGATAAGGTGTAATTTCACCTATAACTTCACTTAAATTTAAAGTTTTGAAAATGTAGCCCTGCTCCTTCTTCAACTAATTCCCCCCTACCAAACCATTAATACAACCTAACCCTTAGAACCTTTCTTTTGATGTATATTTTAACCTTTTTTCTTATACTTTTTAAGAAAGCAATAAAATGAAAGTAATGCGGAGGATAAAAATTTGCAGCGCCTCGGTATAAATCGTGCAATAATCTCCGGCTTGATAATTCTCCTACCATCACTTCACATAACCCTTCTTGCAGACTCATTCCGCCCCATAAAGTTTGCTGCCTTTTTAATAATTACAGCGCTAATAGCAATCTCAACTGAATCACTTCGCCTCCCTAAAAATGCCTGGTTGCTTTTTCCTATATTTCTAGCTCTGGAACCTAATTCCCCATCTATACTGCTCCTTGCAGCAATTCTAATGACAATGAGCGACTTCCTTCAAAAGAAAAATTTTGACTGGGAAATAGCAATTTCCACATTCCTTCCCATCCTCTTTTGGTTAATTTACAACGTCGAATATCCAAAAAAATTCATATCCACTTTCGGAAATAGATCTTACTTGTCCTCATTCTTAGCGGCAGCAATACCTTATACAGTAAAATTTTCTCCCCCCCTTGCATATCTATCCACCCTAATAATAAGCTTCTCGGGATGTCGCGCTTCAACCCTTGCCTTAATGCTCATCTCAACAATAGCCATATCTCGAAAATTTTATCCAAAACAATTTGCAAACATCCTTTTATTACTTACACTATCTATCCCTATCTTTTTTATTTATAAATCCGGGATAGCAACCAGAAACTGGACTCCTAGTGCAAATGCAGAAAGAGTAAAGATAGTAACAAACTGCATAAACATCGCTCTAAAAAAACCAATGGGAATAGGCATTGGAAACACTCCCTCTAAACTTCTAGAAGAATCTCTAAAGCACGACTTCCCAGTAATTAGAACTGATTGGTGTCACAACGAATACATTCAAACAATAGTAGAGATGGGAATTCTAGGATTATTTCCAATAGTCTTTTTCATTATTCCACTAATTCACATTCTTACCAATCCAAAAATTCCTCCCAATTCCCACAAACTCCTCTACACCCTTAGCCTTACCAGCATAGCCTTCGAATCCCTGGTATTTTTCCCTCTTCATATTCCACCCGTAGCCTTTATTGCCCTTTATTCATTTACAAAGTTAATCTCAAAATCAAGTTCAAAACCAACAAAATTAATCAATGGAGTGTGGAAAGTTGTAAAGTACTTTATTGCCTTATCCCTCCTAGTAAATGCTGCATTTATTATATGGAAAGCAAGAATCTATAGAGAGTTTTTAGACAAACCTTCCTTGCAAAATGCTCAAAAGGTTTTAAAATTTAAATTTGATCCTTTTCTGGCCTTCAAGGCAGGCTTTATAGCACAACAAAATGCTGATTTAAAAAATGCTGTAAAATTCTATGCAATGAGTGCTCTCCCCGAAGCAAAGTTCAATCTATCTTTAATACTTCTCCAACTCAATGAAAAAAAACAAGCTTGTAAAATTTTGAGGCAACTCAGTTCTCAATATCCATGGTTTGACAAAGCTAATAAACTGTACAAAAAAGCTTGTCTAAAGAGCCCATACCATCACTCAACTAAAAGTCGTTCTAAAACTTCAAACACATCTTCCTCGATGTAATAACTCACTAAAACCAATGGTAGATCTTTCACTTGATAAAGTTGTCTCAAAACTTCTGCGTATCTTTTCAATTGGGAAGCAGCCTTTTTTTCACTTTTTGCACTGAGTTTAAATTCGAATACATAAACAGCTTTATCTCCAATAACCAACAAATCCACTCTGTTACCATCTCTTAACGTAACTTCCCATGCAAACACTAAATTTTTGCTTTCGCCAAACTCTTCCTCCAAAAAAGCAATAACCCTTTTTACAAATCTATTATTTTTCAAAAGCGCATGCTCAATATCTCCCTTTATTCTATTCACATTTAGGTAAGTTCCTTTTAAATCACAAAAGGCAGTAAATTCATCCAACCCAAACTCTTTAACTAGAAACTCACTCTTATCAATCAAAATATTCTCACTATTCAACTCATCTGGCCGCCAAATATCCAATATATCTTCAAATAGCTCCTTTCTATCACTTTTACTCTCTTTCCCTTCTTCTTTTATCAAATCTTTTGAAAACACCACATATAACTCATTTTCAGCCCGGCTAAGTGCTACATAGTAAATTCTTCTTTCTTCATTCAACTCTTCCAAGGAAGCAACCGCTTTTGAAACAAGCACCGCCACTTCATCTATTTTTCTATTTCCCCGCCTGTCAAAGAAAGCTACACCGTACTTACCGTAGCTCTGACCTCTACCCTTAGGTTTACTAACAAACACAACAACTCTTTCAAATTCCAGCCCCTTAGCCTGGTGCACTGTGTAAATAGAATAATCTTCACCCCTGGGCAACACCGCTGAAAATCTAAACTTCGGATAAAATCGAACAAAATTCTCTTTTAATATTCCAGAAAATAACTCCCACTCTTGAAGTGCCACACTGTATGAATACGCAAAAGCTGCCTCAAGAGATAAATTGCTTCTCCTCACTGTGTTGGACTTTATCTCTATTGCCTTATCAAAAGTAGCATCCTGCCTTGCCGTATTCCCAAAAAACTGCTCAAATCTTTTGAGACCCGCAGGTGGATAAGGAGAATAGTAAAAATAGTAATTAGCGTATAGCTTATTCAAATCCACATCTCCTATGGGCACATCTCCTCCATAAACGCTGCCAACAAACCCCCTCTTATTAAGCTCTTTCCAAAGTTTATATACTTCAATATTTCTTCTAACTATGAAAGTACAATAGCCGTTTTGCAAAAATCGAGCCACATTTTCTAATGAGTCAGCACAATAAAATTCAACCTTCCCATTACACTCTCTATTTACCTTTTGCTCACCTTCTCTAAAATAAGTTATTGCATACTCATTTAGTCTTCTTACTACTTCACTACAACTTCTCCAGTTATCCTCCATGATTAACACTTTTCCAACTTTATTCTCTATCTCATCTACAACAAAGTACTGACTTCCTCTAAAACCATATATACTCTGCTTCACATCTCCAACTAACACAGTATTTTTAAACCCCTTTCTCATATCCTCTAGAATCCTCAACTGCAGCATATTCAAATCTTGAACTTCATCAATTAGAAAATACCTGTACTTTTCAAAAAAGTAATCTGAATTACTCCGCATTATCTTTTTGGCTTGCTGTTGTACAGATGAGTAAGTAATAACTCCTCTTTCTTTTAAAAACTTCCTCCATCCTCTGATAAACTCGATAAACTCTTCTTTAACCTGAATGTCAAATAAATTATCTTCTCCCTCTTCTATTTTTTTCACATCTTCCTCTATAGAATTTAAAAGATTGTAAACCTTGGAAAAGGAATTCTTTAAAAGTAGTCTTTTCAAAACATCATCAACATCAGATTTTTTAACAAACTCATTTAAAGCACTCCTATTCTTGGAACGCAGTGAAGACGATAAAAGTCCTTCCCTTATAGCCTCTTCTTTCAAAATCTCTATTTCAAACCTCAATTTTTTTAAAAGCTTAAACCATTTTCTCTCCACCTCATCAAGCCAATTATCTACTTCATCCCACATTAAGTCTTCAACAGAAAAGTAACTCTCCAACCTTTTTCGAGCAAAGTAGTTCATAATCTCATATTTTTTTTCATCGCTCTTTCTCAAATTCAAAAAGTGATCTATATATTCAGCTTTTAAAGCTTCCTCTAAAGTCCCTGTAACAAACTCCCTCGCTCCAACCTGGGTATAAAAATTCTCAACCACGGAGCTGAAAAATGAATGAAACGTGCCCGAAACAGCCTTTGAAAAATGCTTTGAAAATTCAACAATGTATCCTCTGAAATCCTCACAGTCCCCCCACACTTTTCTAAGAACAGAAAGAATCCTCTCCTTAAAGGAGCGGGCAGCTTCACGAGTAAAAGTTAAAAATACAATTTCCTCAGGCAAAACTCCATGTTTTAGAAGCTCAAAATAAATTCTAACCAGTAATGTAGTCTTCCCAGCTCCTGCAGAAGCTTTTACTAAAACCCCATTTCGAATAACACTAGGGTGCAAAACCTCATCAATTAACTTACTCTTTGGAATATACAAAAGAGCCTTCTCTGCAAGCCTTTTAAACATATCCTCCCTTCCCACTTAACTACCTACCTCTAAATATATCCATCGTATCCTTGTAAACTAAAAGTCCAAGTAATCCAAGTAAGACAATAAACCCTGCAAAATGTATCCTCTCTTCCAACTTTTCGCTTATCTTAAGTCCAAATCCTCGGAACATTTCAATAAGAGCCCTCGCTCCGTCAAGAGCTGGAAATGGCACTAAGTTTATCAAGCCAATATTAAGGGAAAGTATCGCTATTACCGTTAGAAAATCCTCAAATGACTCTTTGGCAGTTCTCATCATTATTCTAAATATCCCCACAGGTCCAGATACATCCCGAGTGCTCACTCTAAATTCAAATAACCTCTTGAACCAAGCAAGCATCATTCCTAACCACTTTTTAAAATCTTCGGTAGCAAATTTGACAGCTTCCAAAATTCCAACCTTGTTGTAAATAGTATAATAAGGCATCTTCAAACCAAACTTATCTCCCTCCAACTTAATTTTAAATTTCAAAACCTTGTCTCCCCTTAACACCGCAACTTCAACGGTAGAATCTCTGTGTTTTTTCCCTACAAACCTTAGATACTCCCAGCACCTAACTGGCACAGAGTTAATCTCAAGCAAAATATCCCCCTTCTTCAAACCAGCTTTGCAAGCTGCTCTCCCTTCAACTGGATCAACAATTGGTTCAAGTGGGGGATAAAGAGGCTCCAATTTATCAACATTCACAGTAAGGATTTTCTCTCCTGTTGCTGTTAATCTAGAAACTTTCATAGTAAAAGGTCCCTTACCTTTAAATTTTGCCAGCTCATCAAGCGAATTCACTCTCTTACCGTTTACTTCTAAAATTAAGTCCTGTGGCTGCAATCCTGCTTTAGCATAGCCACTTTTCTCTGAAATTTCACCTACGACGGGAACTATTTCTCCAGAAGCAGCAATACCTAACCTATCTTCCATAACAACTCTTGCCGTATAATTTTTACCATTGCGGATCCACTCAATCTCAACCTCGTGAGAAGCATAAAATTTAACAGCGTGCTTCAGTACTCCCCAACTCGTTATGTGTATAGATCCAACTCTAATTATCAAATCTCCTGACTTAATACCAACTTTTTCAGCAATAGATCCTTTCAATACTTTGCCAACCTTAGGAGAATACAAAACCGCTGGCACTTTTCGCTCATCAAAAAAGTAATTAACAGTAAAGAACAAAAACCATGCCAATGCAAAATTAAATATTGCCCCTGCAAGAAGTATCATAACCTTGGCAAATGAGGACTTTGACTTATAAGAGTCACCATCCTCCTCTGAACTTAAAGTATCTTTATCATCCTCTTCCCTACTTTCATTCTCTCCCTCACTCTCCCCTTCAAACTCGTCCAACCCCTTCAACAAAACGTAACCACCTATGGGAAGCCACCTTACCGAGTAAAGAGTTCCATTTTTTTTAGTAGAAAAGATCTCAGGTCCCATACCTATAGAAAATTCATGAACCTTAACTCCAAATAACCTTGCCACAATGTAGTGTCCAAATTCGTGAACAAGAATTATTACTCCTAAACCAAGAAGTGCCATTATCCATCCCATATATACCGCCCCTTTCAAATCCTCCTCAGTCAAACTTAATCAGACAATACATCTACATTGTAAGCCAAAGGCAGGAATTTAAGTTGAGCCTCTTCAAGAGCAAGTGTAGTAGCCTTCAAGGCAGATTTAACTGGGTAAATCTCATGCCTTACCTTAAAAAATCCACCCGGATACGCAGTGTCAACAATGTCGATCCTAGCCTTGTGAAGAAATTCATCATCAGCTCCCTCTAACTTTATTAATAACTCCTCCAATTTAGCCGCCATCTCCTTAACCTTCCTCTCCCATTCCTCCACTTCAGTTTTTAAATTCATATACTTTTCATACTCATCAGCTTCCAACTCTCCAAGCTGAAACTTCTTCTTAAGAACTGCAAACTCCTTATTTTTCTCCTCTGCAATTTTGTTAACTTCCTCAGCTTCCTTTTCTATTCTCTCAAATTCTCGCTTCAATTTCATAGGATACCCAACCTCTACCTCGTACTTCACTTCTCCTTCACTTCCCCATATTTTAGCACGAGCAAGCAAACAAGCCCTCACCTTTGTGATAACTTGTCCTTTGCCAGCTTCACATATAAATCTTCCATCCGTAGCAATGTCTCCTCCTCTAACATACTCTGAGACTATAATCTCCCTTTCTGCCCAAACATCTGCATCTTGAATAAACTTAGCATACAAAGCATGAGAATTTATAGTAGTCTCTTCCTTACCAACAATTCCTCCTTTAACTACAATCTTTCCAGTAACATCAAACTCAACTTTTTCCGCAATTCCACCTATTAGCAAATTACCATCAACTTTAACCTTACAGAATGTCACATCTCCCTTAACATAAACAATTCCCTTAACATCAATATCTTCACTCAACTTTTCAAAAATCATTGTTTCCTTAACAATTGGAAACCCATTGACAAGTTCACAGTATCCCTGACGAGCTGCTTTTATTTCCAGCTCTACTACTTCAACTCCTTCAAGATCAGAAGGTATTTCAATATCCCTAACAGGCGGCGGTGCTACACTCTCTCCCTTAACATTCTTTCCTGGTTCCCCTTCAACTGGAGGAACTATAACTCCTAAAACTTGCTCTTCTTCTACAATAAGTATTTCTCCACGCCTTTCAGCCTCAAAATCCACCTTCCAAATTATTTCTGCATCTTTTCCCTCTTTAGGCGGAACACCCTCTGCTACAACTTCAACTTCTTTCTCCAAAGAAATTAAACTCTCCACCCGATCCTCCAAAATAAGTCCTCTATCCAACCCTAAGTTTGACAAATATTCTACAGCCTCAGATAAGCTGGGCCATTTTGTGCCAACTCCTTTAGGAGGAATAAATCTTGCTGTTGCACTCATTAAATCCTCTGCAAACTCCACCTCAAAAGAATATTCACTAGACTCAACATTTACTTCTAGCTCTACTTCCCCCGTCTCCTCCAATACTTGCTTCGCCTCTTTAACCCACTCTGGAGAAGGCTCTATACCCCTAGCAACAAGATACTTTAAAGCTATTCCAAAAGGAGCATCTGTCTTAAATTTCCACTTATTCTCCTCAACTTTTACAAACTCAAATGTGTACTCTATAAGTTTCTTTTTCTGTTTAGAAACAGATTTTTTCTTTAGGCCAAACTCAATTTCAACCCAACCACCAAGTATGAAGAATCCCCATTTTCGACGCTTAATATTCCACTCTAAATCCTCTGGAGAACAGTTAAAAAGCTTGCAAGCCAAACTTATAGCATCACTAACTGTTGGAGACTTAATTAGGAGCTTTTTCAAATTTTACCACTCCTCTGCTACTTTAGAACAAATAAAAGCAAAATTTTCAAAAGACTTTCAACTTTGGTTCTCTACCAAATTACCATTAAATTTTAACAAATAACAGAAAAACAACCAAAATATAAAAAGGGGCACACTAGGTGCCCCCTGCTCAAATTCATACACTCATCATATTTCCAACTTTCATTATTTTGCAGCCTTCAAAAGCTTCTGATACTCTTCGTACGCTTTTCTGTACTCTTTCAAAGCCTTCTTAACTTCAGGAGCGTTCACATCCTTTGCCTTTGCCATAGCGTCAACATATCTCTTGTAGGCTGCAATGTACCTGTCATGAGCTGCCTTCAAAGCCGTGGACTTAGTTCCAGCTACAGCTTTACCCTTGGATGGCTGTCTTGCCCCCTTGTCTGGATTTGCAGCAACTTTTCCCTTACCTTTTTTCATGACCGGCTTTGCAGTTTCTTTCTGCTTGTTAGTCTTCACAGTAACAGAAGTGTTTGGCTTAACAGTTACATTTACTTCCTTAGATGCATTCTCTGGTTTAGTAGTTGTAGTCGTTGGCCTATTATTAGTGCTACTCGTCGGTTTAACTGTAACATTACTGCTACCAGTAGAAGTTGAACTACTAGGAGTAACAACCATTCCACCCGTTGCCTTCTTCTTTATAAACTTCTTATACACAATGTAAGCAATTACACCAACAGCAACAACTGCCAAAATCGGAAGAAGTGGGCTGGAAGCCAATCCTGCAATTGCTCCACCAAGTGCTCCAAGCCCAGAGGCCACTGCACCACCAACTGCAGCCCCTGCAGAAGTTATAGCACTACCTGCTGCTGCTGCACCAGCAGTTATTGCTCCACCAAGTGCCGTACCTGCACCAGCAATTGCTCCACCTGCTGCAGCAACTCCAGCACTCAAGGCAGCTCCCGCTGCACTTGCTGCACCTGCTGCCACAGCTCCAGCAGCTCCAACCAAACCAATTGCAGCCTTTACAAGAATTGGACCAACTATCGTCAACCCAACACCAGTAATAACTCCCCACAAAAACGTCTTTTTAGAAGCATAAACAGTACTACCAAATCCAAACGTCGTAAGGAAAGCTACAATTAAGAAAACACTCAATATTTTCCTCATAATTACCACCTCCTGGAATTTTTTAAATTTCAACTTTAACACCACCTCCCAACACTTGTAATACACATGGAGGCTTCTACCTCCACTCATAATTTTAATGAATAGACCTATTGGTGTACCACCAAAAATAATTTACCTAAGGTATTAACAACTATCAAACACTAGACTTCTAGTTTAAAAACATCAATCCCAAAATTCAGCAACACTTACATTAACAGGTAATACTCCAAACTCATCAACTACAACATTTTCCATTATCTCTTTTACACGTTCAACATCATCCATATCCTCATTTCTAACATATAAAACAACCTCATCGTGAACAAGCAAAACGGGAATAAATCCTTCATTAACCAATTCCGTCACTGCCATTTTAAATACATCTGCTGCTGTTGATTGAACAGGATAGTTGTAAACAAAGTTAACAGCCTCTTCTTTCACTTTATTTGAAACAGAGGCAAAATTCGCAATCTGAGCACGGCGCCCATAAAAACTGAAGACCTCCAAGTTTTTTTCTGCTTGGTAAATAAGCTCTTCATGCCAATCCTTTACTTTAGGGAAGTTTGCGTAAAAATTATCTATTATATCCTTTGCCTCATCCAAGCTTACACCTAGCATTCTAGCCAAGCCAAACGGGCTTTGCCCGTAAACAATAGCGTAGTTAATAGCTTTGGCAACATCTCTCTTCTCTTTAGTTCCAAACAACTTTTCTGCAACAGCAGAATGCACATCTTCTCCCTCTAAAATTCTCATTAAATTTTCATCTTCAGCTAACCTAGCCACTAATCTCATCTCTATCTGTGAATAATCCGCTGCCAAAACTTTGTAGCCAACTGGAGCCACAAACAGCTCCCTAAATCTCGCTCCATCTTCACTTTTAACTGGAACATTTTGAAGATTTGGATTCTTAGTAACAACACGTCCCGTCACAGTTCCAAATTGAACAAACTCCGGCTTCAATTGGCCAAAAAATGCTGCATCTTTCAAACTTTGAGCAATCTGTTTCAATTTATTTACCTTTCTCCAAATAAGAATTTTTTCTATAATTGGATGTAAATTAGCCCACTTTTCTAGCTCATCAGCTCTCGTAGTTTTCAACTTTATAGCGTATTTTTTAAAGAGCGCTTCCCTTAACTGTTTAGGAGAAGAAAGGTTAAAGTTACCCAGTTCTGAAATTATCATTCTTTCAAGCTCTTTTTCTCTGTCATTAAACTCTACCCTCAACTCTTCCAACTTTTCTAAATCCAACACAACACTCTGATCACAAATTTTCTCCAATGCTGCGCTAAAATTCTTCTCAATATTGTATATTTTTGAAAAATTGCTCCAACTATAAGCTTCTAATCTATCCAACAATTTTCCCAACAAATCACTATCACTTCTACTCTCCCACGGAGCTGGCAACACAAATCTTTTCAGAACCTCTTCAAGCTCTACATTTTTAGAAAATACAATACTAAAAGCAACTTTCAAATCACCTGTTCTGATATACTCTTTACCACCTAACCCTAAATTTCTCAAACTCCACATTACCTTACTTTCCCCATCAACTATCCCCTTACCATCAAAAACATTCCTCCCAAGCCTGGCAGCTAATTCTTCTACATCATTTTCCCTGTATAAATTCTCTCCTATTGCAACACTTTTTAATTCATACCTTGAGCAAAACTCGTATAATCTCTTCCTGTTAAAACCTTCCTCATTATCTAATGCACTCCCAAACTGCAACTTTTCAAGCCACTTCAAACCTCTAAATGCTTCTAACAACTCATCATCCACACTTAACTTTATTAATCTTTTGTAAAACAAAACCTCTTCTAATTTGCCTTCAAGCCTTTCCCTATCCTTAGAAGGAAGACTGGCTAAATTTTCAAAAATTTTCTCCACAGATCCAAACTTTACAATCAACTTGGAAGCAGTTTTTTTACCTATTCCCTTTATACCGGGAATATTATCAGAACTATCTCCAACCAAAGCCTTCCAATCAGGCAAGAGCGACGGCTCAAAACCAAATTCATCTAAAAATTCCCCAACCCCTTTAACCTTCATCTCTCCATTAGTTTTGTACTCAAGTTGAAAAACATTTTCTCCCAACAATTGATTCAAATCCTGGTCAGAAGAAATTATAAACTTATATCCATTAAACCCTCCCATAACAAAGGTTGCCATAAGATCATCTGCCTCTCTATCATCGTATCCAAGACAGGGAACCCCAAGTTTTAGAAACAATTTCCACAGCAATGGCAAGTTTTTCTTCAAGTGACTAGGCATAGGCTTTCTTTGAACTTTATATAATTCAAACATCTCCCTGCGCTTTAATTTTCCCTTTTCAATAAAAACAAGTGGAATAAAAATTATTTTTTTATCCGCCTTTGCAGCATCTTTACTTTTGAAATCAACTTTATCAAGAACAACCCTAACTTTATCTTCTTTCAACAAAAACAAGTCTAAATTATCAAAATCATCAACATCAAACACAAAGCGAGCAGTGTAGAAACTCCCACTTAATCCAAGTTTGCATAGAAACTTTGCAACCTCTTCCTGTGTTTTCTTCCATATCCTATACCCCAGCGTTAAATGAGTTGTAACAACTCCTCCCAAGGTCAACATAGGTACAGGAACTGCAAAAAAAGCTCTGTATGCAAGATTGTACCCATCAAACAATAGATAAACTGGGATATGTTCTTCTGCAGTAGAAATAGCACTATTTTTATCTTTATTCTCACCCTTATCTTCCACTCTTTTCTCTACATTTTCAAACAAAGTAAAAGCTAAAAGGTCATTGCCTCCCTTTAATTTTTTCCTTCTACCCATTCTATTTCCCCTCTATCAATTCTCTATCTCTCCTTCAAGAATTTGATTATAACTATTATCTCCAGCAATATTACTATCATCATTATCTTCATTTTCTATAACTAAAGCTTTCACCTCTGCTACATCTCCATCGTGTAACTTCAAGTAAGAATCCTTAAATATAGATTTAAGCAATTTTACGAAACTCTTATCCTCCCCCATTTCTTCAAGGCTGCGAACAAAAGAAGTGTCAAACTCTTCTAACTCCTTATTCAAATCATCAGGTAATTCTATTCCAAATCTTTTCATTATGTTAAGTATTACCTCTTTAACATTCACACCACTAACTTCACCACTTCCTTCAATGTCACCTATCTGATACGTATAGCTTCCATCAAGGTGAATTTCCAAACTTGCTCCCTTGATCATCTCCTTTATAAAATTTTCCATCTTAGGATTGAATTTCCCCACAACAAGAGTGGAAATATTTTCATCAGAAGTAATACCTTCTTCCCTACTAATAACAATACGTCCATCATAAATCCCTAACCCTACAGATTCCTCTGACATTTCAGAAGACTTAAGTACTATTTTCAAACTTCCGGCATCACCATAGGAGCTCTCAACTCCTAAACCATAAATTTTACCATCTACTCCTACTCCAACCAGTCCATTGTTCAATACGCATATATCAGGCTTTTCTTCTTTAAAACTCTCATATTCAACCTCTGTACTTGTCAATCCATTCTCGTTTAAATTTGTAAAAGCAATACCTTCCTGCAAACTCCAATCGAAATCTCCAGAAAACACTATCCCCTGTGTTTTTGCCGCCTGGTACTTGTATCTTTTCAAATCCAATCCAACACCTGCAGCCAACAGATTGTTATAATTCATCTCCAACTTAACATCATCTTCCTCAGTACTTACACACTTTGCCATAGCATCAAAGCTTCTTATTATCTCATTCTCACTAGAAACTTCAAATCCCAACTCCTTTGCAAAAGCTAAAAGCGCCTCCCTGAGTCCATCTTCATCCAAAGTGCTCGAATCTAAATCAACCTCTACATTAAATTTAGCTGCTAATTCCTCAACCTTCTTACTCGCATCTCGAGGGGACAAGCCCTTCTTCCACAACGAAGCTGCCAAAGAAGCAAATGGAGTCACATTCAACAAACGATCCTTTAAGGTATCATCCAACACATCCACTGCTTCCATCTTCATGCTGTCCTTATAAGCATCAACTTTAATGGTAAATCCTCTATACTCAACAGGTATCTTTACCAAATAACTCCCTTTCTCATCTGTAGTTGTCTCAAAAGTAGCCACAACCTTATTTCCGTTCAAAACACTTAGCACAACTCTAGTATCTTTCCATAAATCGTCTGCCACATAACCATTAACAAAAAAGTACTTATCTAAAACTTCTGTGGTAACTCCCAGCTCCTCTGTCGTATCTAAACATCCACTTATAAAAAATGTAGATAATAAAATAAATACAAAAAATAATAATTTTTCTCCCCTCAACCTCCTCAACCTCCTATTCCAATAGTCTAAATATTCCACCTTCATAAACGTATATCGGCATGAAAAGCAAAAGCGTATATATCTAAAAACTGCAATTATAAACCCACAATTAAAATATTTTAGATACAACACAAAAGGGGCGACCTAAAGCCGCCCCCTAAAATTAATCAAATAGGTCCAGATAAATCACTCAACCAATATTTTCACTATTTAATTCTCTCAAAATTCACCATATCAAAGTACACAGCACCCTTCAACGCAGGATCCCTGTACTTACCAAGATAGAGATACACCCTCTTTACCTTCTTGAGATCAACACCAACTATCTTAAAGTCCTTTGTAAACTTTTGCCAAGTTGGATTGGAGTAGGGAATTCCAGTTGCTCCAAGTTTGATAATATCCATCATTACATCTCCTTTCGTCACATCAATCTTTCCATCTCCATCCACATCAAATGCCAATCCAACTCTTATGCGCACCTTTCCATCGGTCTTTATGTAAACCGTCAACCTGTAAATTTTATCTTCTCCAACATCTAACATGTCCTTATCAATTATGTGATAAGCACATGGGAAGTCAAACGTTCCAAAGTCTCCTATCTCAACATACGTACGTCCTACTTTGACATTTCCCAACCTATCCTTCAACGCCACCTCTAACCATGCAGCATCTCCAACTTCGGCACTTCCAACCTGAACCTCTACTCTCTTAGCATCAGTGTATTCTCCTTCATCATAACTCACCAAGTTTGTACCCGGAATATCAAGTATCCACTTTTCATTACTTGCATAGTCAACAAGCACTTTATTGTTGTAATAGTCATATCCAATTGCTATGAAGTCGCTCTTACTCCTCATAGGTATAACGTACGGCTTATCCGACGTAGCCTTAGGTTCAACAACAACTTCATAAAGCGGCCCAGGCACAGTCTTCATAAGCATCTTTGCATAATATGAATTTGTTGCATCTTTCAACACCTCAGCCGAGGAAGCCTCGTGATAAAGCTTAATCTTCACAAATGGAGCCTCTGCCAACCAATCGAAGAAGTCAAACTCTGCAGTTCCTGCATTCAAGGTCAACTCCAACTCTGTCTTTCTCTCATCACTATCTATCTGGTAAATGCCAGCAGTCTCTTTGTCTGGGTTCATAGTAACCTTAACACGCGTTGTATAATCTGAGTACCTTACATTACCGTACTCATCAACACTTCCTATAACCAACCTTATCTTAGAAGGAGCTCCAGCCTTTTCATCGTACTCTGCAGTTGCAGGATAGAGCAACACAACTCCCTCACTTGGATCATTCCACGTCACGTCATATATTTTCCAATTTTTCTCACTAGTAGAGTCTTTATACAAGAACACCAACCTTGACACCTTATCAGATGGTTTAATAATCACCCTCTCCGTAGCAAATATGTATTTTGATACCGAGTAAGGATTATAAGAGATCATATTGCGTAGTTGCGACTCACTCGTTACCTCATTGCTGTAAACAGCTATTACCGTTCCAATAACAGCAGACGTCGTAGCAGCAAGTGCGTTACCAGCCGTCTTATTATGCATTACAAATTCTCCAAGCCCTGGTACCCTGCCAAATTCATCAAATCTTGTGGAAGCATAGCTTGTCCACACGGAATCAACCGGCACCTCATTACCCCAACTGTCGGTTCCAATCACTTCAAAGTCTTGAGTCTCACCAACAACAACTTCAGGACTATCCGGTTTTATATCTATATATTGAATCTTACCCGCCACAACTTTTATTATAGGAGTCCTGTCTTCTGTGGAGTTACCAAGTGACGAATTGGCAAACACATAGAACCTATCTCCAACTCTGCGCGTAGTGATGAATTCAACACTACAACTTCCATTCTTTATCTCAGTTGTCACAGCTCCACCATAAGCAGGCGGTACTAAACTCTTCACAAAGTACGGTGCCACTGGTGGATACAACAATGTATATGGAGTCTGAGGTCCTCTCAACAACTCAGAAGTTTTAGCTTCAATAGAAGCATAGGTCCACAACGCACTATATCTACTACTTTTGACCACATTTCCACCCTTATCATAAGCAATTGCTCTTATATTAACCTTTGCATCATCAGCACTGACTATTATTTCCTTACTAACATCAAGTTGCTCTCCATACCATGTATTCTCAGGAGTTCTAACTTCAACTATCTCAAACCTTGCAGGCTTTCCTTCGTAAACTTCAACAAGTCCTGCAACCTTATTAACAAAGTTTCCTTTGGAGTCAACAACTATCATTCTAATTCCATAGAGTTTTTCCGGATATGGATAACGCGTCTTGTAATAAGCAAACTCTGCAGGATCAGACTTGTAGGTTGCTTCATAACTTGCATCATCCAATACTATGCGGAGATCCGGTAATACCTTGACAGGTTCTTTGGCATCTATATACACATTAAGACTAGTTGATGTATCTTCAGAAGGCTTAGGATCAAATACGGCGAATCCCGGCAAGGTAACTGTAGTGCCGTCAACTAGTGTAATATCCTGTGCCTCTTTTGAAATAAGTAGCGTATCATCAATGCTCATACCAAGATCTTTTGTTTCCAATCCATCTGGAACATATATTATTCCAGCATCTTTCAACTGCTTTAACACCATCGGATCAATCTGTTTATAGTTTAAGCGAGAAACTGGGGGCACTGTAATTTCAGGAGCAGTTCTATCCTCTGCAATTGCAACCCTTGAGTAACCCCATTGGCCAACATTTCCCATCTTATCCACAGCGCACGCCCTAACAGCATACTTAACAGCATCAGGAATATTGAACGCTGCTACACATGTTGGAGCATAAGCTGGAATTATCGTCTCAAATCCAAGACTATCTAACCATATCTGAGCTGGTGAATTATCAAAGCTTTCAACTTCTATCCTAACCTTTCTTATTGCTTCACCTACTGGTACTCCAAGCTCAGTAAGAGATACTATGTAAAGATTCCACTTCTGGGTAGGCTGGTAAACGGTTCCAACAATAACATCTCCCTCTTTAGTGGCAAATACATCCTGAGTCCACAAAGCTGAATACTGACCTTGATCTCCGTAGAGTATAACCCTTATCAACTTTGGAAGTTTAGAGGAAGACTCAACGTGTACCCAAAATGCCAAAGCTTCAAAGTCTCCATTCTCAACTCGATAAGGCTTATCAGCCGTGTAATCTAGGTATGCTGTCTGTGATGGATTTAGATCAAATTTAACTGCACTCTTTCCAGCATACACCCACTCATAGTCTATAGGCTTGACTCCTTCTGTAAATGTAACCTGTTCTGGCTTTTCTACATCCAAGAACCACCAACTGTCTCCATTCGCAGCAGTTGCTACAACCACGTAATCCACATTTATGTGTCCTGTTCCAGTGTAATCAACTTTAAATCCTTTCAACTCAACATCTCCAGTCGCATTAGATACAAGCTGAGAGTAAGAAAGTACTATCGGTATCCACTTATCAGCTTTTTGTATAGGTGCCACATCCCTCTCAGTATCAGTGGCTATAGGCACAAAGGAACTTCTCCATGTGTAACGTCTATTTTTGAACATATACTTCAACTCTTTGGCACTTCCATCAACGCTAACATCAAGTGTAACCTTTAATTTGCTAGCCACACTCCCAAGGGCACTCGTATCAAACCTCACCCACATTACCAAAGCATCCGAAGTCTTCATTTTGTAAGGTGTATCAAATGAATATGCAAATCCTTCACCAGCCTCAATTCTGGCGGACCTCTTTCCACTCAAAGCAACAGCTGTATCTACCATCCCAGGAGCTACGTCTTCCCAATTTTCATCAACAACCACTATCCTTGGTATCAAAGCTAAGCTCTCCTCACCTGCGTTTAAGTTAAGCTTAGTCTCAACACGCACCAAATCATACATAAGATCTACTTCTGGAAAGTCAACCGTTTGAATCGTGATAGAACGTATATATTTACCTTTTAACTTCTCAAGATCAATGGAAACTGGCTGCCACTTACCATAAGGCGGCAATCCACCTATATATTCTGCTCCAGTTCCGATCACAACTGCATTTGCTAGGTAATAGCTGTACTTGTCTGTAATCTCCCCACCCGGAGCTGAAGCCGTATTTACAGTTATCTTTATATAGCTGTGACTCGTGTATTTACCTATGAATCTGAACCAAATTACCATCTCAAGATCTTGTGAATAAGGCACATAGTAATCCTGGTCCAACTGATGAGTCAAATAGCCATTTCCAACCTGCTTGACAAATTTATTACCGCTTGCCGCCATATCTGGATCATCAACCACTCCATTTGTCCAATTTTCATCAAATAACAGGTCAGAAGTAAAGTTGCTTATAACACCCTGGGTAAACTTGGAAAGCGGTATCCATTTACCCTCGTTTATAGCAAGCTGCACTTGAGCTAGGTAGAAATCTATACCCGTACCCTCTCTCAACGAAATCGTATCAACATTCATGTGGGTATCAACATCACTTTTAGCTACCACCTTAATAGAAATTCCCCTTATCTCCATACCATTCACACCTATCTCATCCGCTTTTACAACCAGTGGTGCCCATCCAGAAAGGCTTGTATCCGGAATTGCACCCAGCGCCTGAGCTGTTGGATCAACTGCAGAATCACCGAACAAAACTTTCTTTATAACTCCACCGCTACCATCTAGCAGCGAAATCACAACAGCCCTTGGTTTGTAGTAAATAATCTTTTCGATTGTAGCTTCTTTGGTAGTAACAGAGTGAACAAAAGTCCATATAACAAGTTCACTCGAAGGAGCAAGATAAAGTGGTATAAGTGCATTTTCTAATCTAAACTCAGCGCTTTCTCCCTTAGCTGGAGTGAAGTATAGACTTTCTTTTCCACCAACCGAAGTTCTCAAATCCCACTGAACGTTTCCAATGTAATACACATTTTCCTTGAACGTTGGTAAACTATCACTCTCATCTATCCAAGCACTTCTTCCAATGTCTGGAATTTTGTCCCAAACAGCTCCAAGCATACCTGCGTCCCCAGCATTTGTATGAGGATTCGTGGTCTCTATTACAACATTGCACGGAATAGGAGGCGTTGTATCCACAACAACCGTATCAGAACGCGCCAAGAATATATCATCTATATACATATCAGCTGCCGAATCATTCGGTACGACTATTCTCACAAAATCGCACTCTGGCACATCAACCACAACTCTCACAAATCTCCATACCCCATTTCCAGCCGAGGTAACCACTGTCTCAAATGAAGCAGTATAAGACCCCTTCAAACTAATCGGCCAGTAAGTGTAGGCTCCCGTATCCACAGCATCTGCCATATCATAGTACTCAAATCTTAAGTTATGATTTGCCTCAGCATCTCCTCTTACCCACATTCCGAATATAAATTCACCAGTCCCCGGAGTAACTTCAACGTAAGCTTCAGCAGAAGGTTTAATAACCAAACTTCTTGCTACATAGTGGTAAATATCGGTGCTCAAAGCATCACTTTTGCTCTCTCCAACAATTTTCCAGTTATCCAAATCGTTATCAAATGTCCATATGCAGAAGTAATTCCTGCTCAAATTACCATCTGGATCTTGAACCTCATCGTACGGTACCGCACATATCTCTAAAACTCCATCTCTCTTTGTACTGTATTTCGCCATGAAACCTTCCTCTGGATCCTGAGCAAAGTCAGAATATGCATTCTGGAGATTTTCGAAGACCTTTATTCCAGCAAGGTGGTTAGCTTCTTTATAATCACTCCATTCATCCACTTCAAATGGCACAGCAGCAAGAGCACTCTTATCAATCAAAATCTCAAACTTACCCATCAACGGAGTATTAAGTCTGAATGCCGGAATTTCCGCAGTTGCCCCGTTAAGTAAAATATCCTCAACATAAAATCCAACAGTGTAATATCCCATATCTGTGAACTTATCCAAATTTACATCCAAGTAATACACATTATATCTTGCAGGATCTATATCTCCCTGGGCCGCCTTCCACGGAGCAAGTTTTTCTACGAACCAAGCAGAAGTTAAAGAGGCAGTTTCTGCAGTAGCCTCAAAAACTATCCTACCCTCTCTATTTCTAAAGTAGAACTTATGAATAGGAAGATATTGATTCTTGTTATCAAACAACGGATCTCTAACTACAACCATAACACGTACCCAATCACCAACTAACACATTTGGATCCGAAGTGAATCCACTAGCATCTGCAAGCTTTCTATCAACTTTAGATATATCCCATACTTGGAAGCTATCTTTATATATGATAGGTGCATCCCCTTTAAATGCCACATACTTAACAGTTCTCTTAATTTTCAAAGTTTGATACTCATGTTGATCATACTCCCAAGCCTTCCAAGAATACACATTGCTCACTAGCTTTTGATCCCAATCAACAACCTCTAACTTTTTGAAAGTATTGGCAGCAAAATTAAGAACTACTTTGGCTCCATTCTGAGTGTACCAATCACTCGTCGTTAATGTCACATCATACTCATTACCAGCATTCTCAGCTCCCTCAGGTGGAAGCATTAAACATGCCTGTATCTTCACTTTATCCTCATTATTCATGTGATACATTGATACATTGTTTCCAGGATAGTCTATATCTTTTGAAACTTTATGTAATAATGGAAGTAATTTAGCGTATCTCTTCCAACTCACAACATTAACTGTCAATTCTTTTTCTCCCAATGACTCAACTTTTACCTTATAAGGAACGTACAACAAATTACTCAAATCTTTGATAGGCTCTTTTGGCCAGTTTGTAACATGGAAAGCTACAGGAGTACTGTGCACCTTTACATCACCATTAACTTCTAATCTCAAAGCAATTGTCTCATCTCCACCAAAAGCCCTGTATTCATCGTGTCTATTATCAAACGGAATAAACAAAGGATTCGAATAAAGATCCGGCACAAAGTCCTTAGCAAAGTCATAACCATTACTTATTAATATTTCTCCAGTATCTTCATCTACTCCATCATTTTTGTACATCTTAAATTCGTACACCAAATGAGCTGCAGCAAACCTTCTAAGCTTCTCCAGATGTTCTGTAGTAAAGTTACTAAACGCCGAATCGTTATACAAAAGCACTGGTGGCTGTGCTATAGCATCTCCCTTCCCATCCAATTTCAAACCGATCTGACCACTTCCAAATACCACAACTGTCAATCTTATCCAACCAGTTGAGCTTGTTAAGTCGTTAACTTTATAGTAAACTGTATCACTAACTGTTGGATCATTGCGGAAGATTATGGCTTCCTCGCTTGGTTCAAATCCTCCATTTACTAATATCACAGCAACTATTGAATCAGCAGGTTTTAACGTTATAGCCAGATTCTGATTTTGTCTTATCCACTTTTCATATACAACCAAACTATTACTAATTTTCTGAGAAAGTTCCCCACTATTTCCAAGGTTCACAATTTTTCCATCCGCAGTGTATAAGCCCAGCTTTCTCAACACTTCAAGAATCGAGGCTTTGGTTCCTTGAAGGGCTTTATTCCACAAAGTGCTACTAATTCTACTTCTATCAACTGGAACTTTCCTCCACAATCCATCTCTAGGATTCCCCATATTTAGTTTATCTTTACCTACCATGTAGTTAGTAACATCTTCATCAAAGTAAGCCCATCCTTTGAAAGCTATCTTATTTCTAAAGGACCTGGGCTCAACATAAGCAACTAATACGTTATCTAAAAATCTATCACTGAACACCATTTCAGTAGTAGATCCATTCTTCAAATAATACATTGTACGGATACCATCCTCTACTCCCCCTTGTTCTCCCACATAATAAGGCAAAGCAAGTGTTTTAAATACACCTACAATAGTATCCTTAGAATCAACCTTTTCCCCATTAAGCATCAAAGCAACCTCAATACTCACCCTATCAGGCAATATGTACGTTGGAACAACAGGTATCTTAATAACTTCTTCAGAGCAGTAAATTGGCCTGAACAACTCAATATGCCATTCTACATCTTCAGCATGTGCAACACTCCAGTTCTCGCCTGCTCCCACAACAAACCACTTATCAACTAAAGTGTCATTTTTAGGATCATAGAAGTCAACTTCCAAAGTAGCAGTTCCATAACTACTCAACTTACCAAATGGACCATATAAATTGATAAACGTAACCTCACCAGGATACCATCTTTTATTTGCTACAACACCAACTATAGGGCTAGACACATAAATAACATCCTCATATGTATAAGTAGCTTTATTTCCTGCAGGATCCTTCACCGTAATTGCAACATCATACCAACCTTCTTTGGCATCAAGCGGTATTTCCCACGTTCCTACCCAGAAAGTTTTTTCGTAATCTGCCTCAGAATCATTCCAAGCATCAATTTCAGCTGAACCCTCTATTGGTATAACACTCTTGTCTGCAAAGTTTTGAGCATCCACAGTGTACTTCTTACCCTCTGGGGATATAAATGTAATCTCAACCTTTTTGAAGAACTTATCAGTCTTAAAAACAGGATCATCAACATCAACGGGAATATACAACGCATCAATTCCACGAATGACAGTCTTATCATCATCTTCTGTCACATCCTCCATTCCATTGTATCTCTCTGCCCATATTTCAAACGTTGCTACTGTAGGAGGGGTAGCATCGTATATCACACGAATAATATTACTTTTCTTGACATTTTTGTAGTAAAGGTCTGCTATTTCCTGCGCGGACAAAGCACGATTGTAGACAAACATGTCATCAACACGACCATTAAGAGGTTCAGCTGCCCACCTATAATTTCTTCCTAACTTGAAAGTTGAGATCATACGTATTTTTTTACCCGGAACATACTTTTTACCTACCTCTCTGCCATTAACATAGAACCTAAACCATTGGCCATCATATACTCCCACTAGGAACCTCCACTGGTTAATGTTATTCAAATCCTCGATATCAATACGGGTACTGCTCCCATCTTCAAAATAGGCGTAAAACCTCATAAACTTACTGTTGTTGTAAAAGTAAGCTTGCATTCCCATCTCCCACGTGTTTGTTTTTACTTCCCATATTTGCTGGATATTCTCATTGGTTAAACCATTAAATTTATACCAACATCCTATTGTGAATTGAGAAACAGGTTGATTTCTCAAAGGATTTGGTAATTCAACATAAGTGTTAACATCTCCTTTGAATTCTACACTTCTTCCGAGTTGAGGAGTTGCCCCCTCTTCAAAACTCACCTGGCTTCCAACGCACTGTCCGTCGCATCCGTTTCCGCTAATATCGTTGTAGGTGTTATCATCAAACGACCAGTATGCAAGTAATCCTTCATCTATCCTATATTTAGGAAATGCGATATCATCACTCAAAGCACCGTGCTCATCAAGAGCTCTCACATCAAGGTAGTATATATTATCAAGGTATCCTTCGTTATAAACAGCCTGTTTTAGCAACTCAAACCTAACCTGACTCCAAGCATTTGCAAGGCCATCACCGAATGGTCCTTCCTCTCCATAAGAAACCGTGATCGGCGACTGAGCTGTCGGCCATGCATAAAGTTTTACCCTTCTCACCGTTCCGTAAAGCTGCTGATACCCTTCAATTGGACAGTATCCTATATAGTTGTCAAGGTAATCCGTACTGATTCCATGTTCACTTCTTATATTTCTCACAACACTAGTCGGTCCTTTCACTTTTACTCCATCAAGAAGGGCCCAACCCATAGAATGCCCGTTTCCTGCATCTCCGCGCCTTATATCATAGAGTATCGAGTGCCA
>JAMOTN010000055.1 GCA_027062325.1 bacterium
TTTCGGTTCCACTCGTAAGTTAACGGGAGAGAAAAGTGGTTCTTTTAAGACAGCGTATTCTAATTGAGGTTCTGGAACAGGAAGTTTTAATTCGTATACGTTTACATCTTCTGGATCGTATTTAAAAGGGGATACCTTGATAATGGGGGGGGTTACAGTTGCTTTTTTGATGTGTTTAAGAGGTTTAAAGGTAGGTGCTACCTCTCCTTCAACTTTTAGTATTCCCAGTGGAGAGCTGTCTAGCATTACGTAATATTCTGCTTTAAACATACCGATTTTTGCTGAGGGGAGTATGCGCCACTTCAGAATAACAAAGTCCAATCCAATTCCTGCGAGTTCTATGTCCAAGAAAGGTTCGTCTTCTTTTCCTTGCCATTCAAAGCTTTTTAGAGAAAATGTCATGTTTTTAAACTTTACATTGGTGGCAAAGCGCAGTTTACTCCAACTTGATAATCCTCTAGAAGTGTGGCGCAGGAGTAGCTTTTCAATCCACACTATACGTTTTGAAACTTTGAAAGCAGCTCTTATGTTTTTAAAATTAGAAGTGCGGATCATTATCTCATGGATTCCTGGTGGTGTTTCTGGAGAAATTGTGAATCTAGCAACTCCACTTTTTACTTGTACAACCCGTGATTTGAAAAATTTAAGAATTCCATGTTTTGCCCATACTACTTCTGCTGTGCCGTTCATAATATAATCTGAAAGGTCGAGAGTAAATTCATTATTTGAGGCATAGCCAAGAAGAGATAAAGAGAAGGCATAGTTTATTGCTCCTAAAATTATTACTAGAACGATTAAAATGGCCGTGTGTTTTAAAGTTTCCATAGTCTTCCTCCAACTTGCTGTCATGCAATAGAATTCAAAATATTTTGTAGAAAATGTTTATCTTCAGGTTTTACCTTACCACTGAGCATACGTTTGAGTCTGTCAGCTGCTACGTTTGTTAATTTACCGCGGCGTGTAAGTTGTTCGATTGCTTCTTCATAATCTAAAGGTATATCTTCTTCTGCTGCGAGGCGTCTTATAATTATCTTTGTTAGTTCTGTTAGTGCTTCAGGGTTACTTATATTATCTATGAGTTCTGAAATTACATCTTTAAACATGGTGTTTTGTATATTTGATGCCCATAGTCTGGAATATTCATCGCGAGCACAAATAAGAATTCTCTTGTAATGTTCAACGGCCTGCTGGTGAAATTTTCTAAACTCGGTTCGTCTGCCTAAAATGTGAGTTTTGGGTAATTCTTGGTAGGATATGAACTCTGTGTAGTAAACACTCTTTGGTCCGAATAACTGGTTAAGCAAACTTTTGCAGGATAGCTTCCATCTGAGGTATGTTTCTCTCTCTGTTCCTTGAAGAGGTGTATCGTCAGTTACGGATTTGAAGTTTTTGATAACATCTGCTTGAGCGATTAGATCGTCAATCCAAGTCAATATTTTGTCTCTACCAAGCATTATTTTCCTCCTATTTGTTCATACTCTGAATTACTAAGCTTTTCAAATAAATGATAACAAATAAGAATAGTTAATAAAAAAGGGGGTGGCAAGCACCCCCTGTTATGAATTTGAATAAAATCAAATTTTCAACATTAACCTTGGAGTTTTTTCCAGTCTTCTAGAAAACGCTGGATCCCCACATCGGTGAGTGGATGATTGAACACTTTTTGCCATACTGAGAATGGTGCAGTTGCTATATCGGCACCAATTAAAGCTGCCTCAACTAGATGCATTGGATGACGAATACTTGCTGCAATTATCTGCGTTTCTATGGCATAATTTTCAAAAATTTCGACTATCTCTTTAATAAGCTTCATCCCGTCGGATGATATATCATCAATTCTTCCGATAAATGGACTTACATAAGTTGCACCTGCTTTTGCAGCCACTAAAGCTTGCATTGGAGAGAATATAAGGGTGACATTTGTTGGAATCTTTTTCTGGGATAGAATAGCTACTGCTTTGATTCCTTCTTTTGTGCATGGAATTTTTACTACTACGTTTTCTCTGATTGAGTGAATCTCTTCTGCTTCCTTTACCATTCCTTCAGTGTCAAGAGAGATAACCTCACAACTAACAGGTCTTGGATATACTAGCTCGCTTATCTTGTTTACAAATTCATGAAAATCCTTATGTCCCTCTTTTGCTACCAGAGATGGATTGGTGGTTACACCGTCGAGTACTCCCCAGTTCATCATTTCCTTTATCTGATCCAAATTTGCTGTATCTATGTAAAATTGCATATGCCTCCCCCCACTTTAAAAATTTTAGGACAAAATAAAAAAGTGCCGAGGGCGGGAGTCGAACCCGCACGGGGGTGAAACCCCAGTAGATTTTGAGTCTACCGCGTCTGCCAATTCCGCCACCTCGGCACTTACCAATAACCTAAATAATTTTTACCACATGCCTAATTTTTTTTCAAGAGGTGAAGCTTTGTTTTGTGTGAGCTTCAAAATGTTATTTGTTTGGCTGTAAATTGGTATAGAATGAAATGGATTTATACTGTAAAAGTGCTGATAATACATTAAAATCATTTATAAGAGCTAAAAAGAAAAGTTAAAGAAAGGAGTGATAATTTGTGGAGTACTTTGCCAAAGGTGGTCCGATAATGTGGGTGATAATGTTTGTAGCATTTTTTGGACTGTATTTCCTAGTCTACAAAATTTTGCAAGCTTTAAAACTCAGATATTTTTTTAAAGAGGAGTTGCCGCAGCTTGTGGAGAAGGAAAATTTCTTTGAAGAGCTTGGTGAGCGTTGGAATGAAGTTGTGACTCTATTTACTGCTACAACAGGTTGGAAAGAGGCTTGGCAGATTAAGGTTTTCTCCGGAATTGAATTTGTTGAGACAGCAATTTCTATAAGTCCGCTTTTGGGATTACTTGGGACTTTCACTGGTTTGGTAAAAGCTTTTGGAGCTACAGCAACTTCTAATACGACCAAACTTGCAGAGGGGATAGCTCAAGCTCTCTACACGAGCATATTTGGATTACTTGTTGCTATAGTTTTGAGTGTAGCTTTGACATTTGTGGAAAAGTTGCTTGAAGATGTGTATATGAGAGGAGTTTTAATAAGACAGGGAGAGGTAGATGGATTTAGAGGGAGTTTGGATATGGAAGGCTAGAGAGAAAATAAGATGAAGATTTAAGAGGGAGGGAAGAGATATGCCTACATGGAAGGAGGTATTTGCCAAGGGAAGAGAATTTAGTGGTGGAGTTGTTTTTGCAGGGGCTGATGATGAAGATGTATTAAAGGCTGCGGTTACTTTATTGAAGGAGTTTAAAGGTAGTGTTTTTCTTACCAGCACAACCTCTGTAATAGATAAGGTGAATAGGGTAGCTGATGACTTAAGAGTTGAAGTCGATTTGAGTAGAGTTGAAGAGGTAATTTTGGATAATGAAGAGGATATGTTAAATGAGGCTGTTAAGCTTGCTTCTCGAAAGGGAGTTTTGGCAAAGGGGATGGTGCATACTGCTAAATTTTTAAAAGCAGTTTTTACCAAACAAAATGGATTGCGCAGAGATGGTGATGTATTTTCTCATCTTGGAGTGTTTAAGTGGAATGATCCAGAAAGTGGTTATGAGAGAATAATTGGTTTGTCGGATGCTGCTATCAATCCCAAGCCGAATTTGGAACTTAAAATTAAAATAATAGACAACGCTGCTAAAGCTTTTGTAAGTATGGGATTTGAAAATCCGAAGATTGCTCTTCTAGCGGCTGTGGAGACTGTTAATCCTGCTATGCCGGAGACGTTGGATGCTGCTTATCTTTCTAAAATGTCAGATAGAGGGCAGATTAAATGGCAGGTAGAGGGACCATTGGCTTTAGACAATGCTGTAAATAGAGGGGCTGCGGAAAAGAAGAAGATACGCGGTAAGGTTAAGGGAGATGCTGATATACTAATTGCTTCTGAAATAGCAGCAGCGAATATGCTTTATAAGTCTTTTACTTTTGTCGCAGGATTGGAGATGGCTGGGATTGTTGTTGGTGGGAGAAATCCATTTGTTCTAACATCACGTGCTGATAGTTGGGAGCATAAAGTGAAGAGTGTACTTTTAGCTTGCGCTGTGGTTTAGCTTGCACTGTAGTATAGTGTGAGATTAGGGGCAGTGTCAATGAGGTGATATTTATGTATAGATTTATGATTAATCTTCTTGTTGCTTTCATTTTGTTAGTTGCCTTTACTAGCAGTGCGGATGGGGTCATACTTCCTGTTAGATCCATTCCAGAACTTGGGTGGCGTGTATTTAAGATGAATTATCATCATGTAAAATTGGAAGTAAAAGGAGCAATTGCACGCGTTGAAATTGAGGAAGAATTTGAGAATACCTCTAATAGGGAAGTAGAGGCTGTTTACTATTTCCCTTTGCCTCGAGAGAGCGTTGTTTCAAAGTTTGCAATAGAGGTAGATGGAAAGAGAAAAAATGCTCACATAGAGGATCAAAAAACGGCTCTAGATGAGTATTTGAAAATAGTAAGGCGTCTCAAGGATCCTGCACTTTTGTCATATATTGGAGATGGAATTTTAAAGGTTCAACTGTTTCCTGTACCTCCACATGCAAAGAGAAAGATTTTTATAACTTATATTCAGGCTGTAAAGTTTGATGATTACGGAGTTACTAAGGTTTTCAGCGTTCGTTATCCGTTTTTACTGGATAAATATGTAAGAGAATTTAAAAATCTTGTGATAGAAGCGAAGTTGCCTCCGGCTTACAGAGTGGAAGTTGATGGAATAGATGTTCGTAAAGAAAAATTGAAAGATGGTTGGTTTATTTCAGTAGAGAAAACAAAAGTGAAGCCCCAAAAAGATATAGTCTTCAAGTGGTACGCAAGCAGCATTAAAACGGCATTAGTATTGGCAAGTACGGGGTATTGGCATGGTAGAGGGCATGCTTACTTGAGGATAATGCCTAACTTTGAATTTGATCCAATGCCAAGAGATGTTGTTGTGGTGTTAGATGTTTCAGGGAGCATGTCAGGAGATAAGTTGGGAGCGGCTGTTGATTCAATAAAGCAGCTTTTGAGGCAGATAGGAAGGAAGGATAGAGTGTTTATCATACCTTTTGCAAGTGGTGTTATGCCTATCGGAGATGGATTGATTAAGGTTGATAAAACTGCAAAGAAAAAATTGGCTCAAGAGCTTGATAATCTATTTGCAGCAGGGGGAACCAACATATACGATGCCCTCTACCGAGGATTGATTGAGCTAGCCAAGTCAAAAGATAAGGGAAGATTAAAGCTTTTGATATTTGTGACGGATGGAATACCAACTGTGGGTGAAGTTGATCCTAAGAGGATTGTTAGAATGGTGGAGAGTCTTAATGCTGATGTTACAGGCTTTATTGTTGGGATAGGAGAAGATGTCAACAGTGTGTTGTTAAATAGAATAGCGGACACTTTGTCGGGAAAAGTGTTGTACGTCAAAAGTGATGAAGAAGAGGTGCGGGAAGGGTTGTTGAGAGTTTTTGAGTCAGTTTCGCGCCCAGCTATTAAAGTAAATAGTGCGGACTTTGGGCTTATTCACGTTTATCCTCCTCGTCTAAGAGTTATCTTTGCAAAAGATCCCTTTGTTGTAGCTGGCATTTACCAAAAACCGGGAACTTACGAGGTTATGATAAGGGGAAAAGTTTTGGATAAAGATGTGGTGTGGAAGTTCAAATTACACTATTCTTCTGAAGAAAACCAAGAGGCGGCAAAAATGTGGGCAGAGACTGCATGTGCTTGGTTGCTGGATCAGATTAGATTTGAAGGTGAGAAGAAAGAACTTGTGGATGATCTGAAAAGACTAGCTGAGGAGTATGAAATAGTGACTCCTTACACATCTTTTTTGGTAAAGGAAAAGTTGTTGCCGGTTGCTTCGAGTAGAAATGTAAGTTTTGATTTTAGGAAAAGTGTTGGAAGTAAGGCTGTTAAAGTGAGTGAGGCTTTAGCAATGGCAAAGGGAGTGAGAGTTAACAAAAGTGGCTCATTTGCCTCGCCTTTATCTTTGGCAGAGGTGTTTTTAGGAAGAGAGACTAAAACTATAAATGGCGCCAAGTTTATAAAAACGGATAAGGGATATGTTCAACTTGGGAAAGCTGTTCCGCAGCATGTTAAGATAAAGATTTTCTCTGATGCATACATATGGCTTGTGAAAAAGTATCCAGAACTAGCTAAGTACTTACAATTGGGAAAGGTGAGCTTTGTATGGCGCGGAGTTAGGTTTGAAATAGCAGAGGATGGAGTTGAGGATGCAGAAGCTTTGGAAAGTGTGTTGGAAGGATTACTGACTGATTAGTTTTCGAGGTGATCTAAATGAAAAGTAAGTTGTTTTTTTGTTTGATACTTAGTGCAGTATTTATGAATTTTGTGGTTTTTTCAGGGAGTAGAAAACCCATTTTGCAGGTTTGCTTTGTGATTGATGTTACTGGTAGCATGTCTGATGAGATAGCGGAGGTTAAGGGAAGAGTGAATGAAATAATAGATGATTTTCATAATAAATTCTCCACTATCGAGCTGTCTCTTGTAGCTTATAGAGACAAAAAAGATGGCAGTATTGCTAAAGTTGTTGACTTTACTTCTAACATTAACAGTTTTAAAACAAAGATAAGAGATCTTGAGGCTAGGGGTGGTGGTGATATAGCAGAGGATTTATTGGCTGCTTTAAAAAAAGTTCCATTGTTATCGTGGAAAGATAAAGCTTTGAAGCAGGTTTTTATAATAACAGATGCTCCTACTCACTGGGAGTATGATTCTTCGTTTTCAATTGAAGAATTTGGTAAGAGGGCGATTGAAAGAGGAGTTAACTTTAATATCATAGTTTATCCACCTGGTACTGATGACAAAAATTATGAGCAACTTGCAAGGATCACTGATGGTAGGTACTTAGCCGAGGAAGAAAAGAAGGTTGTTTTCGGTAAGGTAAAATCAGTAAAGACTTTAAAAGTGAGGTCTGCTGGAGGGACACTGGGAACTTTTATTGGGGGTGTAGTTTCAAATAAGGGATTGGTAGATGAGGTAATTTCTGCAAAGGGTGATGTTGAAGAGACTTCGACTAGTGAAAAATCTCTCATGGATAGAATTAAAAGCATTATAGAAGAAAAAGTGCGAGAAATGGATAAAAGTAAAGGGAGAGAATAATAGGGGAAAGTTGGATTTATGAAAACAGGGGTGATTAATATGCTTAGGTCATTGAGAAGGGCAACGATTATGTTGGGAGTTGTACTTCTTATCTTAGGGATAGCCATGGTTGCTTTTGCAGTGGTTACGGCTATTGCACCTGAGGAGCCAGAAGGATATGGAACTCATTATCATCACAGACATTACCGCAGCAGGTCTTACTTTTTCTTTGGAAGATCAAGGAGTTGGATGTGGGGAGGATCTCATAAAGTTTCTAGTGGACTTGGTGGGAGAGTTTCTTCGCGATCAGGATTTTTCGGTGGTGGTTTTGGTGGAAAATAGCTGCTAGGTTGAACTATCGACTCCTTAAATTAGTTGGATAAAAATAGTGGAGCTAAAAGGTGGATTTGGAATTATGGGATTGTTCAAACGTTTTAAAAAAATTGAAGATTATTATCTTTTGTTTTTGATTTTTTTAACTTCAGGGTGTGCGATAGCTTGGCAGTTGCTGCTTGGAAATGTGGCTTCTTATCTTACAGGAGATGTTTTACTTGAGTTTTCTATAACACTTGCGACATTTATGCTGGCTATGGCTTTATCCTCGTGGTTGGTAAAATTTTTTAATGATGAGCAGTTAAAGCATGTTTTAAATGTTTCTGCAGCAGCTTTGGTAGTGTTGAACTCGTTTGCTCCTTTGTTGCTTCTTCCCCTGAAAGATGATGCCATAATTACAAGAACACTGTTTGGTTTTTCATTTACACTTGGTTTTTTCGTGGGTATGCAGTTGCCTGTATTGATGAGGTTATATGAAAAAGGACGACGGTTAGCCAATGTGGTTTCAGATAGTTTTATGGTTGACTACGTTGGTGCGGTTGTTGGGGCAGTATTGGTAATATTTTTACTGCCCAAGCTTGGTTATGTTAAAAGTTTTATTTTCTTCTCGTTGGCTCTTGGTTTGGGAGTTTTGTTCTACGATGTATCGTGGTTTGTAGCTGTAGCAATTGTTGTTTCAGCGTTTATATGGAAGGTAGGAGATAACACTGTTGAAAAAATGTTGGAATCTAAGTA
The DNA here is from genome assembly GCA_027062325.1 of bacterium. Taxonomy (GTDB): domain Bacteria; phylum JAMOTN01; class JAMOTN01; order JAMOTN01; family JAMOTN01; genus JAMOTN01. The sequence goes on from JAMOTN010000055.1 coordinate 8,160, forward strand.
TGGAAAAACTGTTTATTTGAAGAGAAGTCGATTTCAAGAGATAAGGTATGCTCAAAAGGGAAAAGGAGAAGTTTTATATCTGGATGGCAATGTTCAGTTTACAAGTTTTGATGCGAAGATTTATCATGAGAATTTGCTTCTTGGGGCTGAGTTTTTAAAGAATTATAAAAATTTTGTTCTGAAGTCTAAAGCAACTCGTGTAGCGGGTCTTGATGCTTTGGTGATAGGTGGAGGAGACTTATTTGCAGCTAGTTGGTTGATTGCTCAAGGGTTTGCAGTTACACTTTGTGAGTTAGACAGAGAGGTTGTTGAGGCGGCAAAAAATTGGGAGGGACTTTTATACTGTGATCTTGATAGAGTTTTGAAGGAGACAAAATTCTTTTTTCAAGATGCTTATAAGTTTGTTTGGAAAGAAAAGAAAAAGTATGATGTTATAGTAGTAGATTTGCCGGATCCTCACAACTATGCTCTTGCAAAGCTTTATTCAGTTGAGTTCTATTCTAGGTTGTATGAGCTGATGGAGAATGAAGGTGTGCTTATGGTTCAAAGTAGCTCTCCCCTTAAAGCAACAAAGGCGTTCTGGTGTATTAATAAAAGTTTGAGAGAAGCGGGATTCAAAGTTTTGCCTTTGCGATTCTGGATGCCTTCGTTAAAAGTGTGGGGGGTAAATGTAGCTTTTAAGGATTTAAAGCTTGCAGAGAGTTTCGGTAAAATATACAGGGAAAAGATAATATTTCCCAAATATGAGTTTGAGCTGAGCAAGGGTGTTGAGGCTTCTTATATGAATTATCCTGAAGTTATTTACTACTATTTAAGGGAGGGATTTAGAAATGGTACTTAAGCAAGAATTGATTCAGATGGGATTGACTATTCTTTGGGCACTAGTTGGTGCAATTTCTATGGGAGTTTCATTGGGAGTACTAATTAGGTTTTTTGATGCGATGACACCTGTTAATGAGTGGGAAGAAGTTAGAAAGGATAACAGGACTATGGGTATAATTTTGGGAGCAGTTATAGTTGCATTTGCAATAGTGGTAGCAGCTGTTGTGATTGATATAAACGTTGAAGTTAATGTTACCAAGGCAATGGTGGATGCTGCGCAAAGTATGGGTGCAAAGTAAGTTTTACTGTTCTGCTAAGGATTTTTAAGTAATATAATAGTTACGAAAGCTAAAAATTTGTTATTGAGGCTTGTAGCTGGACAGTTAGTTTGAGATGAGAGGAGTGCAGGTGTTTGGTAAGGGCAAAATTTGTGGTTGTAGCAATATGGTTACTTGCGTCTTTTATGTCATTTTATTTGTCTGAGTATGTAATAGCTCATGTTGTTTTTTTAACAACTTTACTCCTTTTGTATTTTGAAGATCTTGGAGTTGCTACGGTTGGAATGATCATTCTCTTAATAAGCATAAAATTTCATCCTCCGTTGTCTGCCTATTCTTTGATTTTTTTGAGTATAATTGCAGTGTTTCTCCCTGAACAGATCGAGGTAAAACCTCCGAGAAGTAAAGAAGCTACATGGGTGAAAATTCTTTTTCTTATAGAGTCCAATGATGGTAAGTTGTTTTGGAAAGAAGATGTGCAGCTCAATAAAAGTCAGGGAGACGAGGTAGATAGCTTGGGGGAAGGGAGATTAGGTTTAGAGAAAGAATACGTGAAGTTTATTCCTGAAGATACTGATGGTGTTGAATTCTTGCGATTTTCTTCTGTAAAAGAGTTGACAGATAGAATAGAGCTGCTATCCGGTTTGAAAAAGTGGACAGTTTTTGTTCAGCGCAATAAGATGTTTTTGGCACGGTTATTGGATGTTTATCCGACCAGACATTGGAGGCCTCTGATTGAGGCTATAACTATTATGAAAGAGGAGGAGGGAGTTGCGACTTCGGAAGAAGTGCGGCTTATATTGACAGAACTTGAGTTAATACGTGGAAGGTTTAAAGAAGCTGTAAATATTCTTTCTGTTGTAGAGACTGAGAGTTTGAAAAGTTACTTAGAAAGTGGTGGTGTGATAGGAACTGAGCTTTTTCCGGGAGTTGCTGCTGTGGTTCTCATGCAGAGAGGATATGTTGAAGAAGCTGCAAAGATGTTTTCAATATTGAAGAGTAGTAAGACTCCATTTAAATTTAGACAAAAGCTCATAAATTGGATAAAGGAAAATTATGATTTTAAGTAGAAGTTGATTGGGAGTTGATGGTTTTTAATGGAGGAAATTTTCACTGTTTTGGATGAAAAGTTGAGCTATCCAATACAAATTTTATTTTCGGTGTTTTCTAAGGAAACGCCTAGCTTTTTTTCCTATGCGGTAATATTTGCCTTTGGGTTGGTTGTTGGAAGTTTTGCAAATGTTTGTATAGGGCGATTACCTGTGGGAAATGGGATAGTTTATACTCCTTCATTTTGCCCTTACTGTAAGACAAAACTTGAGTGGTGGCAATTGATACCATTGTTGTCGCAGTTGTTATTAAGAAGATGTTATTGGTGCCGACGTCCTATTAGTTTTAGGTATTTTTTTGTTGAGTTGTGGTATGGAGTATTCTTTGCATATAACTATTACCTTTTTGGTTTAAGTACCAAGTTTGTTGTGAGTACTGCATTAATAGCTTTATTAACTGTGGCTTTTTTTACGGATTTGGAGAGACAAATCATACCTGATGAAATAAACATTCTAGGAGCAGCTGCGTTTGTATTGTTGGGTGTGTTCATGAAGGCTTCAGGAGTTGTTGCTTTTGCAAGTGGTGAGTCTATGATTACAGGGGCGGTTGTGCTGGCATTGATTTTCTGGGCTATTGTGGTTTTATCTGGTGGTGGAATGGGGATGGGGGATGTTAAGCTGGCAGCGTTGATAGGGGCAGCTCTTGGTGTAGAGAGAGGATTGGCTTCGGTGTTTTTGGCATTTTTGATAGGTGGAGTATATGCTTTGGTAGTTTTATTGTTTGGTGCAAGGAGAAGAAAGGATTACATACCCTTTGGGCCTTTTTTGGTTGTAGCTGTTATACTTGAAGTATGGGGATTAAATCCTTTGCATTGGTTGAGATTTTAGCTGCTATTGCGGTGATTTCTATTGCAATATTACCACTTTTTGATAGTTTCTTTACTTCACGTCATGTTGGTTATAAAGTAAGGGATTATTCAATGGCTTATGTTCTTGCTTATGATAAGATGGAGCTCATAAGGTGGTTGGATCCCGGACTTTTGAAGAATGAAAGTAATGATTTAGGATTGCAAATTGAGAAAGATATTGATGAGTGGGAGAAAATTTACAAAGTGAGGTATTCGAAATTTTACAAGGGTTTGAAGGTTTGGAGAAGAAGTTTAGAAGTTAGATGGAATGATGAAAAAGGTTTGTATGAAATAAGTGTGTGTATTTACAAGTTAGTGAGAGGAAAAGAGAAAAGAATAATCTGTGTGAAAACCTATAGAAGGAGGGGCGTTGTTTATGCTGAAGATATTGAAGGGAAGCATAACAGAAGTAAACGTTGATGTGATAGTCAATGCTGCAAATAGCTTGGGGTATATGGGAGGTGGAGTTGCAGGTTACATCAAAAGAGTTGGAGGAAAAGAGATAGAAGATGAAGCAGTGAGAAAGGGACCAACACCTATTGGAAAAGCAGTTTTAACTACTTCTGGAAGGCTTAGTTTTAAAGGGGTAATTCATGCTCCAACAATGGAAAGACCTGCTCAGAGAATTCCAGATGAAAATGTTTATAAAGCAACCAAAGCTGCATTGGAGTTAGCTGATGAAGAGTTTCAAAGTATTGCCATTCCTGGTATGGGAACAGGTGTTGGAGGGGTGGAGCACAGAATTGCGGCAAGGAGAATGATTGAGGCATATAAGGATAGCTTACCGTTTAAAAATTTAAAACTGGTGGTATTTGTTGATATAGATGATAGAATGGTGGAAGCTTGGAAAGGGGCTGCTAGAGAGTTAGGGATAGAATTTGAATAGTTGTTGTGTTGTTGGGAGGAGATATGAGAGTGGCTAAAGATTTTTACGGAATAACAGAAATTTTTACTAGTATTCAGGGAGAAGCTAGATATACAGGTGTTCCTATGGTATTTGTGAGATTTTCGGGCTGTAATTTACGCTGCCCTTGGTGCGATACCCAATACGAGAAGATGCAGAATTATCCGTTTGAGAAACTTGTAAATCGGATAGTAGATGAAGGAAAAAAAGCGATGGTTGATTGGGTGAGCTTTACTGGGGGTGAACCGGCATTATGGATTGATGATGATATTTTATCTGCTGTTAAAAGTGAAGGTTTTAAGTTGCTGTTGGAGACGAATGCTACTAATGTTTTAACTGAAAATTTGTTTGAATATGTTGATACTGTATCTGCTGATTTTAAGCTTGCCTACTTTGGTTTTGATGAGGCTTTGTCATTGCATTCTGAATTTTTGAAACAGGTGTCCAAACTTGGTGTAGATTTTTACGTAAAATTGCTGTTTTCTTTTTCAGATTCACTAGAGGATGTTGCTAAAGCTTTAGAGTATCTTTTTTCTTTGAATTGTGAAGTGTATTTGCAGCCTCTTTATGAGGAGAGAGAAAAGTTCGTGAAGAGGTGGGAGTTGTTTTGGAAGAAGGTTAGGGAATTGGTGAGTGGTACAGAAATTGATGATAAGGCTTGGGCTCGAGTTAAATTTTCCTTTCAGATTCACAAGTTTTTACGTTTAAAGTAATGGCACAGTTTCTGTTAATTTGTTTGTGGTATATGGTAAAATTTAAAGTGAAGCGTCAAAAATTTAAAAAGGGGGGGAGGTTTTATGCCTACTTATAAGTGGAGATGTGAAAAGTGCGGTTACTCCTTTGAGGAGTTCGTGAGACCTGGAATTGATGAAGAGCCAACTGAATGTCCAAAATGTGGGGGAGAACTTTCAAAAATGATAAATTGGGCAGGGGCTGTTGCAGGAGTTGAGAGCGGTTCGAGTTGTAGTGTTTGCTCAACTGGAAGTTGTCCTACATGCAGTCTATAAATTTTTTTGCGGGAGTGGTTTGTATGTGGCGTAAGTTTCTTGTTTTTCTGATCATTTCTGTATGCATGTTTGGGTTTGCACTATCTAGATTGGATGAGGAAGGAATGACACCTCCAGCTGGAGCGCAAGTTGCTGCTCCGCAGATTGATATGAAGGATTTTTCCCAGCTTATGCAGAGGATAAACTCCCATCCTTTCATGCAGAAAAAGATGCAGTTAGATATGAAGATCAATCAATTGATGGAGGAGTTGATGAATAAATTGGGACCTGATATTGTTACCAAAATCTTTTCTAGCCCTGAATTTACTGGAAAGATGTCTGCTTTGAAAGAAAATTTGCGTCGGACAATTACAGCTTCTCAGGGAGATATTACTACTGATCAGTTGAAGAAGTTGACGCTTGATATGATGTTTAAAAATGATGAGGTAGTAAAAACTGTGCTAGATAATGTTCAGAAGCTGATAGTAAATCTAAATGCTGATCGGCAGGCGCAGCTTAAGAAACTGCTCTCAGAGATTGAAAACTTGGTTGGACAAGTTGATAGTTTGGTGAGAAGTAGTGAGTTTGACAAGTTTATAAAAGATAATTTTGCTGATTTGAAAAAGTTTTATTCGGATTACCTTCCTAAGCTTATGGGGAATGTTCAGCAGGAGATACACCATGAGACCAACAAAACAATGGAAGAAGTACATCAAAATTTAAAAGATGTGAACAATGAAATTCAGAAAGAGCACGAAGAATTTAATAGAGACTTGAATAAAGATATGAATGATTTGAATAGCGACCTCAAAGATATGATGAACGACTTAGGTAACTAGAAAGCTTTTGTGAGGGGGTGATAAAGCCCCCTCATTCTACTTAAGTTTGTGGAGGTCAAAGTCTATGATTGGTAAAATAAAAGGAATGTTGCTGTGCCTTGTCTTTGTAACAGGAACTATTATTTTAGCATTTGTACCTTCCGATGAAATTGACTTTCTTCCTCCAGGAATTAGTGATGTTTTTATCTCCAATGCTCGGGTTTCATCTGTGGAAGTTAAAGTATCACAGTTAACAGATGATTTGCTAAATGAAGCTAAAATCTATAGCGTCAAAGTTCAAAGGGGAGTATTATTGGATTCACTGAAAAATATTAGAAATAGAGGTTTAGATTATTTAATAATGCTGTTAAAACAAGACTGGAGGTATCAATCATATACTTTACTACCAACTGTTAGGACTTTTGAATTTTTTTCAAAGTTGATTGCTGATTTTCCAATGGTTTTTCAAAATTTTGAAAGTTTAAAAATGGCTTACTACACTTATTTTCCAGACATTGTTAAAGCTTTTTTGTTCAAAGATGAGACAATGGTCAGATTATTGGCAAAGTACATGTTTTCTTTCTTACTCGAGCTCCATAGAAAAGGTGGACCAAAAGGATTTTTAATGCCTTCAGGAACAGTTTTAATATTATCTAACTTATTCAAAGATGTGGCTAGATTGATGAAGTTGGATTTTTCGGTAGCCCAAGTTGTTGCTGGATCTGGATTGGTGTTTTTAAATTATGATGCCTACAAGCTTTTTATACAGCAGTTTGCTAGCGAGGTTAATAGAGAGGTAGGCTATGTTAATATGAATAAAGAGGCAGCCTATGCTTATTTGGAGTGGAGAAAGATTTCTGCTTTGTGGTTGGATTGTCTAAAAGTTGCTAAATTATTGGGAAATGTTAATGAGAAAAGGAGAGAAAAGTGAAGAGATGATATAATATAATTCAAATGCAGCGAGAGAACGAGAGGAGGATGAGGAGTGGAAAGAAGAAGATTTTACGTTACAACCCCTATTTATTACATAAACTCCAAACCTCACATAGGTAGTGCTTACACTACGGTTGTTGCCGATGTGCTTTCTCGCTTTCACAAAATTTATGGTGATGAAGTGTTTTTCTTAACGGGAACAGATGAGCATGGGCAGAAGGTTTACAAGGCTGCTGTTGAAAAAGGATATGGGGAGGATGTGAAAAAATACTGTGATGAGATGGCTAATACTTTTAAAAGTGCATGGGATAAGTTGAACATTGAGTACGATCGTTTCATAAGGACAACGGATCCTGATCATGAAGAGGTTGTCAAGTGGTTTTTGGATGAACTCTACAAGAAAGGCGATATTTACAAAGGAATTTATAAAGGTTATTATTGTGTATCTTGTGAGCAGTTTGTTCCGGAAGCTGAGGAGACAAATTACACATGTCCTGATTGTGGTAAAAAGTTGGAATATGTTGAGGAAGAAAATTACTTTTTCAAACTTAGCAAATACGCTCCATTAGTGAAGAAACACATTGAAGAAAACCCCGAATTTATCCAACCAGAGTTTAGAAGAAATGAAATTCTAGCACGTTTAGAGGGAGAAGTGAAGGATGTTTCCATTACCCGTGCGACTGTTAAGTGGGGAGTAGAGTGTCCTTTTGATCCTGCTCAGAAAGTGTATGTGTGGTTTGACGCACTCATAAACTATGTGAGTGGTATAGGTTTCTTACATGATGAGGATAAGTTTAAAAAGTTCTGGCCGGCTAATGTTCACTTGATAGGAAAAGATATAATGTGGTTTCACTGTGTTATATGGCCAGCAATGCTAATGGCAGCAGGAATTGAGCTTCCCAGAGCTGTTTTTGCTCATGGTTGGTGGAAGGTTTCAGGTGAGAAGATGAGCAAGAGCAAGGGAAATGTTGTAGATCCTTTTGAGATGGTTGAAAAATACGGTATAGATCCGTTGAGATTTTATCTTGTTAAAGAGATACCATTGGGTTTGGATGGTAATTTTTCCGAAAAAGCGTTGGTTGAGAGATTTAATGCAGATGTAATTGATAACTGGGCTAATCTTTTAAACAGAACTCTTGCTCAGATTGAAAAGTTTTTTGATGGAAAAATTCCTGAATATAAAGAAGATAATTGTGAATTAAAAGGGCGGGTTGAAGGTAAATTACGTGAAGTGGAAGATCTTTACTACAACTACAGACTAAAAGAAGCCATGGATAAATTGAATGAGGTTAGCATTGAGGGAAACAAGTTTATTACTGAAAAAGAGCCTTGGAAGTTAGCAAAGAGTGGAGCTAAGGAAGAAGCAGCTTCTGTGCTTGCGCAAGTTTTGGAACTGGTGAGGATTGTGGGTTGCTACTACTGGCCGGTAATTCCTTTGTTGGTTGAAAAAGCTTTTGCTTACATGGATTTGACACGTGATGAAGCTTTAACACTTGATTGGGTATGGCCCCAATCAGGTAGAATAAGTAAGAGAGAAGGGGTTTTGCACAATAAGCTTGAGTATAAGGAGGAATAGGTTATGTTCAAAGGTGTTGAATTTCAGGTGGGAGAGGAGTTTTTTGTAGCTGATATAAACTATATAAGAGAGGTCATCTCGTGGCAAGAGGTTTCTAAAGTTCCTAACGTACCAGAGTTCGTTGAGGGTATAATAAATTTGAGAGGAAAGGTTATACCAGTTGTTGATCTGGCGAAACGCTTCAATTTTGAGGTGAAAATAGATAATACGAAGCGAAAGATAATGATAGTACAGGTATTTGAAAAACTTGTTGGAATAATAGTTGACAATGTTACACGAGTAATTGATGTGACGGATGAAATGATAGATGACACAGATATACTTCAAAATGTTGCAAATACTGTAGCTGGATATTTAAAAGGAGTTGCTAAAATAGGAGAAAAATTGGTTATGATAATAGACTTGGAAGCTTTGTTCTCGCCAGAGGAGAGGGAACGTCTCACAGCAATGAAATAAGAAGATGAGCTGATAGTGATGAAGCTCAAAGGGGTGAGATAGTTGGAAGATAAAGAGTTGCTTGAAATGTTTATTGTTGAAGCAAAGGAGCATCTTGAAAATGCGAATAATATAATGCTTGATTTGGAGCAGAATCCTGATGATAAAGATAAGCTAAATGAGTTATTTAGAGCGATGCACACTATCAAAGGTGCTGCAGGTTTTTTGGGATTAGTTGAAATTCAAGAGCTTTCGCATAAAATGGAAACGGTTCTTGATAAGTGTCGTGGTGGTGAGCTGAAATTTGAGGGAGATATACCTGATCTTATGTTTAAAGGGATTGATATGTTAGTGGAGATGGTTGATAAGTTAGAAGCTGGAGAAGAAAATTGGCAGGTTGATGTCTCTGAGGTTGTTGAGGCTTTAATAAAGATAGCAGAGAGTGGTTCGTCATCTACTGAGGAGAAAAAAGAGAAAAAGGAGAAAAAGAGCACCAAAAAGAAGGCTACAAAGAAAAAATCGAAGAAGAAGGAAGAGAAGGAGGAATCGAAAGAAGAGGATGAGTCTGGGTCTGAAGAATCTTCTACTCAAGTAGAAACCACCGTTCAAATAGACGAGGAGTTACTCAAACAAATTGCTGAAGAGTACGATAAGCAAGTGCAAGCTCTTCAGGATGAGATTAAGAAGAAAAAAGAGGAGAAAAAAGAGGAATCAAAAGAAGAGGAGCAGGAAGAGGAGCAGGTTAAGGAGGACATATACTTGATATTCGAGGTAGAAGGTATCCGCTATCTATTACCAGCCACTAAAGTTTTGGAAGTTACGGAACTTTTGAGGACCACAACGGTTCCTGATACACCGCTTTTTGTAGAGGGAGTTGCAAATTTACGCGGGAGCATAATCACTGTTTTTAATACAGATGTTTTCTTTGAAAGTCCGGATTTAAAAAAGGTGGAATTGGTTACTGGAGTTTCTGGAAATACTTCCCAAAAATCTATTGAGGAAGCTGGTGGAGAGGGTGCTAAAAAGGAAGAGGCACATTCCTCCAACAATGATGTAATGGATAATGTGTTTGTTGATGATGAGAGAAAGGTTGTGGTAATGGAGACAGAAGCTTACGGGACTATGGGTGTGATAGTTGACAAAGTTTTGGTTGTTAAGAGAATTTCAGATAAAGAATTTGTGCAGTATCCTGGTGTTAAGGGGAGAGAATTTTTCAAAAGAATTTACAAAGATGATCAAGGAGTAGTGATAGAACTTGATTTTGAGGAGATGCTTAAGATAAAAACAGAAAAAGAATGGAAAAAAGGTAAGAAGGAGAGAAGGGTATGAGTGTGACAAAGACAGTACGCGTTGATGTTGAACGTCTTGATGAATTGATGAAGTTGATTGGGGAGCTTGTCATCAACAGAACGCGCCTTTCAAAAATTGCCAAAGATGTGGAAGATGAAAGTGTTGATCGTGACACTTTAAAACGTGAAATGATGATGGCAGCAGGGTATATAGGGCGTATATCAACGGAGTTGCAAGAGCAGATAATGAAGATGCGTATGGTTCCAATTTCACAGCTTTTTGGGCGTTTTCCGCGCATTGTACGTGATTTGTCTAAAAAACTGAATAAAAAAGTCCAACTAGTTATGGAAGGTCAGGAGACAGAGCTTGATAGGAATATTGTTGAAACACTATCTGATCCAATGGTTCACATTATAAGAAATGCTATAGATCATGGAATAGAATTGCCAGAAGAACGTGCGATGGCTGGAAAGCCAGAAATTGGAACGATAAAACTTATAGCATATCATGAGGGAAATAATATTGTTGTTATTGTTGAGGATGACGGTCGTGGAATAGATCCAGAAAAAATTGCTAAGAAGGCATTGGAAAAAGGATTAGTAACACAGGAAAAATTAGCACGTATGTCAAAGCGTGAGATTTTGAACTTGATATTTATGCCTGGATTTTCAACTGCGGATAAGGTAACGGATTTGTCCGGACGTGGTGTTGGAATGGATGTTGTGGCTACTGCTGTTGAAAAGTTAAAAGGAAGTGTGGAAGTTGATAGTAAAATTGGAGAGGGAACACGTATAATAATGAAGTTGCCTCTGACTTTGGCAATACTAGAGGTCTTCTTGTTCAAAAGTGGTGAGGACATATTTGCGATTCCTCTCAACGTTGTCAACGAGGTCATACCCATAAAGCTTTCGGATATTAGGGAAATTGGAGGAGAAAAGCTAATAACTATAAGAGGGGATGTGTACAAGGTAGCAGCACTTCCAGATGTTATGAGCCGTGTTAAATTTGAACCTAAAGATGATAAGGCATATGTGATTATTGTATCAATTGCAGAAAAAAGATTTGGAATACTGATAGATGGTCTTGTAGGACAAGATGAGATAGTTGTTAAATCTCTTGGAAATTATTTAGCTGGACTACAAGGGATTTCTGGTGTTACAATATTAGGAGACGGGCGTGTCATATTGATTATGGATGTGGCAGGATTTTACAGGAAAATGGAAGAGATGCAGGAGGTTTAATACCCGCCGAACAAAAATTTTCTTGATGGGAGGGATGAAGTATGGCGGAGGTACTTAAAGTGGCAAGCAAATCTGATCCTAAGAAAGTAGCAGGAGCTATTGCTGCAGTTATTGAAAAGGATAAAGAAGAGGTGGAAATCCATGCAGTAGGTGCGGCTGCTGTTAATCAGGCGATAAAGGCGGTTGCAATTGCACGTGGTTATGTTGCTCCAAAAGGGTTTAATTTGATTGCAGTTCCAGCTTTCACTAAGGTGGAGATTAATGGAGAGGAAAAGACAGCGATAAAGTTGATAGTTAGATCTCAGAAGTAGGTTGCCTTGGATTTAGCTATAAAGGCAGACTTGTTATAGTTGAAGGGCCCCCGTGAAACAACGGGGGCTTTTTTCTTTATAATAGAGTGTGAAGGAAATCATAAATTAGCCGAGAGTAAATATAGGAGGTGTTTGGTATGAGGAGAATAGGAGCAGTTTTGCTTTTGATGTTTGTGTTTTCTGTTTTTGCTGGAATGCTTTCTTGGCACTTCAAAGAGGGTATGAAGTTTTTGAAGCAGGCTAAGGCTAAAGAGGACTTATTTGTTCTGCCGGGAATGATAGATGTGACGAAAAAATACAGAGTTTTTCTTGCAAGAAAAAATTTAGAGCTTGCACTTTATCATCTTTATCAAGCAGGTTTGTTGGCTGAAAAGGCTGGAATGTTAGATAAGGCAAAGATGTACTATGAACGTGTTGTAAAGTATGGCAAAGTTCGTAAGCACATAGTTATGAAAAATATTTTCGGAAAGGTTGTATTTGATAAGTATGTAACTGTAAAGGCTGACACTGATTACGTTGAAAGAGCACGTGTTAAACTTGAACACTTTGGTGGAGTGGCCTTTTTGAAAAATTTGAAAACCTTTTACAGAACCGCTGTTAAGAGAAATAAAGTTGAAGAGGAGATGAATATTACTCCTACGGACGAACCTTTGTATGCTGAGCTTGCAAAGAAGCGTAAAAAACTTCTTGCCAGAGAAGAAAAGTATTTGAGGAAAATTGTGAATGCTGTTGTGGAGGATATGAGAAATGATGAATGGAAAAAGTTCAATGCACTTCTCAACTTTGCAGATAATTCGTGGAAAGAGCACAACAATTCTGCTGTTTATCTTTACAAAGGATTAAAGGATATTGAGAAAGCTTTTAAGTTCATAATTGCAGATTTGGCAGAGTCTGGTCAGATTGCCAATAGTATGATATATGAGGGTAAAAAACTCCATCTTAAGAAGGTTATTTTCAAGGTCAAGAGTTGGTTGAAATAAGGTGTTTGAATAAAATGTAGTGGTTTTCTAGATGTTGAAATACGGAAGCGGGGGTGACGCAGGTTGCCCTCGCTTTTATTTTGTTTGTTAAGTAAAATTGTTGTGTTGTAGGTTAAAAAGGTATAGGGGGAAGCTTTGCTTGAGACGATTTAAAAGGACACTTAAAGTTTTGTTTGAAGGAGAAGGGAGCAGCAGGGTTTTAGTTGACAGTGTAATGACCATCATTATTTTTTTAGTCATAGTTTTATTCAATTTGTTGCCTGATCTTGCTTATTTTATATCAATTACCATATTTGGGTTAGAGTATGTGTTGCGTTTATGGATAAAGGGGAATAAGTTGAAATACATCTTCAGTTTTGCAGGGGTGGTAGATTTAGTTTGTATTTTTGTACCTGTTTTACCTGGAGAATACACCGAATATGTACTTTTGTTAAAAATTTTCCGTTACAGCAAATTTTCTAAAACTTTTGCAGAAGTTTTTTGGGAGAAATTACCGGAGTTATTGTCTGTTTTAGCTCTGGCTTTGATACTGGTTGTAGTAATATCGGTAATAGTTTATCATTTTGAAAGTGGAGTTAAGGACACATCTTATCGGAGTTTGTGGGATGCAATATGGTGGGGAATAGTTACTCTCACAACTGTTGGTTATGGGGATATGTATCCGCAAACGAATGCGGGCCGTGCTTTTGCAGTGATTGCTATGTTTTTAGGAATTGGGGTTATATCCATTCCAACAGGTATAATAAGTGCGGGGTTGGTGGAGAAGATCATGGATAAGAAACTTAGAGGAAAGCTTGACTTAGAGGATCATGTTGTATTTCTTGGTTACAATGATTCTTTTAATCGAATTTTACAGGAAGAAGAAATACAGGATATGACGGCGGTTGTACTCATTACTAAAAAGGATGTGAATGTTCCAGCGTGGGTATTGCATTACAAAGAGGATTACTTATCATCTGTTTTATTGGAAAAGTTGAACTTAAACTATGCAAGAGCTGTTGTAGTGTTATCAGAGCGTGAAGGTGAAGAAGATAGCGTTGATGCAAAGAGCATGCTGACAGCGATTACTGTGAGAAAAATGGCTCCTGATGTTCACATAGTTCTTGAGCTTTTGAGGGATGAGAATATAAAAGTGGCAAAGGAGATATTGAGGGGTGTAGATGTAGTTGCTCAATCAAAATTAATAGGAGAAATAACAATCGCTTCTATTGTCTCTCCCGGTATATCTGATGTTTTCTCTGAGCTGATGAGTATTGGGGGAAGCGATTTAATTTTAATGGGAGCAGAAGAATTAGGGGTTGATGAGCCTGAACTGTTTGATGAATTTATGGATAGGTTGCATGAAAGGGGGATATTGCCAATAGGTATAAAGAGGGGAGAGGAGGTCATACTAGTTCCTGATAAAGATTTTCACGTTATTTCTGATGATGAGGTATTTGTAGTAAAAAGAGGTTGAGGTGAAACATAATCTCTTGTCTTCAGTAAAATAATAATAAAGAAGATGAATATCTAAGGGGAGTGAGGAGTATGAGGAGAGTAGTAGTGCTTGCGGTGATTTTCATATTTTCATCGCTTTTTGCAGCTTCAAGTGTTACGTTTTTCGATGCAGTTGGCTACATCGCTGATGATATGGCATCAGATGTTAAAAGTTTTGTTGATAAGGTGCGTGATACGGTTAAGTACCACAATGAATTGAATAGAAAACGTTGGGAAAATTTTAAGAGAGATGTTAATTACACTGTAAATGGTGTTGTAAACACTTTGAAAAAAGAAGAGGAGCTTTTGAGAAGAAAGGTTGATTCTGTAAAAGAGTATGTGAGGCAGGTAAGGTACAATGTTGCGCGTAAAATTTGTCCTGAGTGTGTTAGTGGTGCTTACAATGTTCCAAATTCTTCAGCTATTCGCATGGTCAGGAGAGTTAAGACTGTTAGAGTGATGAGTAATTTTAATAAGAGAAGGTATTTTTCACGTGGGAGGATGGCTGTAAAAAGTGATATAAATTTTAACCGTTACATAAGAAGAGGAAGAACTAGATAATTGTATAGTATAAAATTTGTTCAATGCAAAGTGATTAGCGGGGCTTATTTTAGCCCCGTTTTTTTATTATCATATTTGTGTGTTTTGAGATTTGAAAAATTGGGAGGGATTGACGTGTCGTTTAATTTACCTGAGGGTTGGGAAGCAGTAATTGGATTGGAAATACATATTCAGGTAAAGACTAGCACTAAGGCTTTTTGTAGTTGTAGCTCTGATTATTTTGGAAAAGAACCAAATACGAATGTGTGTCCTATCTGCCTTGGCCATCCTGGAACTTTGCCTGTGCCAAATGTGGAGCATTTGAGGAAAGCCATAGCTTTTGCTAGAGCTGTTGGATGTTCTATTCGTAGAACTGTGAAATTTGATAGAAAGAACTACTTTTATCCTGATTTACCAAAGGGGTATCAGATTACTCAGTACGATGAACCAATAGGGTATGAGGGTGAGATAAAACTAGTTAGTGGGAAGAAGATAAGGGTAAAACGCGTCCACATGGAGGAGGATACCGGGAAAATTGTCTATGCAGGTGGAGATAGAATGGCAGACTCTGATGCTGCTTTGATAGACTACAACAGAGCTGGTATTCCACTCATAGAGGTTGTTTCAGAAGCCGATATGAGAACTCCTGAAGAGGCTGTTTGGTATGCCAGACAGATTCAATATACGGCTCGTGTTTTGGGAGTTTCAGATGCTGATATGGAAAAGGGCTCAATGAGAGTGGATGTGAACGTTTCGGTTCGAAAAGTTGGGGAAAGTGGTTTCAGGACAAAAACTGAGATAAAGAATCTCAACTCATTTAGAAGTTTGAGAGAGGCTCTTGAGTATGAGATAAAGAGGCAGATAGATGTTTGGGAAAGTAAAGAAAGAGTTGAGAATGTCACAATGTTATGGGATGAGAAAAAACGAGTTACTAGGCCTATGAGAGGAAAAGAAGGGGAGGCTGATTACAGATATTTTCCAGAACCAGACATTCTCCGGTTAGATGTTCCGGAAGAGATTATGAGGTCTGTAGGGGAAATTTTGAGTAATTTTAAATCGCCTTTTGAGGTGTGGAATGAGTTTTCTAAGATTGGTCTGGCTGAGAAAGAGAGGATTTTTTTAATAGAAAATCCAGAAGTTGTTGAGTTTATTCACCAAGTTTATGAGGAGTTTGGTGATGGTTTTGAAAAAAACAGGAAAAAGATAGTTTCTGCAGTCTTAAATTACGCGGTTCCTAAAGGTTTTGTGGCAGAAAGTACACATTTGGCATGCAGCTTTGCTGCTGCACTAAAGTTGTGGTTTTCTAAGAAAGTGGAAAAGGAAGGTTTTTCAAAGTTGCTTGATTTATTAAAGAAGGAAAAAGGAGAAGTAGATGTTGATAGAGCTGAAAAGATAGCTACTGAGAAAGGGTTGATTATTTCTTCTGATGTTGATGAAGGTGAACTTATCAAAGAGATCGAGAAGATTGTTAACTCTTTTCCTGATAAGCTAGAAGCGTATAAATCTGGTAAAAAGCAGTTGTTTGGTTTCTTCATGGGGCAGGTTATGCAAAAGTTTAGGGGGAAAGTGCCGGGGAGCGAAGTGCAGAAGCTTTTGAGGCAAGTTTTGGATGGTAGGTAACTTTTATTAGCGATGAGAAGCTCAGAAGGATTGAAACATGAGTTCTTTTTTGGCAATATAAAGAGTGTTGTTGTTTTAAGGTTATTATTTTAGGAGAGGAGGGATTAAGATGTCAGGAGAAGTATGGGCTTTATTAGCGTCTCTTTGTTGGGGAATTGGAGGTTTCTTTGAAAAGAAAGGTATGCACATGGGAAACATTCCGCCTGAGATTGGAATTACAATAAGAACGGCTGTTGCTCTTGGTTTGCTGTTTTTGTTCAGCTTATTCTTCTCAAATTGGGGAGCTGTAGCTTCTGCTCCTAAAAAAGCCTTGCTTACACTTGTTTTAGGTGGAGGAGTCGTTGGAGGAACTTTGGGAATGCTTTTCTTCTACAAGGCAATCAAGGCTGGAACCCTTGGAGTAATGATGGCTATTGCTTTTTCTTCGCCAATTTGGGGTGCAATAATGGGAGTTATATTTATGGGGGATAAAATGCTGTGGCAGCAGTGGTTAGGGCTTGCAATGGTAATTGGTGGAGTGGCGTTGTTGATGTTGTTCAAAGGGCACCATTAAGGAGATTATCCGATATGGGTGTCGAGGGGCGGGCCATTTGGTCCGCCCTTTTGTATTTTGTTTTGAATTGTGGGAGTGGAGTTAAATGAAAAAAATTGCTCACGTGGAGTTGCCTGTGAAGTTAGAAAGTTTGAGGGTGAGTGTTTATTTCATTAGGGTTTTGCTTGAAACTTTGGATTTGCCAGAGGATATAGTAATGGCTTTAGAGGTTGCTGCAGAAGAAGTTATAAGTAATGTGATTGAACACTCTGGTCTTACGGAGGAGGATTTTTTTGAACTTGATGTTTGGAATAGAGCAGGAGCAATAGAAGTAGTTATAAGAGAAAAAGGAGTCCCGGTGAGTTTGGATGAGGAGTTAGAACGAGTTTTTGATAAAACTGCCGAAGATTTTGTGGAAAATCCTGAAGAAAAGGGATTGGGATTTTACATTTTAAACAGATTGGTTGATGAAGTCGAGTTTCACTACGAGGCTAGACGTGGAAAGGTCATAAAACTTGTTAAAAGATTGCCCTATGATTCAATTTTGAGTGAGAAGAGGAGAGAATATGATTTTGAGGTTGACTTCTCTTTGTTGAAGAGTGGTTTTTTAGGTCCGGATGATGCCTTGTTGATTTCTCAGTGTATATGGCACGTCTATGGATACAGCTACTTATGGGATGTGGTGTATTATCCTCAAAAACTTGCAAAGTACATAGAGAGTGGAGATATTATTCCTTATGGTTACTGGTATGAGCTGGAAGGAGAAAAGAGATTGGTGGCTCACTGTGCTTTGGAGAATCCTGGTGATTGGTTCACAGATGTTGAGATAGGTATGGCAGTTGTAGTTAAAAATGTAAGAAAAAAGGGGCTTTTGAAAGTTATGACGGATAAGCTCATAGAATTTGCAAAGAATAAATTACGAAAAAAGGCAGTTTTTGTCCAAGCAGTGGCAAATCATCCTGTTTCTCAGAGAGTTGCTTTGAAAAATGGTTTTGTACCTACTGCTTTTTTGCTTTCATTTTTACCGGCGGGAATGAACTTTGATGGTTCTGGTCTAAACAAGAGGGGAGCTGTGGTTGTATTTTACAAAGTTTTTGAAAGAGATAAAAAAGTTTTATTTGTTCCTTTCAAGTATGCTGATTTTGTAGAAGGAATTTATAAAAGCTTGAAGTTGGAAATTAACATAATTTATCCAGAGTTGAGTTGGGATGAAGCAAAAGTTGCAAGTGAAGTGAAGACTTTATGGAGAGAAGATCAAAAATCTGGCTATGTTTTTATAAAAAGAGCGGGTTTTGATCTTGTCAGGATACTTGAAGAAAGAATAAGAAGTTTTAAAGCAAAGGGAGCGGCAAGTTGCTATGTGGATGTATGTTTAGAAGATGAAAAAACGGCTTCTTTTGTTGATTGGTTATTGTTAGACGGTTTTACTGTTGCAGGAATTTTACCAGAGCATATTGAGGGAGAAGATTACTTGAGAATGCAGTGGATAGATAAAGATAATTCTGAAACCAAAGAATTTGAGCTTGTAGATGAGGTTTCAGGATTGGTTAAATATGTTTTATCAGAGGTTGGATTTTAAAAATGGTCAAAAATTACCCAATTTTTTTCTAAAAAAAAGCTTTTTTTACTTGAAAAGTAAAAAATATATCTTTATAATATGCAAAATGAAGTTGAGTAATCAGTTAATAATGCTAACTTTTATTGAAGGCACAACTTTTTTTATGGAGGTGGAATGGTATGACTAAGCTTGAAGCAAAGGTCGTTATGGAAGAAGGAAAGATGGGGGGAGTAGCGACTGTGAGAGGTCATGAAGTTAAATTCGATCAGCCACCGACATGGGGTGGAGAAGACACAGCCGCAACACCGATGGAACTTGTGTTGTCAGCACTCGGAGCATGTATTGCCACAGTTGCTAAGCTTATAACTCAGAAACACATGCAGAAAAATCCTAAAATAACTGTTGAGCTTGAGGGGATTGAGCAGGAGAAACCTCCTGTTGTGTTTACAGATATTACAGCCAAAATACATGTAGAGGGACTGGACTTGGATACGGCTAAAAGAATAGTTGCGAAGGCTGAGGAAATTTGTCCGGTTGGTGCAATGTTGAAGAAGGCTGTACCTAATTTCAAAGTAGAGGTTGTATA
>JAMOTN010000056.1 GCA_027062325.1 bacterium
ACGGCTACAAGTGAGAACGGAAGACCGTTGTACTACATAACCGAAGCTGGAAAACCTGTGGATATTCACTTGGAGGTATTTGATAAGTATGGTAATCACGTTTTACCGGAGCGTTGTTCAGGTATGAAAGTAACTTTCGAGAAGACGAGCTTTACGCCACCATTGCGAGCCTTTAGTCAAAATTACAACGCGTTGGTGGTGAAGATAAACTCTGATGGAACTTATAACTTTACGAATCCTTATGTGATTACAGATAGTGCGCAGCTTGATCTTGGAAGCACTATTGAGATAGGTAGGTGGACTTACTTGGTATATTATGTGGATACTAAATCCACGTTTGATTACGTAGCTGCGACCTACAGTACGCGTTTAATAAAGGCTTACATTGAGGGTTCTACAATTGAGGCAGAAGCGGATGTAATTGTGTATCCATCATCTCAGGTAAAAACTATGAGGTTTGTTCCAACGGAGAACGCTGTGTTAGACGCAAGTGGTGAAGTTGTACGTTATGAGGGAAGAGCTTATCATCCTATAAAGCTTGCAATTAAAGCAGTAGATGCTTTTGGAAATACCATAAACGTTCCAATGAGCATACTTTTGAAAGTACAGCTTTCAGACAAAGAAGAGTTGTTCCGTTCAGAGCATCCAGCACTTTATGCGGATACATTTAAGTTTACAAGAAATCCTGATCCGTTAGCCTCCGTTGTGTATGCTTTCTATTTGGATGCAAACGAGGTTGATGGTTCAACGTCATTCTACTACTGGGATAAGGTTGCAACGTACAATTATACGGATGATAGAACTTATAAGCCTGCAGATCACAGACAGCAAATTGTAAAGCTAAGTTACCAAGTTGGTGGTGAATGGGAATTTGTAACAGTTGAGGTATTTGTAAAACCTAGTGGGGATTGGACCGAGTACAAGGCAAAGGTTATGGATGATCCATGGAATGGATCTTACAGATTAGAGTATGATACGGAAGAATCTGTTGTTGTTAAACTATTTGACCAGTATGGAAACTTTGCTTGGGATGTATCAAGCATTGAAGCTTATATTGAGAATGCCTATCTTGAGATAGTTGAGGGATCTGCCACGACTTCTGTTTGGTATGAAATTAATCCAACTGGGGAGATTACGGGTCCAGATGACGTTAGGGTGTTTGCTACAGGAGAGGCTTGGGAGAATGTTGTGGTTTACGATAGAGGAGTTGTAATGGTTAGGGTTGTATATGATTTGAATCTATTTGAGGCTAATTTGGTGGCAAGTGCAGAGTTTGTGGTTGGTTATGTGCCACCTGATCTTACTAAAGCGGGAGATGGCATATATGATACCTATGTTTGGCAAGAACTACCAGTTACTGCTGTAAAGGAGGCTATAGAAGGTACTGGCGAAGGCTATGTATTGAGCGCGTGGGTTAAGGTTGGAAATGATGCTGAGTATTACTCGGCTGATGAGTATACTCATGCTACAATTTGTGTTGCGTTTGAGCAGTTTGAAGTTTTGGGAGAACCTGCCGGACCTTCACGTTTGGTTGTGTCTATGGGAGAAGATGGAACGGTGAAGGGTTATGCTGTGGAGTATTTATCGGATGGTTCGACTAAGGAGCTTGATTTGAAGGAATACTACTTGAAGAATAAGTGGATAGAGGAGAATGAGGGCGAAGTTTATGGATTTGTCAAATACAGAGTTATACCAATAGATGACTTTGAGAGGGCTCGTAGATGGCGCCAAGTTTGGCTATGGATTCCTCCAAAGTACATACAGCCTAATAAGCGCTACATAGTAATGATATACGTGAAGAAAGGTAGTTATTTCTATGACTACTATATAGATGCTGTGCAGTTCCAGAGGGGCCGTTGGGCACTTCCATGGACACCTAAGTATACAATACAGTTTGTTCCAAAGAATGCCAAAGAATTCGGTCCATCTCTTACCCCAGATTGGAGATATGAAGAACGTTAGTTACAGTAGTTGGAGGTCTTAGAGATGATAAGGTGGCAGCGTTTTGGGAGACTATTGAAAAAGCGTAGTAAAATTGAAGTAAATACCTGTTGTTGTAAATACTGCGCTTTGTTTTACTCCAATCGTGGAGTAGCTATGCTTATAGTGATGTTGATAATAGTTTTGTTTGCAATCGCTGCAATGGTTGAGTTACCTATGCCTTCTACCCAGTACAAGCGTCTTAAAGAAAGGGAGTTGACTTTTAAATTGAGAGAATTCAGACGAGCTTTTGATAAGTACACTCGAGCTATTAATACTGGAAAGATGAATATTCCTGAGGAAGTTAAAGAAAAGATAGATGAGGATCAGCCGATGGAAGAGATTATGCATACGTTAAAAGAATATGGTTTTCTAAGACGAGAGTATACTCCGGAGAGTTTTGGAGTAGAGGGAGAATGGCGTTTGGTTGTGAATCGCATTGGTAAGCCTGACTTTGAGCAGCAGGATATCATAGTGCCGGTAAGAAGTGCTGTAGCTTCCGGAGAGACGGGAATTGGTAAGTGGTACATACTTGCTACAACTGAGAATGTTGAAATAAGATTGATAGAGACAGATGATGTTCCACCTTATTTGGACTATTATAAGCAAAAGGATGTGTACGGTTTATCAGACGTGTATGGTTATACTTCAAAGTATGGAAAAAAGATATTGAACATCCACATAAAGGGTTTTTATTGATAGTTTGTTAGAGTGATATAGGAGCAGAACGAGGAGGAGAGGAGATGGGGCAAAAGTGTTAAAGGTTAATGTGGGGGGAGTTTTGATAGGAGATGGAGTGCCTAAAATACAAAATATGTGTAAGGTACCAATTACGAATCCTGAATTTGAAAAAAGACTTGAGAAATTTGCTGAAAATGGAGTTGATATAACAAGGGAGGCTGTAGAGACAGAAGATGATGTTGATAAGTTAAAAAAGTTGAGGGCTAAATGGAAAGGGAAGTTCCCGGTTCCTTTTGTAGCAGATATACAAGCGAACGAGAAAATAGCGATGATGAGTTTGGAAGTTGCTGATAAGGTTAGAATAAATCCGGGTAACTTTTCAAGGCGCTTTCTTGCAGAATTTGCGAAGGAAGCAGCAAGATTGGGGAAACCAATTAGAGTTGGTGTTAATACGGGTTCACTTCCTGCTAAATACCGCGGAATGCCTCCGGAGTTGGCAATGGTTAAGGCTGCGGGAGAGTATTGGGAGCGTATTAAAGATTGCGCTGATGTGTCAGTAGTTGTCTCTCTTAAGTCTTCTAACTTGCGAGTGACAGTTGAGGCAAATAGAATTTTTAGAGTGAATTTTCCGGAGATTCCTTTACATGTTGGTGTAACCGAGGCTGGAACCGTGCGCCAATCCCTTGTAAATTCTAGTTTGGGAATAGGTAGTTTATTGGCACAAGGGATTGGTGAGACTATAAGGGTGTCGATTGCTACTGCTGATCCTTTAGAAGAAATAGTTGCAGGGCGTTACATAGTGAATGCAGCTTATGAACTTTCGGGTAAAAGAGTTGTTTTCCCAAAAGTTATAGCTTGTCCTGCGTGTTCTAGGGCTAATTATAACGTTGAGAGAGTTGCAATTGCAGTTGAAAAAATGCTTTTGAAGTACAATCAGCCTGTTGAGGTTGCGGTTATGGGGTGTTTTGTTAATGGTTTATTAGAGGCAAAGGATGCGGATTTTGGTTTTAGCGGAGGGCGTGGGGAGATTATAGTCTTTCAAAAGGGGGAAGTAGTAGAGAGATTCCCTGTTGCAGACGAGATAGAAGAAAAAGTTGTTGAAATAGCTAAAGAGTTTATAACTTCTTATTTTTCTAAAAACAATGTTTCTTAGAGGCACTCTAATGTTTTGTAATCTGATTAGAATCTGGTGAAAGGAGGTAATTTTATGGGGAAAAAAGTTGTGGCAGTTGATGGACCAGCTGCCAGTGGGAAAAGTGCTGTTTGTAGAATGGCAGCTGAAAGATTAGGATGGGCACATTTTTCAAGTGGTTTGTTTTACAGATTGGTTGCTTGGTTAGTTCTGAGGGAGATGGAGAAAGAGGGAGAATCGTGGGAGAAAGTTGTAAGTGCTTTGAAGGAGGGCGAGGCAGAGCGGGTGGAGATAACTGTAGATCTCAATAAGATTCTTGAAATGATGGAAGAAGTGCAGCTTCACAAAGAAGGGGTTGAGCTTCTACCCAAATGGCGTGGAGAGGTCATAGGAGAGCTTGAATTGCATCGAGTAGAAGTTTCAAAGTTAACCCCGGTTTTTGCAAAGATACCTTGGTTGCGTCAGGAGATTACGGAGTTGATTAGGAGAAAAGTTCCTGATAGATGCTTCATAGATGGCAGGGATGTTGGAACAAATATTTTTCCAGATGCGTGTCTTAAGTTGTTTTTGACAGCTAGTGCAGAGGAGAGGGCAAGAAGAAGGGCCAAGCAGATAGGAGAGGATTATAAGAAAATTTTAGAAGAGATAAAAAGGCGTGATGAACTTGATCAGAAAAGGGCAGTTGATCCTCTAAAGCCTGCTGAAGATGCCCAAGTTATAGATACTACTAATATGGGAATTGATGAGGTAGTTCAAGAGGTTGTGGAGTTGGTAGAAAAAAAGTGTATTCGATGATGGATCAGTGGTTGGGGGCGTGGAGTGATGTTGGTTGTTTTAGGGACTCCTATTGGGAGTTCTATGGATTTGACTCCAGAATTCGTAGTATGGTTGGGAATTTGTAATTACTTAGCAGTTGAAAATCCTAAAAAGTTAGCTGAATTGAAGTCAATAGTGGAAAAGAGATTGAGCGATAAAAAGTTTGCAGCTATGTGTGAAGAGTTCCTAGGCAATTTTTTAAATAATAAAGCAACTGCCAGAAAACATCGTGATGTGTTTGTTAATAGAGTTTTTGAGTTAC
This sequence comes from bacterium, assembly GCA_027062325.1. Lineage (GTDB taxonomy): Bacteria > JAMOTN01 > JAMOTN01 > JAMOTN01 > JAMOTN01 > JAMOTN01. The sequence goes on from JAMOTN010000056.1 coordinate 4,872, forward strand.
AGAGAGTATTCGATAATTTCTCAACAGGGGAAGTGACCCCTGTTTTGGAAAAAGTGTTTACTTTCAATAAAATCTTTACTTTTAACGATTTTACTGAAAAGAAAATTTACAAGTATTTGGCAAAGATTGCCTCCAATAATATTCTCGGTTTGATTAGCTCTGCGGGAATGCCAATTATATCTGATCCAGGGTGGCTGTTGTTACAAGAGGTTGTAAAAAGTGGAGTGAGTGTTGAAGTCGTTTACTCTAAAGTTGCTTTTGAAGAGGCACTAATAAAGTTGATAGAATTTTTAGAGAGTAGGGTTCAAGGGTTAATGCTAACGCCTTTGCCAGAAGCTGTCTTAGTTTTTGCAGGCTTTCCTCCTAAAAAGGCTGTAAAGGGATTGAAAAATTACTTCAAGGGTTGGTTTGAATTTATAGCTGAAATGGCTATTGAAGTTGAGAAAAATGTTTATCTTGTTTTTTATATATCGCGTTATTCATTGAAAAAGGTTGTTGAAGCACTTCTTGAACTGGAGAGGGAAGATGGATTTGTATTCGGTTATGAGAAAATGGGTGATATAAATGAAGAGCCTTCTACTGGAAAATTGTTGCTTTTCTTTGTAAAAGAGCTAACCAAAATTCATGAGAAGATTTTAGACTGGGAGTTGGTAAAAAGGTTACTTTATTCTAAGCTTGAAAGTTTTCAAGAAGTTGAGAGTAATGCTAGGAATAAACAGATAACGATCAGACAATTTTCATGGGAGGATTTTGAAAGGGGAGAGCATGTTCTCATAGCCGTTGCCCTCCCCTAATTATCTTTTTTAAACTACTTTATAAATTACTACTTATTTGATTACAAAGAGTTGAATTAGTTTGAATCCAATGAATATACCCATTAAGAACATTATTCCTCCAATAGTTGGCGGGGCAGGGAGAGGTAGGCGTAAATAAGTTAGAAGCGAACCAATAGCTATTCCCAAAATAAACGACAGAACTGTTTCCTTTATCACTTTTCCGGAGGTCATGTCCACTTTCATCGCCCACATTGAGCAAATCAGAAGAATTCCAATAATTATCCACTTAAAATTCATCAGTTTCTCCATTGTTTCCCCCCCTTTTTTTAGCATTAATTCTCTTCTTATATTAGTTCACCTCAACTTCTAATGCACCATCTCTATACTTGATAATCACGAAATCTACTTCCTTTTCGTCACCATTGATTGCTGTTTCCTCTCCGTCTGTTGAGCCTTTACTCATTGTCTTTTCTTTGTTTACCTTTATATTATCCAATATCTTCTTTATTTCTTCCTCTAACCACCCTTTGACTTTTTCAATCTCAGAGAATTCGTATTCCATTTTCTTGGTTAGTTCTAAATAAGACTCCTTATCAAATTGCCACGCGATGTTTGCCTCCACAGAGAGTTTCACTACCTCGAATTTCAAACTACTGTTTTCGCGATTAACTTTTACAATGCTGTCATTTATGAGCTTGCCTTCTACAACCATGTCTGCAATTTTATTTTCCACCAGACGTTGAATGGTTCGTTTAAGTGGTCTTGCCCCCAGACGTGGATCAGTACCAAGTTCAACAAGCAATTCTTTGGCTGCTTCCGATAGTACAAGGAATATGTTGCGTTCTATCAAGCGTTCACGTACACGATTGAGCATTATATCTATTATATTGAATAGTTCTTCGCGTCCAAGTGGTTTGAAAACTATTATTTCATCAATTCTATTTACAAATTCTGGTCTAAAATGTGAATGGACACGATTAATTATTGAGTTTTTAATACTTTCCCAATCATCTGTTGAGTTTGAAAGGTAGCCAAGTTTTGCGTCTTTTAGAGCTTCCGTTCCAACGTTTGAAGTCATGATTATGTATGTATTTTTGAAGTTCACAGTTCTACCTTGGGCGTCTGTTATACGGCCGTCGTCAAGAATTTGTAATAATATATTTAACACGTCAGGATGCGCTTTTTCGATCTCGTCAAACAATACTACACTGTAAGGGCGTCTTCTGACCGCTTCTGTAAGCTGACCTGCTTCTTCATAGCCTACGTATCCCGGAGGTGCTCCTATTAAGCGAGATACACTATGCTTTTCCATGTACTCCGACATGTCTATTCTTATAAGTGCATCCTCTGTTCCAAATAGAGCCTCTGCAAGGGCTTTAGCAAGCTCGGTTTTTCCAACACCAGTTGGTCCAACAAATAGAAATGAACCATTGGGACGTCTTGGATCTGTAAGACCTGCGCGTGCTCTTTTTACAGCAGCAGCTACTGCTTTTATAGCTTCATCCTGACCTATGACACGCTTTTTGAGAATATTTTCTAGGTTAGCAATTACGTCAGCTTCATCCTGCGACAATTTGGCAACGGGAATACCAGTCCAGCTTTCTATCACTCTCTCCACATCTTCCCGCATCACGGTGCGAGCTTTTTGAAGCTCAACCTTTTTGTTATCAAGGTCCTTTTGCATTTCAGAAAGTTTCTGTTCAAGCTCTTTTACCTTCCAGTGAATCTGATGAGCAAGTTCAAAGTTTTCAGCGTTGATTGCAGCTTCCTCTTCTTGGCGAAGTCTCTCGAGTTGCTTTTCTAAGTTCTTCACACGTTCGAAATCTTCTGTATTTCTAAGCTTTACTGTTGTTGCAGCTTCATCTATTACGTCAATTGCTTTATCAGGCAAGAAACGTTCTGTTATATATTGAGCAGACAATTTACAAGCTGCTCTGATTGCCTCATCAGAAATCCTTACCTTATGAAACATTTCGTACCTATCCTTTAAACCTTTTAAAATTTGCACTGCCTGCTCTACACTTGGTTCTTCAACAAATACCGGTTGAAACCTTCTCTCAAGGGCTGGGTCTTTTTCAATGTACTTTCTGTATTCATCTAGGGTAGTTGCCCCAATGACTTGAATCTCACCACGTGCCAAGGCGGGCTTTAAAATGTTTGCAGCGTCCGTTCCGCCTTCTGCATCACCTGCTCCAACAACAGTGTGAATCTCATCAATAAACAGAATCACCGAGTCATCTTTTTTAGCTTCCTCTAAAATTGCCTTCATCCTTTCTTCAAATTCTCCTCTATACTTTGCTCCAGCTAGCAAATTAGCGATTGACAATTGAACGATTCTCTTACCGAGAAGAGCCTCTGGTACTTCCCCGTCTACAATTTTTTGTGCCAATCCCTCCACTATAGCAGTTTTTCCAACACCAGCTTCTCCTATCAAACATGGGTTGTTTTTAGTCCTACGACATAGTATGTGAATGACTCGTTCAATTTCCTTTTCACGGCCAATTACTGGATCAAGTCTTCCTTTCTTTGCAAGTTCTGTAAGATCTGTCCCAAAACTATCCAAGGTTGGGGTTTTAGTTGTACGCTCTTTCTCACTTTTTAGTTTGCTTTCAAGTTTATTGATTATCTGCTGGGGATTTATACCCAGCCTTCTTATTATTTTCAGGGCAGCACAGCCTTCTGTTTTCAATATTGCGTATAGGATGTACTCTGGGGAAATGAAGTTTTGATTGTTCGCTTGAGCAATTTCTAGTGCTTTTTGAAGGGCGCTTTTTAAAGTTGGTGATAGATCTCCACCTCCAGAGTAGTAAGTGGTACGTGCTATCTTTTCGGCTTCTTCTTTGACGTCAGCATAGGTTAGACCTGCTTCTTTCAAGGCATTAGTGGCAAGTCCTGTATTGAGACGCAAAAGTGCCATTAAGATGTGTTCAGTGTCGGTCATTGATGAACCGATTTCTGCTGCCTCTGTAGCTGCAAGTTGGAGAACACGCTTTGCTTCGTCGGTTAAAAATTGGAACATATACCACACCTCCGCTAGTGTTGAATTTCTTTTTATTAACTTAAGTTGCAAAAACTGTACCAAGTGTTATAAATAGTAGATTTTGCCAATATTGAGGAATTTTTCCACAATAAAGTATGGGTATTGTAGTGACTTCTCTCATTTCACGTTTCATTGCTTGTTCCAACAGCTTCAACAGTACTTGACTAATAAAGATAATCGGCGATTTTCTATCTCAAACTTATTCCAAAAAATTTGGTATTTTATTTATTGTGAAGTTTATGCAATTGATTTTAGTTTAGCTTCCTCTTTTAGGGGGTGGTTGTTTTGTACAAGAAGTTTATCAAAAAAGTTGATAAGTATGAGGCTGGTAAACCCATTGAAGATGTTGCTAGAGAATATGGATTGGAACCTGACTCTATTTTGAAGCTTGCTTCCAATGAAAATCCACTGGGAACTTCCCCAAAGGTAGTTGAAGCTTTGAAAAATGCAGTGGAAGAGGTATTTCTTTATCCAGATGCGGCTTGTTATGAATTGAAACATAAAATTTCTGAAAAATACGGGATTCCAGTGGAAGAGCTAGTTATTGGAAATGGGTCTGATCATATAATAAGGATGATTGCCATTGCAACGTTGGGACCGGGAGATACAGCTGTTACAAGTCAGGCAACTTTTGTGCGTTATAAACACGCTACCCTTTTGACTGGAGCTGAGATTTTAGAGGTCCCTCATAAAAATTGGCACTATGATTTGGAGGCTGTGGCAAATGCAATAGATGAAACAACGCGCCTTATTTGGTTAGCTTGTCCGAATAATCCAACAGGAACGATATTTAGTTCCAATGAGTTTGAAAAATTCATGTCGAAAGTTCCGTCGCATGTTTGGGTGGTTTTAGATCAGGCTTATTATGAGTTTGCAATTAATGATCCAGAGGCAGATTTTCCAGATGGTATGGCTTACTACAAGTCGCGAGGCTATCCTAATTTGATTGTTATGAGGACAATGGCAAAAGCTTATGGAATTGCTGGTCTGCGCGTTGGTTGGATGGCAGCACCTGCTTGGTTTGTGGATATCGTCGAGAGAATTAGAGGACCGTTTGATGTATCACGTCTTGCTCAGGTTGCGGCGGTTGCAGCCCTTGAAGATGATGAATTTGTAGAAAAAACTGTAGAACTTGTTCTTAATGAGAAAAAGTGGCTTTACAGGAAGCTTGATGAGCTTGGAATACATTACATAAAGAGCTATACCAACTTCATATTTATGCGTACAGGTTTTGATGGAAGAAAATTATTTGAGGCTATGCAGCGCCGTGGTGTGATAGTCAGACCGATTTTTGCTGACTGGGTAAGAGTTACTGTTGGAAGGAGAGAGGATAATGAAAGGTTTGTAAAGGTTTTTGAAGAAGTCAGAAAAGAACTTGAAAAAGAGAATAAAACTCTCCATTCAGAAGGGGCATGGGTTTAATAAGTAAAAGTTGCTGAGAATCTAAATGTAGATAATTTTTGCTTCAAGGAGGGATAGATATGACAGATAAGTTCAGAGTATTGGTAATTAATCCCGGTTCTACTAGCACCAAAATTGCTTTTTATGAAGACGAAAATGAGGTTTTTACCACAACAATAAAGCATTCGTCAGAAGAACTTTCAAAGTTTGAGCGGATTGTAGATCAATATAATTTTAGAAAGTCTGTTATTTTAGAAGAACTTGAAAAGCGTGGAATAGATGTGAAAAGTATTGATGCTGTTGTTGGAAGGGGAGGGCTTCTTAAGCCACTCGAAGGTGGAACTTATGAAGTAAATGAAGCTATGAAAGAAACTTTACGTTCATGCAGATATGGAGAACATGCTTCTAATTTGGGGGCTTTAATAGCTGATGAAATTGCTAAGATTGCAGATTGTAAGGCTTACATAGTAGATCCTGTTGTTGTTGATGAGATGGAAGATATTGCACGTGTAGCTGGACATCCTTTATTTGAGAGAAAGAGTATATTTCATGCGCTCAATCAAAAGGCAACTGCGAGAAAAGCTGCTCAAGCTTTAGGAAAACGTTATGAAGATGTAAATCTCATTGTATGTCACATGGGTGGAGGTATATCAATTGGTGCTCACGTGAAAGGGCGTGTCATAGATGTAAACAATGCCTTGGATGGTGAAGGACCCTTTAGTCCTGAGCGTAGCATGACTTTACCGTCTGGAGATTTGGTGCGTTTGTGCTTTTCCGGAAAATATACAAAGGAAGAGGTATTGAAGATGATAAAGGGTAAAGGGGGACTTGTAGCACATCTTGGTACAAATGATGCAGTAGAAGTTGAAAAGAGAATTGAGGCGGGAGATGAAAAGGCACTTTTGGTGTATAAAGCTATGGCTTACAACATTGCTAAGTTTATTGGAATGATGGCAACAGTTTTGAAGGGAGACGTGGATGGAATTGTTATAACTGGTGGCCTTGCAAAGGGTGATGAGTTTGTTGGGTGGATAGCGGATCGTGTTAAGTGGATTGCACCGGTATTTGTTTTCCCTGGGGAAATGGAGATGGAGGCTTTACGGGATGGCGCATTAAGGGTTTTGCGTGGGAAAGAGGAAGCTAAAGTTTATACTGAATAAGCATTTTGTATTTGGTGTAGCTTAAGATACGGAGATTATTGTAGCTATAGCATAAGAGGTGATGTGAGGTGAGAGCAAAGGTTGCTATAGTTGTGGTATCGATTTTGTTATCTATAGCTGGTTATTCAGTGGGGGTTTGGATTTTATCCAAGCCCCCTTATTCTGTTTTGGCAATTTTAGTTTTGTCTGCTCTTATAGGGTGGAGTACTAATAAACTTGTGGTATGGCTGATGTTTAGGCCTTATAAACCTCTACCAAGTGAGAATAGACCGATTTTATGGGGAGTTATTCCATCTAGGAAAAAACTGCTTGCTTCCAATATTGCTTTTGTTATAGCTAACAAGCTTTTTGGAAGAGAAGAGTTAATAAATATACTGAAAAAAGTGGACTTTGATGCAATATTTTCTCGGGTCAAACTTGATGAACTAAAAAAAAATGAGGTTGTTAATACTTTTTCGAGAGATGTATTATCCACAGCTAGACAAATTGTTAAAAATTTGGATTTTTCTGAGATTGCTCAGAATTATCGTCATAGATTACTTGAGAGAGTTTATCAATTTCTTTCCTCTAAAGAGTTTACAGATTCGCTCTTTGAAAGGAGTTATGGGTTGTTGTTAGAGAATCAAGAGGCTTTTAGGAAGAAGATTTGGCAGCTTATTTATGAAAGAGTGACCCAAGTTGAGAAAGATCAGTTGGAAAGGTTAATTATTAAGATATTACGTTCTGAAAAGTTGAAAGAGCATTTGAGAGACCTAGTTTGCTCTTCGTTTGATTGGGAGAATTTTGAGAAAGTGGCGGAGTTCCTCATGGAGTTTGAGGGGGAGTTTAAAAATTTATTCAAGAAAAGTTTGAAGAATCTGATGAAAAGGCTAGATTATACCTCTTTACGCGACAAAATAATGGATCGAGTTTTAGAAGATGGGATTCTTTCTGGAGTTATAAAAATTTTAGGAATGGAAGTTTGGAATATGTTTTCTATAGAAGATAAAATAAGGGATGCGTTAACTAATGATGAGTTTTTAGATAGTATAAGTGAGGAAATTTTAAAATATTTGAAAAAAAGGGAG
>JAMOTN010000057.1 GCA_027062325.1 bacterium
CCAACTAGCCTTTCTAACTCCCGGGATTAATCCCCAACCAGCATATTTCCTAAAACATATACGACACATATTGAATCTTCTTATGAAAGCACGTGGTCTTCCACAAATTGGACATCTGTTGTACTTACGTACTTTAAACTTTGGTTCTTTCTGAGCCTTAACTACCAATGCCTTTCTAGCCATCAATTATCCCTCCCTTTTTCAAAAGGAAAGCCCAATTCCTCAAGCAAAACTTCTGCTTCTTGATCAGTCCTTGCAGTAGTAACGATGGTTATATTCATACCTCTAACCTTATCTATCATATCATAGTCTATCTCCGGAAAGATCAACTGCTCCTGTAAACCTATGTTGTAATTTCCTCTTCCATCAAACGCATTCCTTGAAAATCCCCTGAAGTCTCTAATACGCGGCGCAGCAATCGAGATAAATCTATCTAGAAACTCCCACATACGCGCCCCGCGAAGTGTAACCTTAACTCCTATTGGGGAACCCGCTCTCAAACGAAAACCCGCTATTGCCCTCTTGGCACGAGTAATAACCGGCCTCTGCCCAGTTATAATTGCAAGCTGACTTGCCACATTCTCTGCAATTTTTGAATTTTGAGCCGCCTCTCCAACACCAACGTTTATAACAATCTTCTCAATTTTAGGAATCTGCATAACATTCTTATAACCAAGCCTCTGCATTAACTTTCCCTTTACTTCTTTATCGTACTTTTCTCTTAACCTCGGATAAACCTTCGGTTTTTGAAACATCTCTTATCACCTCTCCAATCTTGTAATTGCTTTAAACTTCATCTACAATTTCGCCGCACTTCTTGCAATATCTGACCTTCTTTCTATTATCCCCTTCTCCAACAAATTTTCTCCCAGTACGAGTCGGCTTTCCACATTTTGGACAAACCAACATAACATTAGACACATGAATTGGAGCTTCTGTCTCAATTATTCCACCAGTTTTGACCTTTTCACTTGGCCTTTGATGCTTCTTAACCATATTTACACCTTCAACTATAACTCTATTCTGCTTAGGGATAGCCTTCAAAATCTTCCCCATTTTCCCTTTTTCTTCACCACTTATAACTACGACCATATCTCCTTTTTTGACATGCATCCTTTATCCCTCCCCAGTTCAACCAACTTATAGAATCTCAGGAGCAAGCGAAACTATTCTGTAGAATCCCCTTTCTCTCAATTCCCTCGCAACCGGACCAAAAATACGCGTTCCAACCGGCTGCCCTTCCTTGTTGATTATGACTGCCGCGTTATCATCAAACCTGATGTAAGTTCCATCCTTACGTCGATATTCCTTACGAGTTCTAACAACAACTGCCTTAACAACATCTCCCTTCTCCACAGAAGAGTTAGGAATTGCCTCTTTAACAACTGCAGTTATAATATCCCCCACTCTGGCGTACCTCTTATTACTTCCGGGGTGAACCCTAATACACATAAGCTTTTTGGCACCTGTATTATCTGCAGAATTTAACATTGTCTGAACCTGTATCATTTCTCTTCACCCCCTCTTACAACTCCTTTTGCTCTTTCTATTATGTCAACCACCACCCATCTCTTACGACGACTCAAAGGACGACTCTCCCTAATCCTCACTCTGTCACCAACGCGGCATTCATTCTTCTCATCATGCGCCATAAACTTTTTCCTCTTTCTAACAGGCTTTTTATAGAGAGGATGAATATAAGTCCTCTCAACCATAACCACAACACTTTTATCCATCTTATCGCTAACAACCGTTCCTATAAGCTCCAGTTTTTTACCCATATCTTATCCCTCCCCGGATGTTACTCTGCCTTCTGTTGTCTCTTCTTTTCAGTGAGTATTGTCAAAGCTCTTGCTATATTCCTCCTCACTTCTCTTATACGAGCAGTATTATCAAGCTCGTTCATAGCAAGCTGGAGTCTCAAATTAAAAAGTTCTTCTCTAAAATCTTTTATTTTTCTCTCAAGTTCTTCTACTGTAAGCGCTCTCAACTCATCTGCCTTCATTTAACATCACCTGCCCCATTTTTTGTAGTGCATTAAAAAGCCTCTTTTCCCTTTATCACAAATCTGCATTTAACAGGGAGCTTCATTGCAGCTCTTCTCAAAAGATCCCTTGCGTGTTCTTCGGTAATTCCAGCCACTTCAAACATAACAGTTCCTTTTTTAACCACTGCCATCCATCCTTCAACATCTCCCTTTCCTTTTCCCATACGAGTTTCAAGTGGTTTTTTAGTATACGGCCTATCTGGGAAGATTCTTATCCACAACTTCCCACCTTTTCTCAAATCACGAACAAGAGTAACACGAACTGCCTCTATCGCACGATTAGAAATCCAACCACATTCTGCTGCCTGTAATCCATATTCTCCAAACACAACCGTATTTCCACGAGAAGCTTTACCTCTAACTTTGGGCCTATGCTGCTTTCTCCATTTCACTCTTTTGGGCTGAAGCATCTTATATCCCCCCTTAAAACAACTTTGCTCCGTTTACTCTCTTTTAACTACTGCTCTTCCTTAGTCTTACCTGCCTCTTCCACTTGCTTCTTATAGTAATCTGCCAATCTATCTTCCAAAACTTCTCCTTTAAATACCCAAACTTTAACACCAATTGTTCCATATTTGGTTATTGCTACTTCAAGAGCATAATCTACATCAGCTCTCAAAGTCTGAAGTGGCATCCTACCTTCAATGTACCACTCACTTCTTGCTATCTCTGCTCCACCAAGACGTCCAGAACATTTAATCTTTATTCCTTTAGCTCCGGCTTGCATGGCACGGAGTATTGCTCTCTTCATTGCTCTCTTATAAGGAATTCTTTGCTCAATCTGGCGAGCCACATTTCTTGCTATAACCTTTGCATCTATTGCCGGATTCTTAACATCCTCAACCCACAACCTAACCCTTTTACCAAGCATCTTACCAAGCTCTTCTCTAATCTTCATAAATTCTGCAGACTTCTTACCTACTATAATACCGGGCCTTACACACTTTATTATTACACTAACCGCATTTGGTCCAGTCCTTTCTATCTCTATCTTAGAAATTTGAGCGCTATTCCCATAACGGCTCTCCAAATACTCTCTTATCTTAAAATCCTCCATAAGCCACTCGCGATATTCTTTTTTACTGCGAGTGTACCACCTTGAATCCCACGTCTTTATAATTCCTATTCTAAGCCCTACTGGATTCACTTTCTGTCCCATCTTGATCCCTCCTTGCTTATCCTAACGTAAGCATCACTTTTCTCTGACTACTACAGTTCCATGCGCCAATCTCTTTCTTATTCTGTATGCTCTTCCCATAGAAACCGGTCTTATTCTGTACATTATAGGACCTTCATCTGCATAAGCATTGTAAACGTAAAGTTTTCCTGTATCCATACCATGATTATGCTCAGCATTGGCAGCTGCACTCTTTACAAGCTTATACCAAACACGAGCCGCTTTCTGCGGCAAAAATTTCAATATTGCAAGCGCCTCTTCCACCGTTTTCCCCTTAAAAGCAGGAATAACTTTTCTCAACTTTTTAGCAGAAATCCTAACATAACGGGCAATCGCCCTAGCTTCAGGTTGTTTGTTTTCTAACTCCTTCTGTTCTCTCAATTTCCTCATTCTCTTCTTCTTTCCCATCTCTAATCCCTCCTTAGACTACTGAGTGAACCAATTTTCCACTAATCCTTGTCGTGTCCATGATAAGTACGAGTTGGTGCAAATTCGCCAAGCTTGTGACCAACCATTTCTTCAGTAATGTAAATAGGGATGTGTTTTCTTCCATTGTGAACCGCAATCGTGTGTCCCACCATCTCAGGAACTACTGTACTGCGTCTTGACCAGGTCTTTATTACCTCTTTTTTACCTTCTTGATTCAAACGATTGATCTTCTTCATAAGCTTCGGATCAACATAAGGCCCTTTTTTCATCGATCTTCCCATTCCCAGTCACCCCTTTAATCTGTTTTGTTTTCTTCTCTCAACCTTACTCTATCTATGCTTTTGCAGCTTTTGCTCCCTTCCCTAACTTCTAGCACGCTCCTTTATTTTAGCATACCTTTTAACTTTGTCAACCTTCACCTTTATCGTGTGTCCCACCTCTATGAAAAATTAAAAGGCGAAGGAACTACCAACACTTTTAACAATCTCTACGCATCAGCAGCCCCTTCGCCTAAAAAGCCAATTACTTACGACTCTTTTTCTTCTTGCGACGCTGAACAATATACTTATCAGAGTACTTGTTTCTTGGACGCGTCTTAACACCCAAAGTAAGCCATCCCCACGGACTCTTCGGATGACGCCCCTGACCTTGTCTTCCTTCTCCTCCTCCGTGCGGATGATCAACAGGATTCATCGCGACACCGCGTACTTCTGGCCTCCAACCTTTCCAGCGCTGGCGCCCTGCTTTACCATCAACCTCATGCATATGATCCAAATTACCAACTTGACCTATAGTGGCACGGCACCTCTTATGAACATAACGCAACTCACCAGAGGGCATTCTCAGTAAAACGTAATCTCCCTCTTTTGCCATAACTTGAGCTGCAGCACCTGCTGCCCTCACCAACTGACCGCCACGCCCTGGATGGAGCTCAACATTGTGCACCAAAACACCAAGAGGTATTCTCTCTAAAGGCAGGCAATTCCCTACCTTTATGTCCACGTTTTCTCCACTCATAACTATGTCTCCAACTTTCAATCCCTCTGGCCAAAGAATATAACGTTTTTCTCCATCATAATACTGCAAAAGTGCTATACGAGCTGTACGATTTGGATCATACTCTATCGCTACAACCTTTGCAGGCACATTATCTTTATTGCGCTTAAAATCTATCAAACGATAAAGTCTCTTGTGACCGCCACCTCTGTGCCG
>JAMOTN010000058.1 GCA_027062325.1 bacterium
TCAGGTGGCGCCGCGTTCGCGTAAAAAGCTAGCTGCTCTTTCTTATGCTATGACTATGAAGAAACCTCTGCCCAAGGTTGCAAATAACGTTTTTATGGAGTTGCAAGGTGGGAGAGTGTTATACGTTAGAAGTTACAGGGAGAAGGAGGGAAAAATGCATCAAGTTATAATGTTTGAAAAACGTGTAAGAGATTTTCCAATAATTGTGGAAGCAACGTATGCGGTGACGGTTCAAGATTGGCACCTGTTTGATGGAAATATTCGTTTTTCGGATGAGTTTGGTAGAACAAAGTTGTGGGGAACTTTTGAGGAGATGATTCTTCCGACTCAGGCTCCTAAGAAGAAAGTGTCGCTTTCCAAAACGGCCAAAGAGATGACTTCTGCTCAGCTTAGAAGAATGATCAAAAAATACCGATCGCTTAGATTGGATACGAAGTACTTTGAAGTTGAGTATTACAACAGGTTTGCTTTTCCATTTGCAGTACTTTTGATGTCCCTATTGGCTTACTCTATGGCAACAGCTGGTGGAAGGAGTGGAAGCTCTGGTGTTGGGTTGAGCATTCTTGTGATAATGGCGTACTACATTTTGATGACTGTTGGAAAAGCTGCTGCTATGAGTGGCAAGCTTTCGGCTTTTGCAGGAGCTTGGTTGCCCAACTTGGTAATTGCTACTGTAGCAATTTTCTTGTTTCTTAAAAAAAAGTATTCCTGATTAGAATTATGATTGGGTATTTCTTTTGTTTTAAAATTGAATTATAAGTCAAATAAAAATCTTCAATGGGGGGAGAAAAATGTTTGAGTTTATTAAAAACCACATCTCTGAGAAGATATACACAAATCTCCAAGAATTTGATGTGAAGTTTGATGTGGATGAAGCAAGAAGCTACGAGTTTGGAGATTTTGCAACTAATGCGGCTGTTATTATAGCTAAGAAAAGAGGAGTTTCTCCTAAAGAAGTTGCTGATGAGATTGCAGCTCTTTTTGAAGATGATAAGTATTTAGAAGCTTCGGTTGCAGGTATATTTGTCAACTTTAGGATAAGAGAAGATGTGCTAAAGGAGTTTGTGAACTCTTCGCTCGAAAGTATAGAGGTTTCAAAGCTAGGATTGAATAAGTGGCACTTAGAATTTGGAAGTGTAAATCCAACAGGACCTGTAAGTTTGGGGCATGCAAGGCAGGCTGCCATTGGGGATACGTTGGCTAGAGTTTTGAGATTTCTAGGAGTTGATGTGGTGACCGAGCATTACTCAAATGATGCTGGAAGACAAGTAAACTTGCTTACCATGTCTTTCATAGTCAGGATTTTAGAGAAAAAGGGAGAGAATGTGGCTTTGCCTGAAGATGCGTATCATGGAGATTATCTTAGTGAGTTTGCGAGTAGGCTGCTTGAACAGGATGAAGATTTACTTGATATGGCTCAAAATGGTGGATTTGAAGGAGATTGGAAGGTAGTTTTTGATATAGCCCAAAATTTAGATATGGAGTTTTTATCGAAGGTGGCTGGATTACTAGGGGATAATTCTGGAGAAAAAAAAGAAAATGCTGAGAAAGGTGATGTGAGTGAAGAGGAGATGTTCAGAGAAAAGTTTGAATTGTTGAAAAACTTTATCGTAAGTGTGTGTAGGGGATGGATACTTCAAACATTCAAGAGGTTTCGAGTAACCTTTGATAAGGTGTTTAGTGAAAAGACTTTGCACCTTTCTGGGGCTCTTAAAGAGGTGTTTGAAAATTTACAAAAAGCAGAACTTGTTTACTTTAAAGATGGAGCTTATTTTCTAAAAACAACTGAGTTTGGAGACGAGAAGGATAGAGTTTTGATAAGATCGGATGGTACTCCTACGTACTTTTTATCAGACTTGGCTTATCATCTTGACAAGTATAGGAGAGGATTTGACTACTATATCACTGTTCTTGGACAGGATCATCATGAGTATGCTCAAAGATTGGCTATTGGATTGAAAGCCTTGGGGATAGAGGCTGATAAATTTAAAGTGGTGCTGCATCAATTTGTGAATTTAAAAGAGGGCGGTAAAGTTGTGAGAATGTCCAAAAGAAGTGGAAAATTTGTGACTTTAGATGAGCTCATGAATAAAGTAGGGGTTGATCCGATTAGATTTTTCTTTGTATCAAAGAGTAATAATTCTCATATAGAGTTTGATGTAGAGCTTGCCCAGAGTCAGACAACTGAAAATCCTGTTTACTACATTCAATACGTTCATGCCAGAATTTGTGGGATAGAGAGAAAGCTTACAGAGAAGGGAATTGTTTTGGAAACAGCCTTTGATGGGAAGTTGGATGGCATAAAGAGACACCTTGTTTGGCAGTTGATTAAGTTTGAGAAGGCTTTGTGGTTGGTTTTGAATTCTTTAAGTCCGCATCATTTAGTTTCGTGGCTGATGGAGACTGCTGATATTTTCCACAAGTTGTATACCGAAGTTAAAGTTGCGGATAATCCGGAATATTGGCCGCTATTTGCTCTTGCTAGAAAATACATTGCGCAGGGATTGGATTTGATAGGTGTAGAGGCACCTGAGAGAATGTAAACGATGGGAGGTTTGAAGGTTGACAGGTTTGTTTATAACTTTTGAAGGTGTGGAGTGTGCTGGAAAATCCACTGTGTCTAGGATGGTAGCAGAGAGACTGAGAAAAAATGGATACAATGTCATATTGACTTCTGAGCCTGCTGGTGGAAGATTGGGTATGGATATAAGGAAATACGTGTTATCAAAAGATGTCACAGTTGAGGGAGAGGCGTTATTGTTCAATGTGTCACGTTATTTTCATGTTAAAGATGTGATCTTACCTGCGCTTGAAGAGGGCAAAGTTGTGTTGTGTGATAGGTTTTGCGATTCCACTTTTGTTTATCAGGGTATTGTTGGGGGATTAGGGGTTGATAGACTGGTAGAGATGCATGAGGAGTTTATAGGAATTTGGCCAGATTTGACTTTTGTGTTTGATGTTGATGTTGAGACTGCAATGTGTCGCTTGTTGGAGCGTAAGAAGGTTGATAGATTTGAAAAGAGGGGAAGAATTTTTTTAGAGAGAGTACGCAATGCTTATCTTGATTTAGTAAATAAATTTGATTTTAGAAAAATGATAATTGTGGATTCAACAAAGGCTGTAGAAGACGTTGCAGGAGATGTATTTAAAGCGGTGATAAAAAAGTTTAAAGGGTAAAGTTGGATGATGATTGTGGGGGGATAGGAATGGATATAGGCAAAGTGGGGCTTGATTCGCAAAAAAGAGAAGATAAAGTGAGTAAAGAGAAAAAGTACAAGCGTGCTAGTCGCAGCACTTTGATGAGCATATTTGAGAGTTTGGGTTTAGTTGAAAAGGAGAAGGAAAGAGAGCTTAGTATTGATGAAATGTTTGATAGGTTGACAGAGCTTGCTCAAAAGATGGGAGAAGAGTTTTCGGAGGAGATTCTTGAGGAATATAAGAAGACATTCAAAAACTTGGTTAAAAAGGTTGTCAAGGAAAAATTCAGGGGTAAGGCTACCACTAAGACTTATAGAATAGAGATGAGATTTGAGGAGATTTACAGGCAGATATTGAATGGGGAATTAAAAGGGGTTGAGATGATAAATAGATTAGAAGAGATAAAGGGAATGTTAGTGGATGTATACTCTTAGTCTTTGGTTAGATGATATTGAGCTTTATGCTACTCCAGCTATCTTTTCTATCACTGCATCCCACAGCTTAGCTATAAAGCTTTTTTTGGGGTGTTGGATTGGGCGTAAAGGTTTTCCACATACGGAGCAGAAAACCCTGTTGAGAGGGTTAATATGTCCTTCTGGGCAAATTTTAAGTAACTTATCATTTTTACTTATAGAAGTAGATGCTTGATTAGGATTGTTTTCACTTTGTTGGTGTTCTTCCCATTCATAACCGCATACTGGGCAGACTACCTCAAGTGGTGTATTAGCGGTTTTACAGACAGGGCACAATCTTCCAGGAACTGTTTTTCTCCCACAATTTGGGCATACGGGCTCTGTTGTGTTCAGCTCGCATTTTGGACAATACATAGTGCTACCCCCTTAGAAGATTGTGCCCACTTTTAGTCAAAGTGAAGTTTACTTATGGGAAAAGTGGTGTTGATGAATTAGAGCTGGGAATCGTTCTCACTTATTCCGTAGTAGAAGACGACAAATTTGCAGTTAGGGCATCTCATAACAGTAGCTTTAAATTTTGTCTTAGTTTTAATTTTTTTCATCACAGTTCCGCAAATTGGACATCTCATTACTCCTCACCTCTTCTGTTCTCCCCTCCCCCCGACAGTATTTTTATCGGAAGTTTTAGATGCTAATTTGAGTTGTTAAATAGTGAAGTTGCAGATTTTTGAAAAATTTTGCTCTAGATGTACGGAATTTAACATTATTTGGCATAAAACTTTTTGATATGCTAAAATAAAAAGCTGGAATTTTGTAAAGTTGATTCTGGTGGGGCCGTAGCTCAGGTGGGAGAGCGTCTGCTTCGCACGCAGAAGGTCGCGGGTTCAAGTCCCGCCGGCTCCACCTTTAATTTTTATAATTTTTTATCAAGGAGTTGGTGTATTTGAGAAAGAATCGTTTCTTAATATGGTTTTTCTGGGTTTTGGTTTTGCTTGTTATATTTTCCCTTTTTGAGCAGGCTAAGAAAGCTAAGATGCAGGTTATTGATTTGACCACTTTTATGAATCAAGTGAAAAATGGAATAATCAAAAATGTTCGAATTATAGAGTCTGAAGCCAAGCTCATAGGTAAGAAAAAAGATGGAGAGGTTGTCTACACTTATTTCCCTTACAGTATAGGAGATGAAATTATCCGAGAATTGCAAGGAAACAATGTTAATATTACGGTTGTCCCGCCTGATAATGGGGGAAGTTGGACCAAAATATTGATTGAGTGGCTACCATTTATTCTTGTAATAGTAATATGGCTCCTTATCCTAAACAAAAGCAATCCGGGTAAAGCCTTGGATTTTGGTAAGAGTAAGGGAGAAGTGTTAACTCCAGATAAGGTTAAAGTTACGTTTGATGACATAGCTGGCTATGAAGAGGTAAAGGAAGAAGTAAAAGAAATAATAGAGTTTTTAAAAGATCCAGATAAATTTAGGAGACTTGGAGCAAGAGTTCCCAAGGGGGTTTTGTTTGTGGGACCTCCAGGAACAGGAAAGACATTATTTGCAAAGGCTATAGCTGGAGAGGCTGGTGTGTTTTTCATAGCTGCAAGTGGTTCGGAATTTGTTGAGATGTTTGTTGGAGTTGGAGCTGCAAGAATTAGAGATCTTTTCAGTAAAGCAAAAGAAAAGGCTCCATGCATAATTTTTATAGATGAGATAGATGCTGTTGGAAGACAGAGAGGTAGTGGTTTAGGTGGAGGTCACGATGAGCGAGAGCAGACTCTCAATCAGCTTTTGATAGAGATGGATGGATTTAGTGCAAATGACAACATAATTGTTATAGCAGCTACTAACCGTCCAGATATTCTAGATCCTGCACTTTTACGTCCGGGACGATTTGATCGGAAGGTTACGATTCCTCTCCCAAATTTGGCGGAAAGAGAGGCAATATTGAGACTCCACGCTTCAAAGATAAAGCTAAAGCCGGGGGTGGATCTCAAGTTTTTAGCAAGAGCTACTTCGGGTATGAGTGGAGCGGATCTTGAAAATATAGTGAATGAAGCGGCAATATTGGCTGCTCGTGAGGGAAAGGAATTTGTAGATAGAGAAAATTTACAGATGGCCTTTGAAAAGGTGGTGGCAGGTGCTGCAAAGAAGATGCGTTCTTTAGATGATAAGGAAAGGGAAGTATTGGCTTACCATGAGACTGGACATGCTGTAGCAGGTGCATTTTTGGCGCCTCATAAACTTATTCATAAGGTTACTATAATTCCGAGAGGTTACGCGGGAGGAATAACCTTCCTTTTGCCCAAAAAAGAGGAGTTTTTGAAAACAAGAAATGAGCTACTTGCAGAGATAAAAGTTTTGCTTGCTGGAAGAGCTGCTGAAGAAGTATTTTTGGGAGATATTACGACAGGGGCTGAAAATGATCTTAAGAGGGCTACCGAGCTTGCTTATAATATGGTTACACGTTGGGGAATGACAGAACTTGGAGTTAGAAGTTTTGGAAAAAGGGAAGAGTATGTTTTCTTGGGAAGAGAGATTGGGATGAGTAAAGATTACAGTGATGTGACAGCGGCTAAAATTGATGAGAAAGTTACCTCTATCATTGATGAATGCTATGAAGAAGTTAAAGAGTTGTTATCTTCTAAAAAGGAGGAGATAAAAATAATAGTAGAAAAATTGAAAGAGGAAGAAGAGCTTGAAGGGGAAGAGGTATTAAAAATACTGGGATTAGAGGTTGAAGAGATGGTGTATGAAGAGAAAGTAGAGGGAAATGAGAATGGTGAGGTGGAGGAAGAGTTAATGACTAACGATGAAACACTTGAAATTGTTAATGCTGCTGATAATGAGCTTAAAGAGAAAGTAGAAGATGATAGTGCGGAAAAAGCGGAGGGAGCATGATGGTTGAGAAAAGGAAAGCTATGAAAACTCAGATAATACCTCTTATATTTAGCTGTTTTAATGATGTTAGAGAGAAGGAATATTTTATGAAAAAGATAGATGCTCATGAAAAGGGCATAGAACTAATGAGGAAAAAGGGTGGGAGTTTTGGATTTTATATGAAAAATATAAGTTCTGCTGCTGCATTGATAATAAAGCAAGAAGCGTTGAGTGTGGGATGCGATTTTGCCATTCCAAAGGACGCCATTGTTGAGAAGACTCCTCAAGTAGATGGGTTACTTCTTTGCGATAACAGGACATTAGAGAGATTGATCTCTCATTTAGAAATACAGGGATGGTTTGCTATTCCGGAGTTATTGTCGGAATTGAAGAGAAAGATTAAGAAGATGAAAAATCAGAAGTTTGATTTGGCAGGAAAGCTTTACAACTTGAGCAAAGATTATCTTGTTATGGCGGTTGTGAATATTACGCCTGACTCTTTTTATGAGGGTAGTAGGAAAAATTTGGATGAGGCTTTAGAGTGGGCAGAGAGCGTTAAAAAATTTGTTGATATATTTGACGTTGGAGGAGAGAGTACAAGGCCGGGAGCTAATGAAGTTTCGGAAGAGGAAGAGCTGGCTAGAGTTTTAGATGTTGTTAAAGCTTTTAGTGATGCTGGTTTTAAAGTGAGTTGTGATACTAGGAAGTGGAGAGTTGCTGAAAAATGCCTTGATGCAGGAGCTGTAATGATCAATGATGTCTCCGGATTTAGAGATGAGAATATGATAAAAGTGGTGGCAGATTCTGGAGCAAGCGCCTGTATAATGCATATGAAGGGGGAGCCGGCTTCTATGCAAGAAAATCCTGAGTATGATGATTGTTTGGCGGAAGTTTACGGATTTTTAGAAGATAGATATGAGGCTTTGCTTGAAGCTGGTGTAGATGCTCAAAAAATTACTGTGGATCCAGGAATAGGGTTTGGTAAGAGGTTATCTCACAATGCTCTATTGATGAATTTTGTTGGTTCTTTTGCTTCAATTGCTCCTGTTTTAATGGGAGTGTCGAGAAAATCTTATATTGGTATGATAACTGGAGAAAAAGATCCAACGAAGCGTTTACCGGGTACAATTTCAACGCTTTCCCTGCTTTATGCTAAAGGGGCAAGAATTTTTAGAGTGCACGATCCGGTTGAGGCAAAGCAGGCTTTAGAAGTAGCTAAGGCCATTGTGAATTGGTTTGATATTGAAGATTGACGACTTAAAGACTTTGCTAGTACGTTAATTTTTGGTTGCTATGAGGTATGTTTTGGCATTGGGAAGTAACGTCTCCAATCGAGTTGGGAGAATAAAGAGAGCTTTGTTAGATCTTGAAAATTGGGGGAATATTGAAAAGGTTTCTAATTTTTATCTAACTTATCCTTTTAAAATGCCTACTACTGCTGAAGTTTTAAACTGCTGTATTCGTTATGAAACTTTGCTTTATCCTGCAGAGTTATTGGAGTTAGTTGAGAGTGTGGAGAGGGTAGGAGGTAGAAGAAAGAACAGAATTGGATGGAAGAGACGCAGAGTTTACTCAAAAAGGAGTATAGATATTGATATAATTTTGTGGGAGAATGGGGAATGGATAAGCGAACGTTTGGTGATTCCTCATCGTGAATGGATAAGGCGTTATTTTGTTAGAATTCCAGCAGTCGAGGTTATGGGTGAAAATTTTGGTAAAATTTTAAATGAAGTGGAAAGTACTGCTTTGGTTGATAGTTTAAACTTGGATTTGCGTTTAATAAAACTCAATGTCAAGGGGGATTGAGTGATGAGAAAAGTTTTGCTTTTGCTGGTTGGATTAGTGCTATTGATGCCGTTGTTGACAGGGTGTATTAGAATACGTCAATCGGATGAAATTCAGGAAGCAAAGTGGATAAAACTGTATGGGGATTTAAGAGAGAGAATGGGTAGGTTGGAAGAGAAGGTAGCGCGTTTAGAAGAGGCAGTTGAGAGTGGAGCTGTGGTTGTGAGGAAAGGGGAGAATAAGTCATCTGCTGCTTCGCTTTTTAAAAAGCCTAAAGTTAAATATGGAGGAGTTTTGAGAATTGTTCAACCAACTGATCCACCAACTTTGGATCCGGCTCATGTTACAGATTCCACATCTTCTTTTGTTTGTATGCAGATCTACGAGGGACTTGTTGAGTTAGGGCCGGATTTGAAAGTAAGGCCGGCAATCGCAGAGAGGTGGGAGATAAAGGAGAATGGAACTACTTACGTTTTTCACCTGCGCCGCGGAGTTAAATTTCATACAGGAAGGGAAGTTACGGCTAAGGATTTTCTTTACTCTTATTTGAGGATTTTAGATCCAAAGACTAAGAGTGAGAGAACATGGTTATTTGAAAATGTTCTTGGTTACGATGTTTTCAAGGCTTATAGAAAACTTTACATAGCTTTGAAAGATTGGATTAATACTTCTAAAGAAACTGCTCCTGCTGGCGTTAAAGAAGCATTGGCTGAGTTTTCGAAAATTTCGGATGATGAGTTAAAGCGAATTGGGGATGATGTATTTAATTTCACAAAAGAGGTTTTACCTGAAGTGGTGAAGGCCGTTAATCAGAATGATTTTGGCAAAGCAAAGGTTTGTTTTGAAAAAATTGATTCTTGGTTTGATTTGAAGAAGATCATGGCGAAAGGTTTTGAGGTTCCCGATGATTACACATTTATTATTCGTTTAAAGCAGCCATTTGCTCCGTTTTTGGCTGTTCTTACAATGGTAAATGCTGCCGTTGTTGATAAGGATACGATCGAGAAGTATGGAGAGGATTGGTCAAATGAGCATCCAGTTGGAACAGGGCCTTTTAAATTAAAAGAGTGGAAGCATGATGTGAGAATTGTATTAGAGGCGAATAAAGATTACTGGCGTGGAAGACCATATGTAGATGAGGTGTTGATAAGGATAATCAAAGATGAAGTTACAAGTTTTACAGAATTTGAAGTTGGAAATGTTGATATACATCCTGGTGTTCCTGACTCAAAGTACAAGTATGTTAAGAAACATCCAGTGTTGAGTAAGTGTTATCAAGAGAAGCCTTCGCTTTCTGTGTTCTACATAGGATTCAATTGCAAAAAGTACCCACTAAACATTAAGAAACTCCGTCAGGCTCTTGCATACGCTGTGGATAAGGAAAAGATAGTTGAGAAAGTTCGTGAAGGTAGAGCAGTTGTAGCTCGTGGGATAATTCCACCAGGACTTCCGGGGGCAAATCCCGATGTTCAGAATTATCCTTACAATCCTGATCTCGCCAAGAAATTGTTGGCAGAAGCCGGTTTTCCGGGCGGAGTCGGTCTTCCTGTGATTGATTTGTGGTACAACACCAGTGAGAGAAATGCTCGTATAGCTGAGGTTGTTCAGTATTATTTTAAGAAGATAGGAGTAAAAGTGCGTTTAAATAATGTTGATTGGGGGACTTACCTTAAAAAGTTGGACTCAGGTGAGTGTCAAATGTTCAGATTGGGGTGGATAGCTGATTATCCAGATGCGGAGAACTTTTTATACATACTTTTCCATTCTAAGAATGCGGGTGCAAATGGTAATCACACTTTTTATTCAAATTCTGAAGTTGATAAGATACTCGACGAAGCTCGTAGAGAGGTTGATTTTAATAAGCGTGTGAAGCTTTATCAAAAAGCTGAAAAGATGATAATGGATGATGCTCCTTGGATACCTATGTTTCACAATAAGGATATAATTCTTTACCAACCGTATGTTAAGGGAGTGGAACTTACTCCGATGGGAGCGGATCACATAAGGTTAAGAAGTGTTTGGTTGGATAAGTAATTAGTTTTGTAAGGGGGCGCAAATGAAATGCTTGCTTACATAATAAGGAGAATTTTGCTTTCAATACCAGTCTTGATAGGGGTTAGTCTGATTACTTTCTTCTTGACACAAGTTGGTGGAGATCCTGTGCGTATAATGATGGGGCAGCATGCTGATAAGGATGTGATTGCTCAAATAAGGCATGAGTTGCATTTAGATGAGCCCCTTTGGAAACAGTACCTATATTTTTTACACGACTTTTTTACAGGAAAACTGCGCTCCTTCAAGACTAAAAGGCCTGTGTGGGATCATCTTAAAGAAAGATTTCCATACACTCTTTCGCTCGCTATTTTGTCGATAATAATAGCCACAATAATTGGAGTTAGTGCTGGTATAATATCGGCGGTAAAGAGAGGAAGTTGGTTTGATAATCTGGCTATGCTTGCGTCAATGATTGGTATATCTACTCCGGTTTACCTTATAGGTTTAGTTTTTATTCTCCTGTTTATAAAAAAGCTTGGTTGGATTCATGGAGTTGGTGTGTGGGATGCGTGGCTTGAGGTTGATCTTGGGAGCATAGTAGTGCAGATATGGTTTCCACTTTGTATATTGCTTCCGGCGATCACTTTGGGGGCGCAACCTGCAGCTTTCATAGCTAGAATAACCAGATCTTCAATGTTGGAGGTTGTAAAGCAGGATTACATACGCACAGCTAGAGCAAAAGGGGTTCCGGAACGTGAGGTTGTATTAAAACATGCTTTAAGAAATGCGTTGATTCCAGTTATTACAGTCTTGGGATTGGAATTTGCCTATCTTCTTGGAGGGGCTGTATTGACGGAGACAGTTTATGCCTGGCCGGGGCTTGGGACAATGGCTGTTCAGGCTTTTAGAGACAGGGATATTCCAATGATTCAGGGAACCGTTTTATTTATTGCTTTTACATTTGTGTTTATGAATTTGATTGTGGATGTATTGTACAGCTGGATTGATCCGAGAATTAGGTATGACTAAACTACTAGTGTAAAATGGGAGGCGTTCATATGGCGGTTGAACAGAGGACTCCTTGGGCAGATGCTGTAAGGCGCTTTAAGAAAAATAAAATGGCCATTGTTGGTTTGATAATGGTGTGTTTTTTGGTATTTGTTGCTCTATTTGCTGATGTTTTAGCAAATAATAAGCCAATTGTTCTTGTGACGGAAAATGGTTTGTTTTTTCCGGCTGTTTTGGATGTTCCTGTTTATATAAAGTACAATGGGGAAGTTTACTGGCCCATATTTTCGGATAAGTTTATAGAGCTTGTAAAGAGAGAAAAAAAAGTGGCTTATGATGATGTTATGCAGATAGCCTCTTACTATGGCGGGAAAGTTAAGTTCAAACTGATGCCTCCGATTCCGTACTCATACGATGAAGTAAATCTTGATGAAGTACGTCAGTTTTGTTCTAAAAAGCATTGGTTAGGAACGGATGAGAAGGGAAGAGATATTTTGGCACGCATAATTCATGGATCTCGTGTCTCACTGGAGGTTGGAGTTATCTCGCAGTTGATAGCTTTAGCTATAGGTGTTGTGTTGGGATTGGTTGCAGGATACTTTGGTGGATGGATAGATAACCTTATAATGAGGATTACTGATATAGTATTTGCCTTTCCATTTCTGTTATTTGTTATGGCGATAACTAGTGTTGTAAGACCTGGGATTGATGTTGTGTTTATAGCTATGGGATTGGTTGGGTGGCCCTCTTATGCGCGTCTTGTGAGAGCTCAAGTTTTATCTGTAAAAGAGATGGAATACGTACAGGCAGCAGTTGTGTTAGGAGCTTCAACTCCGCGTGTGCTGTTTGTTCACATCCTGCCCAATGTTACTGCTCCGATAATTGTTCAAGCAACTCTTGGGATGGCAGGTGCAATTCTAGCAGAGGCAGGATTGAGTTTCCTTGGACTTGGAGCACAACCACCAACGCCATCTTGGGGATTGATGATACACTCTGCTCAGGTAGACATAGATCCGTATTGGTGGATGAGCATATTCCCTGGACTCGCCATAGCATTTGCAGTTCTTGCATTCAATATGTTTGGTGACGGATTGAGAGATGCTCTCGATCCTAAGATGTGATGGAGGTAATAATTAGATTATGAAGGAATTGCTTTTTAAAACAGTATTCTGGGGATTATTGGGGCTAGCTGTTGGTTTTGCATTGGCTTCGTTTTATATTCCGAATGTAGCTTTTTCCAAAGTAGAAGAGTTGCTCAGCGGTGCAAAAATGGTTGCTGTGATAAAAGATTGGTTGGGATACAAGGTTGTTTTGTGGGTTGGAAATGGGAGTTGAAAGTGGAGTTAAGCTACTTTGGATGAGAGGGGTTGGTAGATGAGATTTTGGGCTTTTATAATTGGTCTTATAGTTGGGTGGAGTATTTGCATATATACTTACTTGCCGCGGGAGCTGCCGGGGAAATGGTATTACTTTGAGTGGGGAGTTGAGAGTGGAATTGTTGATAGAAAGATTTTAATAGATTTACCTAAAGATTTAGTTGAGGCTTTGAATGATAATGTGTTGAGTGAAGCAGATGTGGAAGCTTATAAAGCGTTGATAAATGAAAATGTTTTAGAAAGCCTTAGGAAGTTAAGGGCGGAGACGTTGTTAAAGTTAAGGGAAAATCTCAGGTTTAATTTGAGTAGAATAATCATTCTAAATTACTGATTTGGTGGGGAGAGTTGTGGATAGTTTGATACTCAAAGGAGTTGAGTTAATAGGAAGGTTGAAAGTAGAGGATGAGTGGCTGAAAAGATGGATAAGAGCAGTAGGAAGGCGTATTGAGGGGAAAAAGATAAAGATTTCTAATGGAAAATACTGGACATACGGTAAAGTTTTGAATTACAGAGATGCTGAAGTTGAAATAGAAAGTGAATTGAGAGAGGTTATGCCTCTTCTAAAGACGACGTTGGTTTTAGCTGTAGCCAGAGAAGACACTAATAGGGAGCAAGTTGCTATAGCTTCTGAGTATGGAATTGAACGATTGATTTTTTTCTCCTCTAAACGTTCTTTTAAAAGAAAAATTCGCTTGGATAGGTTGGAGAGGGTGGCTTTGGAGTATTCTATGCGAGTAGGAAGAGTTTCTGTTCCTCAATTAACCTATTTTGAAGCTTGGGATGATCTTCTCGAATTTTTAAAAGGAGTTAGTGTACCTTACAAGGTGGTATTGTATGAAAAAGCAAAGGAGCTTTTTAAGTTAGAAGAACTTGCTGATCCTAATATATTGGTATTTGGTCCTGAGGGTGGCTTTGAAGAATTTGAAATAGAGGATTTGAAAAAAGTTGGGTGTAAACCTTTGATTTTAAAGGCGCCGATATTTACAGCACCGACGGCGCTTTCGCATACTTTGGCTTTTATACTTGATAGATTCTACGATGCGTCTGAGCTTGGTTGGATATGGAAGGATGATAATTGATTTAAGGGGGGATCTAATATGTCAGAAAAGCTTGAAGGAAGCATAGTTGCTTTGATAACGCCATTTTTGGGTGATGGAAGTATAGATTGGGAGAGCTATGAAGGACTTTTAGAATGGCATAAGGTTTCTGGAACAAATGGAGTGTTGATTACCGGTACTACTGGAGAAGCTCCTGTTATAAGTTTAGAAGAGAGAAGAGAGCTTTATAGGAGGGCTAAAAAGATACTTGGAGATGAAGTTGCTTTGATAGCAGGAGTTGGTACTAATTCTACAGAAGGTAGTGTTGCTAATTCAAAAGTTGCTTTGGAGGAAGGGGCAAATTACTTATTGGTAGTTACACCTCCTTATAACAAACCTAATCCTGCAGGATTGCTTCGTCACTATTCAGAGATAGCAAAGCTTGGTGGAAAGATAATAGTTTATAACGTGCCAGGACGTACTGGTTACAATATGCCGATTGATGTGTTCAAAATGCTTTTTGAAGAGATAGAAGAGGTTGTTGCTTTAAAAGAGGCAGCAGGGAGTGTTGATAAGCTTGGGCAGATGAAGAAAGCAGTTCCTGAAGCGGAAGTTTATTCTGGGGACGATCATCTTTACATACCTCAACTTTTGGTTGGTGCAGATGGAGTTATATCGGTTTTGGCAAATTTGATTCCTCAAGAAATGGCTAAAGTTCATCTCAAGTTTAAGGAGGGAGATAACTCTTATCTCGTGGAATTTTGGCAGAAATATCGAGAATTAATCAGATTGTTATTTGTGGAGACGAATCCAATTCCAGCTAAAGCTGCCCTTTACCTGATGGGAAAAATTAAAACTTATGAAGTTAGAAGTCCGCTTGCTCCTGCTTCTGAGAAAACATTGGAGTTGTTGAAAGTAGAGCTTGAGAAGTTGGGTTTGATCTGAACTCTAACTGTGTGACTAGTTAAAAAGGAGTGTGGAAAATATGGGTTTGCGCGAAACACTTTCAAAACTTCCACCGTACCTGTTTGCAGAGATTGATAGAAAAAAGGAAGAGGTGGCAAAGCGAGTAGAGATCATAGATTTAGGAGTAGGAGATCCTGATCTTGCACCTCCTCCATATTTAGCAGAGAGCTTACTTGAGGCTTTGCAGGATGAAAGAGTGCACCGCTATCCCTCTTATGAGGGGGAGGCTGAGTTGCGCAGTAAGGCGGTTAAATGGTATGAGAAAAGATTTGGTATTACTCCTGATGATTTGATAGTGCTTATTGGTTCGAAGGAGGGAATTGCACACAGCATATTTTCGCTGGTGGATAGAGGGACTCGAGTGCTTATTGCTACTCCTTCATATCCTGTTTATCTTAACTGGGCTATAATGCTTGATGCAGAGATAAAGACGGCACCAATAGTTGTAGAAAACGACTTTTTATTAGATCCAGAGGTTGTTTTAGAGTTCAAACCGGATGTGGTTGTACTAAACTACCCTTCTAATCCTACAACAAAAATTGCTCCAATTTCTTATTTAAAAGAGCTTGCAGAGGTATGTAGAAAAGTTGGAGCAGTGATATTATATGACAACGCTTACAGTGAAATTTATTTTGATGAAAAGCCCCCTTCTGTTCTCGAAGTTGCCCCGGATATTGCCATAGAGTTTACGAGTTTGTCAAAGAGTCACAACGTTACAGGTTGGAGAATAGGATTTGCGGCAGGGGAAAAGAAGCTTGTCCAAAGACTTTTGACGGTTAAAAAGTATACCGACAGTGGTTTACAAATATTTGTTCAGAAGGCGGCTGAAAGGATGCTTGATGATGAGGAGACGCCAAGGGCGAATAGAAAAGTTTATGCAAGAAGAAGAAAAATGGTTAGTGAATTTTTAAAGCGTGCAGGTTACGATTACTGGGCAGGAGGTACATTTTTTGTGTGGGTTAGAGTTGATAATGGTATGAAGTTTGCAGAGAAGTTATTAGAAGCAGGGGTTGTTGTAACACCTGGTATTGGAATGGGTGATGGGGGTGAGGATTACATACGCATTTCATTGACAGCACCGGATGAGGCTATTAAGGAGGCACTGCAGCGTTGGGAGAGATTGCTTTAAATGTAAAGCTGTTATTTTCAGATTTTTCATGGAAAGATGCACTGGATATACTGTTTATAACAGTGATAGTTTATTACTTTTTAAAAGTTAGCTGGGGGAAAAAAGGACAGCTTGCGTTTGTGGGGTTTATGCTGGTATTAGTGCCATTTGGAGTTGTCAATACGCTTGGACTTCCAGCGTCAAGTTGGATATTCAAGAATCTTGTGCCGTACACTGTCATACTTCTTGTTGTGTTATTTCAGGTTGAAATAAGGGATTTTTTACAAGTTATTGCAGAGAAGGTTTTTAAAGAAAAGGTGCCTGTGCGTGATAAATTTTGGCAGGAGCTTATGATAGCAGTAATGCATGCAGCGCGTAACAAAATTGGTATGCTGGTGGTCATAAAGCAGAAGATGGGATTGGAAGAGTATATTGAAACAGGAGTTCGTCTCAATGCTGAGGTGACAGCACCGCTTCTGATGGCTATATTCTCCAAATCGTCTCCGCTTCACGATGGAGCTGTGATAGTAGAAGGTAACAACATAGTAGCGGCTTCTTGCTGGCTACCGCTTACATTAGAAAAAATGCCTGTTTGGTTTGGATCACGCCATAGGGCAGCCAAGGGAGTTACCGATGTGACAGATGCGGTTGCAATAGTAGTTTCTGAAGAAACAGGGGCTGTTAGAATATTTTACCGTGGTGATATGAGGTTTGTCTCACCTCAAACAATTTATCAAGCTTATAGAGAGATGACGATCCAAGAGTGAAGATAAGTTATGAGTAAGTTAGGAGGGTAAGTTTTGAGAGTAAGATACATTCAGGCTGCAATAGCTTTTGTAGTTTCAATTTTCTTATGGATTATTGTTAACCTTTTTTACCAACCGACGGTTGTTAGAAAAAAAGTTGTAAAAGTTGAGGTGCCGTCTGCAAGTGGGGAGGTTGTGGTTGCAGAGCCTGATAAGATTGAAATGGTAGTTGAAGGAGGAAGATTTGAGGTTTTAAAGTATCTTCAGTCGGTCAATGCTGTAATATGGGATGGATATAAATATGTTTATCCTTCAGCGCCAAAACTTAGAGTAGTCATAAATGCGGGAAAAATAAAGATAAAAAGGTATAGGAAGGTGGAAAAAGAATTTGATGTTAAACCAGTAGTTTATGTGGATGTAGAGCAAGTAGAAAGGATAAATATTTTTCCTTCGCGTGTGAAGATAGAGGGGTTGGAAAATGAGGTGAAATTGGTGAAAACGGTGAAGGTTCCTGTGAAGAAGTTCGGTAGGAGTATAGAGAAAGTTGATGTGGAGTTCAAAGGAGTGTTAAAAGTTGGAGGATTTTTCAAAGTTGAACCGCCTTATGTTTTGATAGTTGTGGAAAAAAAGAGGAAGGTTTGCGTGTACAGCAAAGTTAAAGTTTTGGTTAACTCAGGGGATGATGCTACTGTGGAATGTAGAACTTCTCCTGAGTTTGTTAAAATTTGTGGATATGGGAGGCTTCCAAGCGAGATTCTAATAGATATGAGAAATGTTAATTTTAAAGCGAATAATGTATTTCCATGTGAGTTTGAAAGTTTGGTTAGTAATAATCTGAAAGATACCTCTTTTGAGGTTAAAATTTTCAATGACGAGGGAGTTGTAAAAAAGGTTAAGGTTTTTTCAAAGTATGAAGTTGTTCCTAAAAAAGTTAGGGTTTTTGTAAGAGTGTTAAGAGGAAAGTAAAACCTTGGAAGGGATGGTGAATTTTGTTGGTGAAGATTTTGATAAGGCAGTTTAGAATTAGGCCATCTGAGAATTTAGATGAGTTTCTACGGAGAAAGTATTCGGCAAAGGTTTTAAAAATTTTGAAGAAAAGTGTGGATGCTAGGAAGAGAAAGGATATATGGTTGGTTTATAATATGCTTATTGAAATACCTGAGAAGAAATTGAGCTTCTTCACTAGAAATTTTGACTTCTCCATTGATGCTGAGGAGATAAAAAAAGCGGAGTGTGAACCCAGATTCACTTTTTCAAAGGTTGGAGAGGTTAAAAGAGTGCTTGTGGTCGGAACGGGACCAGCTGGTTTGTTTGCAGCTAATGTTTTATCTAGGGCAGGCCATGAGGTTGTGGTATGGGAAAAAGGTTTGAAGTTAGAGGGTAGGATTGAGAAAGTGAGTGAATACTGGGCGGGGAAAAATTTAGATAGAAAGGCAAATGTTTGTGTGGGAGAAGGTGGCGCAGGTCTTTTTTCAGATGGAAAACTTACTTGTAGGCGACGTGATAATATAAGTTACTTCGTTTTACAGGAGTTGGTTAGATGGGGGGCTAGGGATTCAATATTATGGGAAGCTAAGCCGCATGTTGGCACTGATGTTTTAAGGGAGTGCGTACTTGAAGCGAGGAGAGAGCTTGAGGCGCGAGGAGTGAAATTTGAGTTTGAGAAAGAGTTGGTAGATATTTTATTTGAAGGGAAAAAAGTTTTGGCTGTTTCGGGTAGAGATATGCGGGAGGTTGATGTATTGGTTTTGGCGACGGGGCAACATGCAGAGGAAATTTATAAGATTTTATATCAGAAAGGAGCTAAGCTTTCTCCAAAGCCGTTTGCTGTTGGAGTGAGAATGGAGCATCGGCAGAGTGTGGTTGACGAAAGTTTGTACGGCAAGTGGAAGAAGTACATGCCGGCTGCTGAATATGTGTTTAAGGCTCGGGTTGAGGATACCTTAGGGAATGAGAGGAGTGTTTATACGTTTTGTATGTGTCCTGGGGGTTATGTTGTTCCTTCTGAAGATAGAGAGCGAGTTATTATTACAAATGGGATGAGTTATGAAGGGAGAAATAGTGGTTTATCGAATGCGGCAGTCGTGGTTCAAGTGTGGCCGCAAGACTTTGAGAGGTATGGATTTACAGGTTGGGATGCGGGCTTGAAATGGAGGGCGGAACTTGAAAAAAGAGCATACGAGGTTGGTTCAGGGAGAGCCCCTGTTCAACGAATAGGTGATTACTTTCGTGGAAGAAAGAGCAAGTTGGTTGTCAGTTCTTACTTCAGGGGTAGCAAGTCTGTTGATCTGGCTGGAATTTTGCCATCAGAGATTGATGTGGCTTTAAGAAATGCTCTTCGTAAATTTTCAAATTATATTGATGAGTTTGAAGAAGGAGTATTAGTAGGAGTTGAAACTAGGACTTCTTCTGCTGTGAGAGTTGAAAGAGATGATAAGGGATATGTGCTTCCTGCAGTAAAATTTGTAGGGGAAGGATCTGGATGGGCAGGTGGAATAATGACCAGTGCTATTGATGCTATTAGGATGATGATGGATTTGGTGAGAATAGAGGTGAGTTTTGAGGAGTAGATAAAGGGGTGAAGGACATGGATGCAATGGAGGCACTTAAGTTTGCAGAGGATGTATTGGGTGGGAAAAAGAATTTGAGGGAGATTTTTTCTTTGGAAAAACATGAGCAAGAGATGGTAGTATTTGCTTTAAAAGATAGGGTTAGTTTTGATAAGTTAGAGTTTGTAAAAAGAGCGGCTCCACGCTATTTTGCAGTGATGCTAAAACCTGAGCCTGAAAAGTTTAGTGCTGTGGCAGCTAAGTTGCAGGGTGATGAATGGGAACAAGAGTTTGCTATAAATGCTTTGCTTAAGTATCCTCAGCAAGGATTAAAGCTTATAGTGAAGCTACTTGCTTCTCCCTCTGAGTTTATTCGCGAAACGACCCGGAATGCTCTTAAAAAAGTTGGTTTTAGAATTGTGCCTCCCTTGGCAAAACTTGCAAAGACTTTGAAAAATGATACTGTTTTCAAGGGAGTAGTAGAGGTTATTGCTTCTTTCGGAAGGCCCTCTTTTGACTGGCTTGTTGATTTGGCAGGTTTTGTGGAGGATAGTAAGTTGCTTTACTGGTGTGTAGCTGCTTTTAAGGATCAGGAGTTTGAAAAGGAGGTTGTAGATAGATTAGCAGAGCTGATGGAAAAGGTTGAAGATTATGTAAAAGATAGGATTGTGGATGTTCTCTCTCAATGGAAAAATGATTACGTTTATGGAAAGGTTTGGGAGGGGATAAAGAGTGATAAAAATTTGAGATGGTGGTTAAGGCTTGAAGGAAGGTTAACTGCCGAAGCCAAGAATTTACTTGAGTATTTAAAAATGGACGATGATAAGTTGAAATGGGAAGCTTTGAGTGCGATAGATTCGGATATAGCTGTGAGGCCAGATGTGTTAAAAATTCTTGTTGATATGTATGTTAATGGTGGTGCTTTTGGAATTAAGGCAAATGAGATTTTAGAGGATGCTTCTGTTAAATTGGGAGATAAACTTTTTGAGCTTTACATGGATCCCCGAGATGTGGTGAAAAAGCTTGCTCTTCGTCTTCTAAAAATGCAGGGAAGAGGAATGATAGATAAGGTTGTGTTTCTTCTCGAAAAAGGAGATGCTCAGCAGCGTTATATGGCTGCTCAAATTGTTGAGGCGCTGGGATTGCAGAGGGATGATGTGAGGGAGGCGCTTCAAAATAATCTGAGTTTTGGAGACGAATGGGTTAGAAAACAATGTGCTCAAGCATTGGTGGTGTTATTTGGAAAGGAGATGGAGAGCGTGCTTCCTGAGGATCTTAAGGAGTTTGTGGCGGATAAACTTTCTGCTTTCATGAGCGTAGAGGAGATAATGGAGATGTTGAGAGAGCCTAATAGTAGGAACAAGGCTTTTGAAATGCTTGTGGCTAAAGGTAAAGAAGCGTTGCCGGTAATAACTGAACGTTATAAAGTAGAAGAAGATGAAGAGGTAAGATATTGGCTTTTGAAGGCTAAGAGAACTATAGAAGGAGGAAAGATGCTGGGCGGTTAAGTTGGTTTGGAGGATAGGATTATGGAGAATGAAAGGAAAAGTGAGAAGCATTTGGAAGAAAACAGTGAGTTAAGTGAAAGTTCAGCTAACTCATCAAAAAAGAAGAGTTCGTGGTTTATAAAATTGATTAAATTTCTGTTTGAAATATTTCTATTTACAAGCTTTGCTGTGGTTGGGTTTGGAATGGCTTTCATGTATGTATTGTCAAGGGATTTGCCCAAATTAAAGTTTACTGAGTGGCGCCCGGTTTTGAACAGTACTATTTACGATTGCAATGGAAAAGTAATTACTCAACTCAGGGCTCGTCAGAACAGACGAGAGTGGGTTTCTGCAGATAGAATACCTAAGTACATGAAAGATGCAATTGTTGCTATAGAGGATGAGAGATTTTACCAACACCATGGGATAGATCCAATAGGTATTTTGAGAGCCATAGTTGTGGATATTTTGAGTGGTCGTATAAAGCAAGGAGCAAGTACAATTACTCAGCAGCTTGCGAGAAATGCGTTTCTAACTTTGGATAGGACTTTCATCAGAAAGCTAAAGGAGTTGATAATAGCATTTGAACTTGAGCGGAAGTACACCAAGGATGAAATACTAGAAATGTATCTTAATACGGTTTACTTTGGACATGGAGCTTGGGGAATAGCATCTGCTGCTTATACCTACTTTGGAAAGAGAGTGGAGGACTTGACTCTTGCTGAATGTGCTCTCTTGGCAGCTCTCCCTCAGGCACCGTCTCGGTATGATCCATTTAAAGAAAAAGGTAGAAAGCTTGCCAGAAAGCGCCAGTTGAGGGTATTGGACAAGATGGTAGAGCTTGGTTTTATTACTCCTCAAGAAGCTGAGGCTGCAAAATTAGAGGTAATAAAATTGAGACATACTGAGAAAAACTACGATTGGCGTGGTTATTTTGTAGATGAAGTGGTAAAGTGGCTCGTTAAACGCTATGGCTGGGTAAAGGTGTTCACAGGAGGCTTAAAAATATACACTACTTTGGATTTAGATTGGCAACTCAAGGCTGGACAGATTGTTAAAAATTATGGCATAGAAGCAGTTAATGAATGGCCGCGTTGGCAGAGAAAGTATTATCCACTATATGGTTGGGCTACAGATGAAGCATTACAGGCAGCTTGTATGGTCATAGATGTTAAAAGCGGGGCTATAAGAGTTATGGTAGGAGGAAAAGATTATTCAATTACGCAATTTAACCGCTGCACACAAAGTTTTAGGCATGTTGGATCAAGCTTTAAACCCATCGTTTATTTGACAGCGTTATTAAATGGATATACTGAAGCCACGATAGTGAACGATCGTCCTTTTGTTTGGGAAAACAAGGATACTGGTCAGATTTGGATGCCAAAAAATTTTGCAAATAAATATATGGGTCCTGTACCTTTGAAAGTAGCTCTTGCTGCTTCTCTCAACTCCGTCGCAGCTCAGCTGGCGGTTGATTTAGGAGTAAATAAGATAATTAAAGTGGCAAGAAAACTTGGGATAAAGGGAAAGTTGAATAGAGGACCTGCAATTGCATTAGGTGCTAGTGATCTTCAGATGATTGATATGGCACGCGTTTACACAACACTTGCGAATGAAGGTGAGCGTGTGGAGCTTTACATGGTCGAAAAGGTCGTTGACTCGGATGGAGAAGTTTTGTATCAGCATGATGTTAAGAGAAAGCGAGTAATTCCAGCCCCTTATGTGTATGTGCTAATAGATATGATGAAGGCGGTTGTTCAACGTGGAACAGGAAGGAGAGCATATTTTGGGCGACCTGTTGCTGGGAAGACTGGGACTACAAATGAAGGAAGGGATACGTGGTTTTGTGGATTTTCTCCACAGTATGTAGGATTAGTTTGGGTTGGACGTGATGATTACAAGCCTTTGGGAAAAAGATTTGCTTCTGCTGGAAAAATAGCAGCACCTCTTTGGAGATGTATAATGAAGATGGTTCACGAATCTGTACCTGCGACTGACTTTCCGATTCCAAACGGAATTGTATTTGCAAATATTTGTAAAAGAAGTGGTAAGTTGGCTACAAAATACTGCAAGGAAACTTTAAGGATGGCGTTTGTAGCGGGGACAGAGCCCAAGGAGATGTGTGATCTTGATGCTCCAACTCATGAAGATCCGTATGAAACTTTAAGTTTATGGGAGCTGAAGGAAGAGCAGTTTAAGGAACACTACAAAGAAGCTGACTGGAGTGATGAGTAGGCTTGGGGTTGCTAGAGCGGAGGAGTGAGCTTTATGGAGTTACTTAGAGTAGCGGTATCAAGCTGCCTTTTGGGGATAGATAGCACTTACAAACAGGATAGCAATGCTGATTTTTCACATCAATTTCTTAAACTTCAGGAATTTTCTGTTTCCAGAGGTAAGAAAATTGTGGTAATTCCAATCTGCCCTGAAAGTTTGTGCTTTGGGGTGCCAAGGACTCCCATTGAATTAGAGAATGGCAATGCTGCAGCGGTATTATCAGGAAGAGGTCGGGTATTTAATATGGTAGGTTCTGATGTTACAGCACCTTTTTTGAGGACATGTATTAGGTTGGTGAAAGTGTTGGAAGCTGATGTGGCTGTTCTTAAAGATGGAAGTCCTTCATGTGGTGTTAGTGAAGTTTATGATGGAACTTTTTCAGGAAAGAAGATTAGGGGGAGAGGATTGTTTGCTGAACTTCTTGTAAAAAAAGGAGTTAAAATCTTTTCTGAGAGAGACAGTTGGTTCGGCTGGATAAAGGAATGGATTGATAGATAGGAGGGATTTCAGGTAATGTTTAACCTAAAGAATCTGTTGATTTTGACATTATTAACATTTGTTAGTTTTCAAAGTTTAGCTGAGTGCAACGGAACTTTTAATACAGGTACTTTGAATAATATAGATATTTCTAAGGACATATCAAAGTTGCTATCAGAATATGAAATGTTGGTTTATCGCCAGGCACAGCTTGTGAGTGCATTGAAGACTTTAGAGGGTGTTTCAACTGAATTTGCTGAGAGTGAGAAGAAGAGGTTGAAGGAACTGATTGAGGAGATTGATGTGGGTTTAAGGAAGTTGCGTTTAGAAATTTACGAAGCTTATGGTTTGGATTTTTTTCTTTTTTCAACGATAGAAAATGGAGATAGTGGAGATGTAAATACAAAACTAAAAGAGCAGCAGGAAAAATCAGCATATCCTACGTCTGAAATTGAAATTTTTAGAGTGATTGATTTGAAAAGTATGAATTTTTCTAGGCGTGGAGAGATAGATTTGGAGTTGCTGAAAAAACTCGGTTTGTACGATGTAATATTAAAGAGATAGGATTTGTGATTTTAAAATGAGCTTTTCTGTGTTTTTGAAACGCTCGCTACCACAGAGGGGACATATTATCTCTACGTCTTTTGGTGTGTTTACTTTGAAGTTTATTGCACTGCCACAAGACTTGCATGTGGCCATTAAGTCGCAAGATCTTATGTCTTCTAAAGTTTTATAAAGAATAGCAAAACTTTCTAATTGTGCTTTGTCATCGTTCATTGATTCTATCCTATCGAGCTTATCTTCCATATTTTTTGTGTACTCAGGAAGGAGAAAGTGAACATTTTTTGTCAGTACGTAAATTAACATTCCGAGAGGAGTAACACCTATGCTATTTTCAGATTTACTTTCCTTGGATTCAGAGCTTTGCTTATTTGATCTTCTAAGTTTTTCGATAAATTTCCTATTTAGAAGGTTTTGTATTGCATAGGCATAAGTTGAGGGACGACCAATGCCGTGCTTTTCCATTAGCTGTACACAACCTCGAATGGTGATTCTAGGTAATGTTTTTATTGTTTCTTTGTGGGATACATTGTCAACTTGTAATCCGTTGTTTATAAGTTTATCTATTGCTTTTTTATTTTCAGAAGTGAGTTTTGGTAATTTATCAAAAAATGATGACACGTATTTTGTCCAGCCAGCCTTTGTTTTCTTAAAAAGTTTGCAAGTGAATGTAACTGCTATCTCTTTACCATGTGGGTTTTTACCTTTTAAGGTTGCTTTCAAGGTAAGGAGTTTTCCTTCCATATCGGGCATAAAAGCGGCAAGAAAGTGGTTTTTTATTGTGGAAAAAATTTTTTTATAGGGGCCATAGAGTCTAGAAGATGAGGTTATAGCAGAGATAGAGGTTGGTCTTATTGCTTCGTGAGTGGTTACAACTCCGTAATTGCGGTGAGTAAAATTTTCTTTTAGTAATGTTGATGCAAGTTTTAGCCCACTTTCGGATACAGCAACTTCTGAAGTTCTGTGATAGGTTATGAAGCCTGTTTCAAATAGAAATTGAGCTATTTTCATAGTTTGAGTGGGAGAAATTCCCATTGTTGAAGCGATCTTTTGAAGTGCAGCGGTATTTAATGGAGTTGGGGGAGAAAGTTTTACATTTTTCTCTTCAATTTGGAATTTTGCCAATTGTGGAGGGAAAGTGAGTTTTTCTTCATGGGTGGCTGTGAATTTCAAGGTGCTAACCTCAAATGAGTAGGAGTATTGCTTTTTTTTGCCATGTTTTGCTACTTTTATTTCGTGTTGAGCGAGGAGATGTAATAAAGCAGTTTGAACTCGGCCAGCGCTTAATGAGAGCTTTGAATTGGTGAGTTTTATACGTCTGCGTAGAATTGGTGATACTAAGTATCCGATAAGTCTGTCTATAAGGCGACGTGTTTTTTGCGATGTTACCAGTGAGAGGTCAATGGTTTGAGGAGACTTTATATAGTTTGCTATATCAGCCTCGGTTATTGCGGGGATTCTGACTCTAACTTTACCCTTTAGTGAAAGCTCTTCAGCGACAAATTTTGCTATGGCTTCGCCTTCACGATCTGGATCGGTTGCTATTAGTGTTTTTTTTCCTCTTACGATTTTTTTTATCTTTTCAACGAGCTTTTTTTTACCTCTTAGAAAAAAGTACGTTGGAGAAAATGTTTTTAGATCAACTCCTAGAGATTTAACTGGTAAGTCTTTAATGTGCCCGTACGTAGCAACAGCTTTGAAACCCAGCTTTTGAATTGTTTTAGCTTTAATAGGTGACTCCACTATAAGGATTATATTTTTCATTTAGCACCTCCCACAATTCTATTTTAAGTAATCTTGCAAGTTATTATGTGCCATAAAAAAATTAGAGTAAAAAATCACCAGTTATGATTAAAATATAATCTTTTATCTAACTGGAAAAGTTAATACAATTACTAGATTGACTGCTTAAATACGGGGATTTTCTCCAGATATGGTTTG
>JAMOTN010000059.1 GCA_027062325.1 bacterium
TATTTGGATTGGCATTATCCTTCATGAGTTTAATAGTTGCAGTGTGTTGCTTCCCTTCAACGTCATAGAAAGTGTAATTAACTTCTGGAGGAAAATTTCTTTCTTCCCAACGGGCATCCAAGTTTGAACGATATTCAATATAGGTTGTTGCTTTGGCAGGAAGCTTTTCCATCATCTTCACATTTATAGCCGTGGGCATCTGATTAGTATCAATTTCATCGGGAGAATTTTCATCAAGCAAATCCAGCATCCAACCGACCAGTCTCATACCTGTTGGTGTGTGAACTAGATAGCCATCTGCATCTATATCAAACATTCCGGCTCTTGTATAGAAATAACGGGTACCATCGGTTAATACAAAGAAACCATCTCCATCAATAGCCAAGTCGGATAGTTTTTCGGTTTTCTCAATACTTCCCTTTGAAAATATTGTTTCTATACCGCCAACCTGAACACCCAAACCTATCTGTTGGGGGTTAGTTCCTCCCTGGGTCCCTCTGGGGGCCATGCCACCTTTTATAGTTTGATAGTAAAGGGATGTGAATTCAACTCTTTGTTTTTTGAAACCAACGGTGTTAACATTAGCAATGTTGTTAGCAATTACGTCAAGTTCCAATTGATGGGCTTTTAATCCGGAAATTCCTGCAAAGAGGGACCTCATCATGGCTAATCAACCCCCTTAGTTTATTGGTATTTCAGTTGTATTTGTTTCTTCAGAAGAGGTATTGGTATTACCTTCACTGGGCAGTGATTCCAAATCTATTGGTTCATTGGAAACCATGCTCACACTCCAAATATCATAATTTTGACCGTTGACTTTGACTTGGTATTTACCATCTTTTATTTGAAGAGAATCAACTTTGCCGGTAATATATTGAGGATTTCCTTTATCATCCGTAGTTTGAATAGCTACATACTTTCCAACTACAGAAAAAGCCATATTTACAGCTAGAATTTTGTTTTGATAGTTCAAGTATTTTTCCAGACTTTCATTCATGTTTGTCATTTGCTCAAGACTTGTAAATTGGGCAAGTTGAGCTATGAAGTCTTTATCCTGTAAAGGATTTGTGGGATCTTGGTATTGAAGTTGAGTGAGGAGGAGCTTTAGATAGGCATTTTTGTCGAGTTTACCTCCTGGGGCATCTGCATATTGAAGTGTTGCTGTGTTTACAGTTACCATTTATATCTCCTCCTTTTCAAGCTCCTCTAAGTATCTTGCTATATCTTCTAATGTTCCGGAAAACCTTTTATAGCTTTGTTCTCTGTCACTTTCTTGTTGTTGTCCACCTTGCTGGCCTCCAAATGAGAATTCGAATGATAGGTTTTCCTCTTCTCTAACTGAATCGACAAAGCGGCTCCAAAAATTTAATCTGCTCTCTTCTAATTGAGTTTGAATTTTAATTTTTACGTTATCACCATGCCTTATAAGTGCTACTCCGTCTCCGTTAAAAAGCTTGAGTTGTATAAAGTACGGTTCCATTTGTTTTACGAACTCTTTTACCACCTGTATAATTTGCTCTTGGCGGACAGTTTGAATTTGTTCCTCTGTAATATTTTGATTTTGAGAAATTTGTAAATTTTCATTTTCATGTTGTAGTTTGATGTATTGGGAAGATTCTAACTCTCTATTGGAATTAATAGAACTTGTATTTATGAAAGAGTGTTCAGAGTCTTTACTGGGCTTTTGCTTTGAAAAGTTTGTGAAGTTAGATTTTTTCTTTCTAATTTCAGGGGTCTTCTTTGTTTTATCGGAGAAAGTTTTGTCAGCGTTATTAGAAGAAGCAGTAGAAATAGTGCTTGGTGAAGCTTCTGTTTGAGCTGAGACTTTTTTCGGAGATTGCTGATTAATTTGAGTGAATTTTTTATTGTGAGTAAAAGTATTATTTTCCAAAGTAGCGTTCATGGGGTTGATATTGTTGGAGTTTGTCTCTTCTACATGTATTGGATTTATAGAGATAGATTGATCATGTAGCTTTTGAGATTTTTGATTGGCGAGTTTATTCTGTGGTGGATTTTTTAAAGTTTTCAAAGGTTCTTTTGTT
The DNA here is from genome assembly GCA_027062325.1 of bacterium. Taxonomy (GTDB): domain Bacteria; phylum JAMOTN01; class JAMOTN01; order JAMOTN01; family JAMOTN01; genus JAMOTN01. The sequence goes on from JAMOTN010000059.1 coordinate 2,043, forward strand.
TGCTTTGAATTTGCGAAGATGAGAGGATGTGCGATCTCCTTTGAAGATGTATTGTTATTTGAATCTGTTTGTTTTGCAGAGGGTTTTTTGTCAATGGGAATGTTAGTATTTGTTGTGTTTTTAAATTTGACCAAATTTTGCATTGTTTTTACAAATTCTTCAAGTTGAGATAGAATAACAGGAGTGTGTAAATTATCTTGTTCAAATTTTAAGTTTGATAGATTCTTTTTAAGAATCTCTAACAAGAGTTTATTGCTCACTATATCACTTACAGATTCTTTCTTAAGATCTGGATCTATTGTTATAGAAGATACTCCCCCTAGTCTAAAATTGATTGTTGTGGGGAGGTTTAGTTTTTGATCTTCCTGCTGAAGAGTTTGCAAGGATATGGCCATAATAAGCATTATTGACGAAAAAGTTGCAATATCCGGATAATTTTCGTTTTTGGCTTTGTTAGCAAAGGGAAGCGATGAATTAGTATAAGATTTCTTATCGTTATTTATGTTTTTTAGCCTTTGGGCAAGTTTTTTTAGTTTCTCCTTTATAAGAGGGAGAGATGATAGTTCTACTGTATTTTTTTGTTCTTCTGAGAGAATGGGATTGTTTTTAAGTAAATTTGCCATTATTAATGTTTTGTTAACTAATTTATCTGCTTCTTCGTTTGATAAGTTTTCAAACCCAAGAGCAAGTAACTGTACCACGTCTTTGGTTTCAGTCTTGAGAAGAGAGAGTTTCTTATTTAATTTTTTTTGTAATTTTACGGCAGTATTTGAATTTAAAAGGTTTATTAGTTTATTTTTTTGTGCGGTCTTTAAGATGGCTTTTGGTTGATTTGAATTTTTTACAGCTGTTGTAGTAATTGCAGAAATATTGGGAAGAGTTAAAAAGTGCATATCTTGCTTCCACCTCCAAAAAAGTAAATCGGCTTTTAGTTGATTTATATGAGGTCATGATTGGCTGCTCAATTTTAGCTCACATCCTTAAACCCCCCTTGAAAAATGAAAAAATTGTTTGGATAATAAGTTTAAATAAACGAGAAAAAATAATGACCAAAGTTTGAACAACAATAAAAGTAAGATAAATCAAGGAATACTTGACAAAGATAACTGGTCTTTTTAGGAGGTGAGGATAGTGGAACAAAAATTTGGTGTTCCGAAGGATCCGTCTTATTTGATAAAGGCTCTTCAGAATATTCAAGAAGAGAAGGGGTATATTTCGAAGGAAGATGCAATGGAAGTGGCAGAGTATTTAGGTGTTCCTTTAACCCAAGTTTATGGAGTTGCAACTTTTTATGAGCAATTCAGACTTCAGCCCAGAGGAAAGTATGTGATAAGAGTTTGTCAGGGAACTGCTTGTCACGTTAGAGGAAGTAAGACACTTTTGGATTTCTTGAAGGATTTTTTGGGTATTGATGTTGGAGAAACTACCTCGGATGGACTTTTTACAATAGAGAGAGTGGCTTGCCTCGGAGCGTGTGCCTTGGCTCCTGTGGTAGAGATTAATGGGACAATTTATGGGAAGATGAATCCTGATAAACTAAGAGATTTAATAATAAAGTTAAAGGGGGCTGAGAATAATGGTTGTAAGTAAGATAAATGGTATAGAAAGCTTACGTAGAATGCGAGAACAAGTTTTAGAACAGTGGAGAAAAAAGTTTGAAAAAGATCCAGTTTTTATAGTGGGATATGGAACGTGTGGAATAGCTGCAGGAGCGGATAAAGTTTTGCAAGCTGTTTTAAACAAAGTACCAGAAGAAAGAGTTATAAAAGTTGGATGTATAGGTATGTGTTGGGCAGAGCCTTTGCTAGATGTTGTATATCCAAATGGAATGCGTGTTTCTTACAAATCGGTTACAGAGGATCTTGCGAATAAAATAGTGGATGCAGCTTTGAAAGGGGAAGTTTATAAGGAGAACATAGTTGGAGTTATAGATTTAAATCATGAATTATTCGGAGAAGATGAAAGAAAGTTTGAATATCCAAGTTTATGGGAGCATGATTTTTACAAAAAACAAGTGAGAATTGTTTTGAAGAATTGTGGAATAGTTGATCCTGAAAGTATAGAAGACTATATAGGAATGGGGGGGTATTCTTCGCTTGCTAAGGCGATTTTTGAGTTAAAGCCTGAGGGAGTCATAGAAGAGATAAAAAAGTCTGGATTACGCGGAAGAGGAGGAGCAGGCTTTCCAACGTGGCTGAAATGGAAATTTTTAAAAGATGCTAAGGGGGATATTAAGTATTTGATTTGCAATGCTGATGAAGGGGATCCAGGAGCATTCATGGATAGGGCTACTATTGAAGGGGATCCTCACAGTGTTTTAGAAGGAATGTTGATTGCTGCTTATGCTACAGGGGCTAAAAAAGGATACATTTACATAAGAGCTGAATATCCACTTGCAGTTAAGAGAATTTCAAAAGCTATAGAGGAAGCAAAGGAGTTGGGATTGTTAGGTGAAAATATAATGGGTACTGATTTTTCCTTCGATCTAGAGATTAAAGAAGGAGCTGGAGCTTTTGTTTGTGGAGAGGAAACGGCTTTAATGGAGTCAATAGAAGGTAAGAGGGGTACTCCTCGTCCTAAACCTCCTTTCCCTGCTGAAAAAGGATTATGGGGATGTCCTACAAATATTAACAATGTTGAGACATTTG
>JAMOTN010000060.1 GCA_027062325.1 bacterium
ACACAATTACTAACAAAGCCACCCTTTTCACAATAGATACACTCATCTGCAACACCTCCTAGGACAATTAGCTTAGAATTTGAACCCCCATACCATACCATACCATTTCAACTTAAAAAACAAAAACCCCGGCAGCACCATTTTCGGCACCACCGGGGCTTTTTCAGCCTTCTTTAACCCTCATCACCAATTTTATTCTACGCACCAAAACCTCTAATCTTAAAACTCCCTCACAAAATCTGCCTTTTTAACGTAATGCCTCCAAGGCCAATAATTACCTGCATTTGGATTATCGTGCTCTTCCGGTTCAGTAGTATTTGCAATGTGCTGATACTTCTCCTTTATAACATCAACTAACCACAAAAGTGCCTTTATGTTCTTTTGGCTAATTTCATCAATTTGACTCTGATCAGGAATAAATCTGCGCCCTAATTCCAATGTAAATGAGAGAGTATGGCAGTCGTGATAAAGCCAGTCATCACTATCTCCCATTGCAGGATAAAGATCCGAGGATTTTTCAGGTTTATGCCCGTTAAACTTTGCCATTCCCTCTGCAAGCTCTTTCAATAAGTCATTATCCGGAGCATAAGCTTTGTAAGCATACCCATAAGGATACAAGTTCAGCTCACCATAGCTGTGGAAAGAAACACTGCACCAGAAGTGCTCTCTTTTTGCAAAGTCACGAATTGCCTGTGTCTCTGGCTCAGAGAAAGCATGCGGACCATGGTAGGTATCAGAACCTGGCCAATCGCTTGTTCCAACACTTCCCCATTGATAACCGTAGTTACGATTTGGATCAACACCGTAGTAGTTGTCTTTTATGTGACGGCGTGTCTTTCTCCACATGGTGTACTTGGTCATAGAATACACGTATCCATCTGGATTAACTATTGGAACCACCCAAATTTCACGGCCATTGACAAGCTCAGTGACTTTTTTATCTTTTCCGTAATTATTTACTAAATACTCTGCAAACCTCATAGGAACCTCCGCCGCAATCCATTCGCGCGCATGATGAAGCCCCATAATTAAAGCAGAAGGTTCATCTTCGTCAACATTTGGATTATCAGAGATCTTTATAGCGTAAATTTCACGCCCTTCTGCACTTTTCCCTATTACTTCAAGTTTTGTAATCTCTGGGTGATCCTTCGCCAACTTTTTCAAAGCAGCCACCATCTCTTCATAAGTCCTATATCCACGAACCATCCGAGCACTTAATCTACTTTCAACATCATCAACAATGGTTTTGTAGGAAATTCCAGCCTTTTTCAAAATGTCTAAATCAGAATCCTTAACTAGAATTTCCAAGTGATCCGTAAAAGTACCTGCAACATCAAAATTGTTAACAAGCCATGCACGCAAAGGTGTACGTGGAGCTACCTTAACACTCACCAAACTCGTTGCAAAACCAAAACTAACTACCAACACCAACAACACAGAAACAAACCTCCATGCTACCTTCTTCATACTCCTTGCGCCTCCTTTCCATAAAGTTACATTTTTAAAACTTTCCCATCCAAAATTCACTCAATATGCAGCTTAATTACAGCTTAGTTCGCAACCCTTCACTTTCATTTTAACCCCCTGATCAAGTTTTGCACCACCATATTCATTTTTTTACCAGTGGCCAAATATTTGTGTTAGAATTTTTATGAATATCACTCCAGCAGGTGATTAGCCGTTACACTCACTGTTATTTTTCAATGAGACGCAGGGAGGGGTTGCAGGTGGAGAGAAGAATAAGAATACTTATTGCAAAACCAGGATTGGATGGTCATGATCGCGGAGCAAAAGTGGTAGCACGTGCGCTAAGAGATGCAGGATTTGAAGTGATATACACAGGAAGGCGTCAAACAGTTGATCAAATAGTTGAAACTGCAATACAGGAAGATGTGGACGCAGTAGGACTCTCTTTGCTTTCAGGAGCACACAACACCCTTTTCCCAAAAGTAGTAAGAAAACTCAGAGAAAGAGGAGCAAAAGACATAGTAGTGTTCGGCGGAGGAGTAATTCCCCCAGATGACATACCATTTCTTCTAGAAAACGGTATAGCTGCAGTGTTTACACCGGGAACACCACTCTCTGAAGTCGTGGAATTTGCAAAAAAAATTCCAGAGTTGCAAGAACAACTTAGAAAAGAAAATTAGTCCCCATAGATAACCCCAAAGCCTAAATTGGATTCAGCTAGGGAGTGAAATAAGTGGAGAGATTAGAAGAATACGAAATACTTAAGCAAAAACTTACCGATTACATAAAAACTCAAGATTTTCTGCATCTTGCGCGGGCTTTATCCATAGTTGAAAATTCTCAAGATTCCTACGAACTTCTTGAAAAGCTGTGTTCTGAATTTGAAGAAAAAGAAGCAAAGGTCATAGGGTTTACAGGCTCTCCTGGTGCTGGGAAGAGCTCTTTGATCTCAGCTCTTATTGATAAATACGCTCAAAAATACGGAAAAGTTGCTGTAATCGCAGTTGATCCTTCATCCCCATTCTCAGGAGGGGCCATTTTAGGAGATCGCGTTAGAATGATAAAGCACTCTCTTAACAAGAAGGTATTTATAAGAAGTGTGGCAACGAGAGGCTACCTTGGAGGTCTTTCTTCTGCTGTCCACGATATGATTACAGTTCTCAAAATAGCAGGCTTTAAACGTATTCTTATCGAAACTGTTGGAGTGGGGCAAAGTGAAATAGATGTCGTGGAAATTGCAGATATCGTATGTCTTGTTTTGACCCCCTCAGCAGGAGATGACATCCAAGCAATGAAAGCTGGCATTATGGAGATTGCCGATGTTATTGTTGTTAATAAAGCTGACTTAGGCGCAGAACGAGTTTTAGTGGCTCTCAAAAATTTCATGGAAGTTGAAGAAGTGAATATCCCCGTTGTCACTACAGTTGCACTTGAAAACAAGGGGATTGAAGAACTCTTTAATATTCTTGAAGAAGCTCAATCTCGCATTAAACCATCAGACAAAAAATTATTACGTTTAAAACACGCTATTCGCTCCATCCTTGAAAAAAGAGTAGAAGGAGTTGTTGAAAAATTGCGCTCCGAAGCTAACTTTGAAAATAAGAACTTTTACTCAATACTTAATAACTTAAAAGGGGTGATATAGATGAGCATCGATTTGAATCCTGAATTTGTGGATCATATAGCCGTAGCCGTAAAGAATCTTGAAGAAGCCATTAAAAAGTTTGAGCGCATAGGATTGAAACCTTATCACACGGAAGAGGTAGCCGATCAAAAGGTCAAAGTTGCCATGATTAAGGTAGGTCCTACAAACATTGAGCTCCTTGAACCAACATCTGAAGATTCGCCTATCGCCAAATTTATCGAAAAAAAAGGAGAAGGATTGCATCATGTTGCTTTGAGAGTTAATGGATTAGAAGAGATTCTAAATTCCATGAAAGAAGCAGGTATTCGCCTAATTGACGAAAAACCCCGCCTTGGAGCAGAAGGCAAAAAGATAGCTTTTATTCATCCAAAAGAAACAGGCATTCTTTTGGAGTTGTCAGAAGTAGAAGAGTAGCAAATATTAACAAACAAATTTTAATTTATCCTTACTAAGGGAGTGGAATTGATGATAGAAAACCTTATAGCAGAACTTGAGAGAAAGCGTGAAAAACTCAAAGAGCTTGGTGGGGAAGATAGACGAAAGAAGCAGCATGATAAAGGAAAACTAGATGCCAGAGAACGTTTGGAACTTCTGTTCGATGATGGAATTTTTATGGAACTTGACCCCTTTGTAAAACACAGATGTGTATTCTTTGGCATGGATAAGAAAGATATTCCTGCAGAAGGTGTAATCTGTGCTGTTGGGACCGTGAACGGAAGAGTAACATTTGCTTTTAGTCAAGACTTCACCTCTGCTGGTGGAAGCGTTGGAGAAATGGGGGCTAAAAAAATGGTGAAGACGATAGAATTGGCAGCTCGTGCCGGAGCTCCCGTCGTGGGAATAAACGATGGCGGCGGTGCAAGGATTCAAGAAGGCGTTGACGCTTTATCTGGGTACGGACACATTTTCATGGCAAACGCAAAATATTCGGGAGTCATACCACAAATTGCAGTCATTGCAGGGCCATGTGCCGGAGGCGCTGCATATTCCCCTGCTCTCATGGACATGGTCATAGTCGTAGATAAAATTAGCCAAATGTTTATTACAGGTCCTCAAGTCATAAAAGCTGTAACAGGCGAGACTATAAGTGCAGAAGAACTAGGTGGAGCCGATGTTCACTTCACAGTCAGCGGAAACGCACACTTTAAAGCTCCGACCGATAAAGAGGCAATAAATCTAGTAAAACTTATTTTAAGCTATCTTCCCCAAAACTGGAAAACTTTACCCCAATCATCAACAGCACCTTCAGCAGATATTATTCCAGAATTGGACAAAATTATACCAATAGATCCCAAACAACCTTACAATATGAAAGATGTGATAAATCTAGTTGCTGATTCAAACACTTTTCTCGAATTTTATGCAGGCTTTGCCCCCAACGCAATAACAGGATTTGCTCGTATAGAGGGCAAAGTCGTTGGTATTGTCGCAAATCAACCGTCTGTATGGGCTGGAAGTTTGGATATCAACGCTGCTGATAAAATCTCATACTTTGTGCGTCTATGCAATGCATACAATATACCAATTGTGAATCTTATAGACGTCCCGGGATTCTTACCCGGTGTTAACCAAGAGTTTGGAGGAATTATAAGACATGGCGCTAAAATGCTTTACGCTTACGCTGAAGCAACAGTTCCGAAGGTAAGTATAATTCTTAGAAAGGCATACGGTGGAGCTTATCTTGCAATGTGCTCTAAGGAAATGGGAGCAGATTTCGTATTTGCTTGGCCTACAGCAGAGATTGCAGTAATGGGTCCTGAAGGAGCTGTCAACATCGTATTCAAGAAAGAGATTGCAGCCTCGGACGATCCCGAAAAAACCCGACAAGCAAAGATCGCCGAGTATCGAGAAAAATTCTCCACTCCATACTTTGCAGCAAGTAGAGGTTATATTGATAACATAATAAAACCTTCTGAGACAAAAGTATACATTGCAAATGCCCTTAAAATTCTCGAGACAAAGATGAGCGAGAAAATTAAGAAGAAAGCTGGACTGATACCGCTTTAAAACATTATGTAAAGGAGGCGAGATTGATGGCTAGAAAAGCTTTTGTTGATGAGGAGAGGTGTAAGGAGTGCGGGCTCTGCATAACTGCATGCCCTAAAAGCTGCATTTCCTTCTCCTCAAAGCTAAATTCGAAAGGTTTTCACCCTATAGAGATTGATCACGAAAAGTGCATAGGCTGTGGTTTCTGCATAGACATGTGTCCAGACACTGCTATTGAGCTTTGGGAAGTGGCAGAAGCCTAAAAGCCTAGTTGCTAAGCCACTAATAAAGTGCAGCAATAAAAGGAGGGATAAATATGGAAAAAGTGATGATGAAGGGTAACGAAGCCCTTGCAGAAGGTGCTTTGAGGGGTGGCTGTCAATGTTATTTTGGTTACCCAATAACTCCTCAAAGCGAAGTTGCAGAGTACATGTCCCGTAGAATGCCGGAGTTGGGACGCGTATTTCTGCAAACAGAAAGTGAGGTTGCTACCATTAATTACTTGTACGGTGCTGCAGGAGCAGGTGTCCGTTGTATGACTACATCCTCTTCACCGGGTATAAGTTTGATGCAAGAAGGAATATCCTATCTTATAGGAGCTGAGCTTCCATGTCTCATTGCAAATGTAGTGCGTGGAGGTCCCGGGCTTGGAAACATACAGCCAGCCCAAGCTGATTACTGGCAAGCTACCAAAGGTGGTACTCACGGAGACTGCCGTATGATAGTCCTTGCTCCAAACTCCGTCCAGGAGATGTTTGACTTTGCACGTGATGCTTTTGACCTTGCAGAGAAATACAGAAATCCTGTATTTATACTAGCAGACGGAGCTTTGGGCCAGATGATGGAACCCGTTGAACTTAAACCTTTCTTAGAATTTGATCCTCACAAGAATGACAGTTGGGCTACTACCGGTGCTAAAAATCGTGAACCACACGTTATAACTTCTATCCACCTTGAGCCAGAGGAGATGGAAGAGTTCAACAGACACCTCCAAGCAAAATACCTCTTGATGGAAAAGGAGGAAGTTCGTTGGGAAGAGTATCAAACAAACGAGGATGATTTGGATATTCTCATAGTTGCCTATGGTATAGCATCCCGTGTATGCCGCAATGCAGTTGACGATTTGCGTGCATCCGGTATAAAAGCTGGTCTTTTGCGTCCTATAACTCTCTGGCCATTCCCAAAAGCAGAAATAAGGAGATTTGCAGACAGGAAAATTCCAATTCTCGTCGTTGAGCTGAATATGGGTCAGATGCTTGAGGACGTTCTCCTCGCTGTTGAGGGTAAAACCTTAGTTGACTTCTACGGAAGGTACGCAGGTATCATCCCATCGGCTGATGAGGTTGTTAGAAAAGCGTTTGATACCTTGAAAAAGGTGGGAAAGTGATTAAAACAAGTAATTCAGGTAAATAAAGGAGGCGAAAAGATATGGAAAAGAAGAAGCTTATCAGGGGAAGACCTGATGCTTTAAATGATAAAATCATGCACTACTGTCCCGGTTGCGGACATGGGATTGTGCACAGAATAGTTGCTGAGGTTGTTGACGAATTAGGAATAAAAGACAGATTCGTCGGAATTGCACCTGTTGGCTGTTCTGTCTTTGCTTATTGGTACTTCAACACAGATTTTCATCAGGCAGCTCATGGAAGGGCTCCAGCGGTTGCTTCTGGTATTAAAAGAGCAAGACCAGAACTGATAGTTATGTCGTATCAAGGAGACGGTGATTTAGCAGCTATTGGAACAGCAGAAATTGTACACGCTGCAAACCGTGGCGAGAACATAACTGTCATATTCATAAACAACGCAATATATGGAATGACAGGTGGACAAATGGCTCCAACAACTCTTATCGGCCAAAAGAGCACAACTACTCCTTTGGGACGTGACCCACGCAAAGCAGGTTTTCCAATTAAAATTTCCGAAATGCTAGCAGTTCTACCCGGCTCTCGCTACATTGAGAGAACAACTGTAACATCTCCTAAAGAAGTAAACAAAACTAAAAAAGCAATAAAGAAAGCATTTGAATTACAGATGAAAGGGGAAGGATTTACCATGGTTGAGGTACTTTCTCCTTGCCCAACCAACTGGCGTTTGACTCCAAAAGACGCTTTAAAATTTGTGGAGGAGAAGATGGTTGAATACTATCCTTTGGGTGTTTTTAAAGATGAGCCAGTCTTCAATGACTAATCAAGGAGGGATAAATTATGAGTGAATTTGTAACTCAAGAGATAATCTCTGCTGGAATGGGCGGTCAGGGAGTCTTAAAAGCAGGACTTCTTATTGCTGAAACCTCTATGAAGGAAGGCTACAATGTCAGCTGGATTCCATCATATGGACCTGAGATGAGAGGAGGTACTGCAAATTGCAAGGTTGTTGTTTCAAAGAGGCCTGTTGGTTCTCCAATCGTAACTTCCCCAAATGTTCTTTTAGCTTTTAACCGTCCATCACTTGAAAAATTTGAGCAATCACTAAAACCAGGGGGAATTCTCATATATAACAAATCTCTTATTGAAATCGAACCAAAGCGCACAGATTTGAAACTTGTTCCTATAAAAGCAACTGAAATTGCCGATGAACTTGGAAACACCAAAGCAACTAACATGGTAATGGTCGGAGCATACGTAAAAGCCACAGGTTATTTAAATCCAGAAAAGGTTAAAGAAGAAATCAAGCACATGTTTGCAAGTAAACCTCAATTTGTTGAACTTAATATAAAGGCATTCGAAGCAGGGTACGAAGCCGCTGAAGAGATAAAGTAAAAATGAAATTGCATAACACGCATCTCTGTTCGGAGTGACCACGTTTGGGCAGCTTTTAGCTCAAGATGCACATTTGGGCTAAGAGCTGCCCTTTTGAAATATATAAGCTGCATCTTACCGCACAATTAACAAGTAGTACTATCTACACAAACTCGTATACACTACTCACTCATGTGTTTCTCCATCTACTCGTTCTCTTTTAATTTTCCTTATAAGGTGTATTATCTCCCTATCTTTGCTATCATAAACAACACAATCCTGCTTCTTACACCTGATACTCCAACCATCCAAAAATTCAACTACGTAAGCTTTATCCATTTGGATAACCACTCTTTTAATAAGTGCCTCAATTCGCCATGTACTTTTAAGCAGCCTCAAAAACTTATTGAACTCCCTTTTAGCTCTCTCTTTTTTCGCCCCTATAGAAGAAAACTGAAAACCCAAAATTATGCTAAAAAAAACAACTACTGCTAATATAACCGCGCCGCGTCTTGTATTTCCCTGCATTATGCCACCTCTGAAGCCCCTACCTAACCAAACTCTGCACTTTTACCTAGTCACCTTGCTGTCTTTCCATCCCTTTATAACAATTATCTCATTAGTTCCAACATAATCCAGCTCCCTTCTCACAAGCGCCTCAATACCCGCTGGGGTTCGGTAATAATCGTAAAGCCTTCTTAACCTATCTATTTTTTCTGTTAAATACGCCATTTCTGTTAGAATTTGTTCCTTCTCTTTTTTTAAATAGTGCAGCTGAACTATAACCCTCACTCCATCTATTATTTGTATTAAAACTATCAGAGATATTGCTATAAACAGCGTCTTCAAGCTCTTCAAGATTCATCTTCCTCCTTGATAACCGCTATAGACATCACCCTGTCATCTTTAGATAAATCAACCAACTTCACACCGCTTGCATACCTCTTTTGCACTGCTATTCCATCTGTCGGTATCCTTATGATTTTACCGTTTTGCGTAATCATAACAAGATCTTCACCGCCATCCAAAGAAGCTATAGCTACCAACTCTCCTGTTCTACCAGAACAATTTATTCCTCTTATTCCAACTCCACCCCTTCTTTGCAATCTAAACTCCTCAAAAGGCGTAATCTTGCCGTATCCTCTTGACGTCACAAACAAAACATTATTCCGTTGCCTTGCAGCTCCAATCACTTTGTTATTACCAGATAATTTCATTATTCTTACACCTCGTGCTCCTCTTCCCGTCTCCCTTACATCATTTGAAGAAAACACAATTACATTTCCATCAGATGAGGCGACTACAAAGTTTTCTTCCTCTTCAAACACAAGTACTCCAACCACTTCATCTCCATCTTCTAATCCTTGGAATATCAATCCGGTGCGCCGAGTACTGGATTTTAAATCACTTATCAATGTAACCTTTCCCATTCCCCTCTTTGTAACTGAGAAAACTTTCCCTTTGTCAAGAGAAAATACACGAGCTATTTCACCAACTCTTTCTCCTTTTTTCAACTCTACGAGGTAAGAAACCATTGTTCCCCTTCCTTCTCTCTTTACCTCAGGGATTTTAGAAACCGGAAGGGTATAGACTCTTCCCATATTTGTAAAAAGCATGAGGTAATCGTTTCCTCGCACTGTAACTACACTGACTGGATAGTCTTCCTCTTTGTAGTTACCAGCAAGTACTCCTTTTCCACCCCTTTTCTGCGCCCGGTACTCCTTGTTTTTGACCTTTTTCAGGTATCCACGACTGCTAAGGGTAACAACATAAGTTGATGTATCCTCCTCTTCCTCCTCCGTGAGATCCATGCTGACTCCACCTATCTGTGTTCTTCTCTCATCACCAAACTTATCCTTTAACTCAATTAGCTCCTTCTTGACTATCTCCATTCTCAACTCGTGGCTTGCCAGAATCTCCTCAAAGCGCTTTATACTCTCTTCAAGTTTTCTCCTTTCCTCTTCTAGCTTCTCAACTTCTAAAGCAACCAGTTTTGAAAGTTGCATATCAAGAATTGCCTGAGCTTGCTTTTCTGTAAGTTCAAAACGCTCTGTAAGACGCATCTTTGCCTCTGCTGTACTTTCACTCGTCTTTATCATTTCAACAACCTCTTCAATATTAGCTATTGCTATCAAGAATCCTGTAACAACTTCCAAACGATCCTTTGCCTTAGCGAGATCGTACTCTGTACGCCTTATTATCACATTTTCTCTGTGTTTCACGTAAAGTTCGAGGAGCTGTTTAAACTTCAGTGTTACTGGAACTCCATCTACTATTGCAAGCATGTTTACTGAATAAACTGTTTCAAGCTGTGTATACTTAAACAACTTATTTAAAACTTTATACGCACTTTCTCCTCTTTTTAGCTCTACAACAACGCGCATTCCCTCCCTATCACTCTCATCACGTAAATCCGCAATTTCTGTAATTTTACCATTTTTTACAAGTTGAGCAATTTTTTCTAAAATTGTCCCTTTAGATACTTGATACGGAATTTCCGTTATAACTATGGCCTCTTTTCCTCCTTTAATAGGCTCCACATCTACTTTGGCTCTAACTCGTAACCTGCCACTTCCAGTAGCATAAATTTTGACTATCTCCTCTGGATTAGTTATTATTCCACCAGTTGGAAAATCAGGTCCCTTGACACAATCCATAAGCTCAACAATTGTAATGGACGGATTATCAATATAGGCAACTATAGCATCTACTATTTCAGATAAATTATGTGGTGGTATATTTGTCGACATACCAACAGCAATTCCACTTGAACCATTTATCAAAAGATTCGGAATAACACTTGGCAGGTACTCTGGTTCCATCAAAGATTCATCAAAGTTTGGCCTGAAAGGCACTGTATTCTTCTCTATATCCTGTAAAAGGTATTCTCCAAGCGCAGATAACCTAGCCTCAGTGTACCTCATAGCAGCAGGTGGATCCCCATCAACAGATCCAAAGTTACCGTGACCCTCTATCAATGGGTAACGCATAGAGAAACCTTGAGCCATTCTAACTAATGCCTCATAAACAGCACTATCTCCATGCGGATGATACTTACCCAAAACTTCTCCAACTACTCTTGCACTCTTTTTAAAAGGCTTGTTATGACGCAATCCCATCTCGTACATCACATATAAAATTCTTCTTTGGACAGGCTTTAGACCATCTTTTACATCAGGAATTGCACGCCCAATTATAACGCTCATTGCGTAATCAAGATAACTTATCCTTATCTCTTCATCTAACCTTTTAGGTATTATCTCTCCTGCAAAGAGACTCATATTCAATCCTCCTTTACATGCATTTTGCAACAGTTACTCTATTGACTAGATATCAAGATTTCTAACAAATTTTGCATTTGTCATTATGAATTCTTTTCGCGGCTCAACCTTATCTCCCATGAGTATCGTTAAAATTCTCTCCGCCTCTTCTGCATCTTCCAAAGTTACTCTATACATCTTGCGATTAACTGGATCCATAGTTGTATTCCATAACTGATCTGGATTCATTTCACCTAAACCCTTATAACGTTGAACTGTGTATTTTTTCCCTTGAGCTTCAAGATCATCTACAATTTTTTTCATATCCTCATCAGAATATGCGTAAAACACCTTTTTACCAGACTCAATCTTATAAAGCGGTGGCTGTGCAATATACAACATCCCTCTTTCTATGAGAGGCTTCATATGTCTATAGAAAAATGTCAAAAGAAGTGTTCTTATATGAGCCCCGTCAACATCTGCATCAGTCATAATTATTATGCGTCCATAGCGGGACTTTGATGGATTAAAGCTGTTTCCTATTCCCGCACCTATAGCTGTTATTATGGTTTTTATCTCATCATTTGAGAGAATCTTGTCAAGACTGGATTTTTCAACATTCAAGATTTTTCCTTTAAGAGGAAGTATAGCTTGATAGCGTCTATCTCTCCCTTGTTTAGCACTTCCTCCCGCACTTTCTCCCTCAACTATGTAAAGCTCACACTTTTCAGGATCCTTTTCCGTACAATCCGCAAGTTTTCCAGGAAGTATCCCCGTATCAAGAGCACTTTTTCTCCTAACAAGCTCTTTTGCCCTCTTAGCTGCAATTCTCGCACGCGCTGCAAGGCGTATTTTTTCCAAAAGTGTCTTTAGTACCGACGTGTTATGAGTCAAATACTCTCTAAATTCCTCAACAACAAGCGACTCTACAACACCTTTAACTTCCTGATTGCCCAATTTTGTCTTAGTTTGTCCTTCAAATTGGGGATTGGGTATTTTTACACTCACTACCGCAATTAAACCTTCTCTACAATCATCTCCCGTAAGCTGCTCCTTGATCTTGTTTTCTCTTGCAAAATCTAAGAGCACTTTGCTTATTGCAGTTTTGAAACCGGTAACATGAGTCCCTCCCTCTGTGGTTCTTATATTGTTCACATAGCTGTGAATTCTCTCTGCTGTGTCGGAGACGTACTTTAGAGCAACCTCAAGCTCTAAGAAATCTTTTTTTCTTGAAAAGTGGATTGTCTCCATCAGTTCTTTCTTCCCAGAGGCAAGTTCATTGACAAAATCTTTTATACCTCCTTCAAATTTAAAAACCTTGCGGTAAATCTTCTCAGGACTCCTTTTGTCTTCAAATACCATCTCAAGAGAAGCATTGAGATATGCAAGCTCTTTTAAGCGCTTTTCAATTCTCTCTCTTTCAAACTTGTAATCCCCAAATATCTCTGGATCCGGTTTAAATCTAACAGTTGTTCCGGTCTCTTCTGTCTCCCCAACAATTTCAACAGGCGTAAGTACTCTTCCCCTAGAGTAAGCCTGATAGTATATCTTTCCTCCCCTTTTTACCCAAACTTCCGTTTTCTCCGACAAAGCATTAACAACTGAAACTCCAACTCCATGTAGCCCTCCTGAAATTTTGTAAGTCTTGTTATCAAATTTTCCGCCAGCATGAAGAGTTGTCATTACAACTTCAAGAGCACTTTTTCCTGTTTCGTGCTTATCAACAGGTATTCCTCTTCCGTTATCCTCAACTTCTACAACCTCTCCAGGTAAAAGCCTAACCACAACACGTGTACAGTAGCCCGCAACTGCTTCGTCAACGCTATTATCAACAACTTCGTTTATCAAGTGATGCAATCCATCAGGCCCCGTTCCTCCTATGTACATACCTGGCCTCTTCCTAACAGCTTCCATTCCATCTAAAACTTTGATACTACTAGCATCATACCCTTCGACCTTTTCTATCTCCTCGTGTACCAATTGCTACCCCTCCTTTAGAATTACATTTTACTTTTCTATAACGTATCTCTTAGCAGCTTTGACATAAACCTCAAACTCTTCCAACAATCCCTCTTCAAGCTTACGTTTGGGAATTTTTCTCTTGATCTCTTTGTAAGCCTTTAAGAAGGCTATTGCACTTTCTTTAGTAAATTTTTTAAGAAAAGACGAAACCTCAGATCTGAGCTTTTGTATCTCATCTTGAAATTCCACGTTTTTTTCTTCTTCCGAGGCTATTTTTCTAAGCTCCGATATTCTCTTCATGTCCTTTTTTTCTTCACAAAGGACACACATTATTCCCTCACGAATAGGTCTTCCGCAAACAATGCATCTTTTTTGAGGAGGATTGAATTTTTTCAGAAACGAATTTACACTCTCTTTTAAATCTTCAGGAACCTCATCAAAAGAATCACGTATATCAAAAGCTTTTTCACTACCTATCTCCTCACTCGAGGCTCTCTCATTAGTAACTGTTTCACGTGAAACAGTATAATTCCCATTTCGAGCGAGCACTTTAAAATTCCCTATTTTCCTTAACAATCTAGCTCCACTTAGTTTTGAGCCCCCTTTTTTCACTCCCGACACCCTACCTTTTGCTAAGCGATGTAATGTAAAACACTTCTCTAACTTCCTTCAAATCTAAACATCCTTCTCCATTTGAAAGGTACAAAATTAAATTTCCTGTCTCCCCAAGCCTCCTTACCAAAGGTAAAATCAAGCTCAAGCTCAAACTCAAAAAAGGCTGATCCAACAAAATTACTCCTATGTCCCTCCTCTCAACTCTTTTTTTTAGATAAAAAACAGATAGCCATTCTATCAGATTGCAAAGCTCTGTGTATGTTTGCGATCCATTCCAAGCCTTTTGATAAAAGTATATCATATCCTTGGGGCTAAAATTAGACACATTTAAATTTTCCAGAAACACACTCATATTATTCCAGAGTTTCTCCAGCAGAAATTCAACGAAATCGTATTTTCTAGGAATAAATTTACGTCTTCCATTTTTTAACCTATCAACCAACACCCCTTCAAGTTGTACATCAAAATTCTTACCGAACATTTTCTTTATTTTTTTTTCAACCCCAACTTGCATACTCAAATCGGAACTTGTGATATAAAGCAGACTAGCTTTAAGTTCTCCTGCACGCATATCAATGTCATCTTTTACTATACACTCTGCACATTTTTCATAAGCTTCAAGATCTTTCACACATACTTTCACATAAGCCATAGTTTTTCCTCTAGAAAGGTGAGAAACAGGCAGCAGCTTTGTCAACTTACCAGTCAGGCACGTTGAAATTGCCTCGCAAAATGCTGTTTTACCACCAGCTGGCGGTGCCAATAAAATTGTGGGACTTTTAAAGGTAAGTTCCATATCAGAAAAGACTCTCCAATTCTTAATATTTACCTCAACAATCCTTGCTCTTATCTTCTCTCCTTTCTGAGTATTATTCTTGCTCATAAATACAATCCCCCAACTCAAGAACCATTTTCCTTCATCTACACGCTTTATTGTCAGTTCATCACACTATCTACCACTCTTCTTATCTTGTTGTAAAATTTATTCCCTTCCTCTCCTGAAAGTATTCTCTCTATCTTTTTTATAGCATGCATTACAGTCGTATGATCTTTGCGCCCACACAGCTTTGCTATCTCTTTTAAAGACGAACCCTTAATTTTTTTCAAAAGGTACATTAGGGTATGACGGGCAGCCGAAACTTTGTCAATTCTGGAACTTCCCTGGATATCTTTCAGCGTAACTCCGAATTCTCTACACACAACCTCTACAAGCTCATCAATCGAGTCTTCGTCCTCAGAAGATGTGTACTCCGACAAAACATGTCTTACCAAATCCACAGAGACAGTACCGCCACTTACTTTCACAAATGTTGCCAGTGTATTTATGAAACCCTGTATCTTCCTCACACTTCCTTTCAGGCGAGAAGCTATATATGCTACCATCGTAGAGTCTAACTCTAAGTTATAACTAGATGCGTAAAAATTCACAAGCTTTCTCCTCAGCTCTGCATCCGGTGGATTTATACCAACTGTAACCCCACTTTCAAACCTACTTACAAGCCTCCCTTCCAAACCCTTTAATTTTGAAGGCCTTTCATCACTTGTGATGACTATCTGTTTGCCATTAGCGTAAAGAAAGTTGAATATAGAAAAAAACTCTTCTTGAGCCATGGAATTTTTTAGAAACTGAACATCATCCATGAGCAAACAGCTTATCTGCCTGTAAAATTCCCTAAACTCTGTCATTGTCCCACTATCCAGTGCTGCAAATAACCTATCCAGAAACTCCTTTCCACTAACATATACAACCCTGTGACCTCTATCTCTTAAGTAATTACCTATGGCATGTAAAAGATGCGTTTTTCCAACACCAACCCCTCCATATAAAAAGAGAGGATTCGCCGATTCACCCGGCTTTTTTGCAACGTCTAAACACGTTACGTAAGCCAGCCTGTTGCTCTCTCCCACCACAAAGTTATCGAAGGTGTAATCTTTAAATATAGTATCATCCACTCTCTCTTGGGGAGCTGTTATCTCCACATCAAATTCCGTGGATCCATATATTCCCCTCATAAAACTTTTAACAGTTTCATCTATCTCTTCTCTTCTTTCTTCGAGAATTTCGGCACTTATGTCATTTTTAGCAATTATTGTAATTTTTCGTCCTTTAATGTCCCCGTCTATCTCCTCTATTAAAGCGGCGTCATCTCCTAAAACGTCATCCACACGCTCCTTCAACTTTCTCCATATAACTTCCCTCTTTGTCAACTTTTTTCACCTCTCAAGTTTTCCACATTTTCCACATATTTTTCCACATTTACCTATAAACACGATTAAAACTACACATCGATAATGTCCCTGTATTTCCACATTCTTTTAAATCGCCCATTTTTACCACATTTTTATTTTCCACATAATTTTCCACTTTTCCACATTCCACATTATTCCACAATCCATCCACAAAATATTCACAACTGCTTCCACACAAATTTTAGAAATTAATTCCCTAATTACCGAAGTTAATTTTCAAAACTTACATTTCCACAGCTTACATTACATTAGACTAGACTTCTAACAAAAAGACAGCCGATGTAAGGGAATAAGAACCCTTCTTTACAACCGCCTCTGAATGAGATATCATTTTGGATACGGGGGGTGATTACGATGCCAAAGTCTCTCAAAGGAGTGACTTACCTGCCAAACAAGAGAAAAAGAAAGAAAACTCATGGTTTCTTGGTGAGAATGCGTACAAAAAGTGGCAGAAGGATTATCAAGAGAAGAAGAGCAAAGGGAAGGAAGAGACTAGCCGTCTAAATATAATTGCTGGTAGGCTTTTGTGGTGAGTGGACGTCTGTGGCTTTACCAAGAAGCTATAGATTACCTACATCTAAAATTGCGAGGTGTATTAGAGAAGGAAAAAGTTTCAGGGGGAGTTACATAAGGTGGCGCTATAGATTGTACCCCCCTGATATTCAAACCGTTAGAACTCTTAAAGGGAAAACCTCAGATGTCCAGAAGGTAAAAGGAAAGAAGATCAAGGTTAAAGTAGCGGTGGCCCTCAGGCGTGATCTGAGGGCTTCTTTTATTAGACAAAAGGTCAAAAGAAGAGTAGAAGCTTCCTTTTGGCAGGCTCTTAGAGAGTTGAGGTCCAGGCAGGATACAAACTTAGTTGCCCATGGGGATGTAGGGGAGATAGAGGTTCACATAGTCGCAATACCATCTGTTCACTCATACTGGGCAGAGTGGAAGTTTCTAGTTAGAGATTGGGTAAGGTTTTTAAAAAGAGTGTCGAATTATTGAACTTAAGCAATACATGGGTTGATTTGAGGATTCTGTAAAATCCAGGGGAGGATATAAATGAGGTCTATCGATCATCTTTTGAGGAAGGTGTTGGTTCTCATAATAGAAATCTGGCAAAGGTTATTCTCTCCCATTTTTGGACAAAATTGCCGATTCTATCCAACTTGCAGTGCTTACGCAAAGGAAGCAATAATTAAAAAAGGTGTAGTAAGAGGTAGCATAATGGCTGCGTGGAGAATTTTAAGATGTAATCCTTTTAGTAAGGGTGGATACGACCCTGTTGATCCAGATGAAAGCTAGCTTGTAGTTGCAATTACTGCGTTTACTCAATTACCGTGACATTTTCGTTGTTAAACGCCTGTAGATGAGTTATACTCTATGAAGTGCTTGAGTTTTTCCTTTCATGGTTTAAAAACTTAAAAGTTATAAAGAGGGGGATGGGGATGAGAAAATTTCTTATTTTAATCTGTGAGGTAGTTCTTGCGTTTGCAGGTATTGCAGCATCACAAGGTGAAGTACTGGTTGTTTCCCCTGTTCAAGCAACGTCTATTGCAACATGTAAGGTTGGCAGTGCGGAGAATGCGTACGGTGTGCTTTCGTTCAAAATAAAAAGGGATAGACTTCGTATAAGGGAAGTTTATAAAGTCCCGATATTTTCCGTTTTAAGAAGAGGTGCATCAACTAAGTCAAGAGCTGTACGCTTCGTGGAAGTCAAAGGAAAAGGTGTTGTTATAGATTACGCAACCTACCCTGTCGAGATTCGTATATTCAGTTATAAAAAACCTGATGACTACGTTCTTATAAACGGTAAAAAGCATTACATAAAAGGTATAAAGTGGGAAGGAAGTGCAACAGAAGCGATTTTTATAGAAAACTTTACGGTCAGAAGGATTGTTGGAAAAATAATGTCTGTCAGGGCAACAAACGAATATTTGATAATGAGGGTAGCCTCTCCGCTTACATTTTCTGCTACGACTACGGCTATGGATGAGCCGTACTTTAAGTACCTGAACAAAAGTATCCTTTACACCATTTTTCTAAAAGCTTTACTTTGGTTTAAAAATCTCACAGGAAGCTTTGGAATTGCCATAATAATTCTCACATTCATACTTAGATCGGTGCTTCTCAGGCCTCTTAACTGGAAGCAGTTTGATGCTATGAGAAAACTGCAGGAGATGCAACCGGTTTTGAAGTCTATCCAAGAAAAGTACAAAGACAATCCTCAAGAAATGCAAAAGCAGATGGCAATGGTTTACTCGCGCTATGGAGTAAATCCATTTAGCGGATGCCTGCCGGCTCTAATACAAATACCAATTCTAATAGTCATGTTTGGTATTTTAAAAACAAGTGCTGAGATAAAGGGCTACGCGTTTTTGTGGATGAAGGATCTGGGAGAAGCTGACAGTACAGGAATAATGCCTCTTCTTGTTGCGCTATCTATGTATTTCCAGCCAGGACAGCAAAATCAGCAAGGGGCTATGGGAATAGTCATGCCGGTGTTTATGTTCCTAATAGCTAAAATGTTGCCGGCAGGAGTTTTGGTCTATTGGATTTCATCAAGTATATTCGGTTATATTGATCAGATGATCTGGACAGGAAAGTTGAATTTGAGCTTTTTAAAAAGCAGTAAGGGGTCTAATAATCAGTAGTGTAAGTGTATAAAGAGACTGGAATAGGTAGATACATTTTAAAATGATTGAATGCTGCTTGAGGGTTTCTGCATTTTATTTGAAGTTTCTGTTTTGTGTTTTAAAATTTGAGATGTGAGTTAACAACTTATAAGGCTTCCGGATATTGATAAGGGTGGGATAGTAGAGGCATGCCGAATGTCAATGGAAAGGAGTATACAGATTGTGCAAAAGAAATGTTAAAGATGGCAGTAGCTGCTATTCTTGCTGGCCAAGATTACAAATTGACAATCGAAAACGTTACTCCAAAAGGAAAAAAAGAACAACATATTGAAGTGAAAATCTATTGTAGAGAAGGAGGCTGGCTTATAGGAAAGAGGGGAGTAAGGCTTAATAGCCTTGCTAGGTTACTTGAAAGAATAATTCAAGAAAATTGTGAAGAAGATTATGTTCTAGCTTCTGTGGAGGTGAACGGCTACAGGTGGACACAATAGTTGCTCCTGCTACTCCAACAGGTGGTGCAATAGCTATAGTAAGAGTATCCGGGGAGGATGCATTCCACATAGTCGAAAGTAGCTTCAAAGTAAATTTGGCTGTAAAAGATGGAAAGTGGAATGCGACTTTAAAAAAGTTAAAAATTGGCGATGAGGTGCTGGATGAATGTATAGTCCTTACAATGCCTGCTCCAAAGAGCTATACGGGGGAAAACATGGTAGAGATTCATTCTCACGGTAGCTCATTCATAGTTAGAAAAATTGTCGATACCTTGATAAAGCACGGAGCAAGAGCTGCACAACCCGGAGAGTTTACCAAAAGAGCTGTTCTCAATGGAAAGATGAGTATACTACAGGCAGAGGCTATAAATTGGCTAATACGCTCAGAGAACTCAAAGGGATGGGAGATAGCGAAAAAGCAGCTTGAAGGAGAATTTGAAGCTGTAATTAGAAAGTTACGCAAGGGTATAATAGACCTAGCTAGTGACATGGTAGCAGATCTTGACTTCTCAGATCAAGTAGAGCTATCTATGGATTATTTCGAAAAGAAGGCAAGATACGTTTTAGGTGTCCTTGAAAAGATTGTGAAGTCCTTAGAAAGAAGTGTTGTAATATTTAATGAGACAAAAGTAGTCATAGCTGGACGTCCTAATGCAGGAAAGTCATCACTTATGAATTCTCTTTTAGGAAGAGATAGAGTAATAGTTTCGGATATCGAGGGCACAACAAGGGATTTTGTCTCAGAAACTGTCAATATAGGTGGTTTTAGAATCAGATTAGTAGATACTGCCGGTATAAGATTGAATGCGAGTGATGAAGTTGAGAGAGAGGGAATAAGGAAGGCTTACAGGGAAATAGAAGGAGCCACGGTGCTACTGTTGGTTGTTGATTTAGAGAGGGGATTTGGGGATTACGAAAAGAATGTTTTGTTGAGTGCAAATGGTGAGATCATCATTGTTTTGAACAAGTCAGATAGAGTTGATGATTCTAGAATAAGTGAAGTGATGGAAAGTGTGACGACCTGGGTGAAGAATGAAGAGTTGGATTGTGGAAGAGTAAATTTTGCAATAACTGTTGCAAAAGATGGGATAATACACGAAGTTGTTGATAAGTTGAAGACAATTTTAAAAGGAATTTTGGATGTAGAAATACCAGTTGTTCCCCAGGAGAGATATCTTGCGTTATTCAAGGATGCGCATAAAAGAGCTCAGGAAGTGGTAGATGCAGTTAGGAATGGCATGTTGGATGCGGCTTCGTTCCTTCTTGAAGAGATAGTTCGTGATCTTGAATTTGTGCTGGGAAAAGTGGATGTAGAAGAAGTTTTAGACGAAGTTTTCAGTAAATTTTGTATTGGAAAGTAAGCTTATGTAGAGGTGATGTGTTTGTTTGATGATAAATACGATGTGGTTGTTATAGGAGCTGGACATGCAGGAATAGAAGCTGCAGCTGTTGTTAAGAGAATGGGTAAGAAAGTGTGCCTGTTTACATTTGATTTAGATACAATTGGTCTTACGCCTTGTAATCCAGCAGTAGGAGGTCCAGGAAAAGGACATTTAGTATTTGAAATAGACGCTATGGGTGGAGTTATGGGAGAACTAGTTCACCGTTCCTACACTCAAATAAGAGTTCTTATGACTTCGCGAGGAAATACTGCAAGGGTTTTAAGAGCACAGATAGATAAAAAAATGTATCAGCTTGAAGCTAGAAAAATACTGGAGGAAATGGGGGTAGATGTAAAACAAGACGAAGTTGTTGAGATTGTTATAGAGAAAGGGCGTGTCAAAGGAGTAAAGACGGCTCTTGGTAAGCTCTACTCGTGTGAAAAGGTTATTCTAACAGCTGGAACCTACCTCGATGCAGAAATAGTTTTGGGTTTTAAAAAGTGGAGAGCAGGGCCTTCAAATCATATGGCAAGTTATGCACTAACAAAACGCCTTTTAAAGCATGGAGTTGAGGTAACGCGTTTT
Source organism: bacterium (assembly GCA_027062325.1). Taxonomy (GTDB): domain Bacteria; phylum JAMOTN01; class JAMOTN01; order JAMOTN01; family JAMOTN01; genus JAMOTN01. The sequence continues at coordinate 21,003 of JAMOTN010000060.1, forward strand.
CAAACAGCAACTCCTATGAGGGTTGATGGTAGAACTATTGATTTTCAACTGATGAAGCCTCTAATGCCGGATGTAGGAATAACATCTTTTAAGTTTGGTAAAAAAGTAGACAAAATTAGACAAGTTCCTAGTTACTTAACTTACACAACAAAAGAAACTGTTGAGGTGATAAAACAGCACCTTTCGACCTCCCCCATAGTTATAGGAAATATTGCAGAAGCAGGTCCAAGATTCTGTCCTTCAATAGACAGAAAAGTCATAAACTTTCCGGAAAAGCCAGATCATCAGATTTTTGTAGAACCAGAAGGTTTCAACACAGTGGAGTGGTATTTGCAAGGATTGACCACTAGTATGCCTCCTTACGTACAGCACAAAATTCTAGAGAGTATTCCATCGCTAAAAAGAGCGAGGATAACTCGTTATGGATATGCTATAGAGTATAATGTTTTTCCTCCGTTTAAACAGTTAAAGCCGACACTTGAGCATATAAATGTTAAGGGGCTTTACTTTGCAGGGCAGATAAACGGGACAAGTGGTTATGAAGAAGCGGCGGCGCAGGGACTCATTGCTGGAATAAATGCGGCACTTTCGTTGGATGGAGGTAAAGAGTTGGTGCTGTCGCGCTCATCCAGTTACATAGGGGTTCTAATAGATGATATAACGACAAAGAGTTTTACGGAGCCGTACCGGTTGTACACTTCCAGAGTGGAGTACAGAATGATACTGAGGGCAAGCACGGCATACTTTAGATTAACCCCTATAGCGTACAGACTTGGCGTAGTTGATCGGAAGTTTTACGAAGAGGTTGAGAGGTTAAGAAAAGAGATTCAACGCACAGTTGAATTATTAAAGCTGAAAAAAATTGCTCCAACAAAAAAGGTTAATGAGAAGCTGAAAGAGGTTGGTTCTACAGCACTTTCAAAAAAAGTAAGTTTGGCAGAGATTTTAAAGCGTCCGGAGTTTAACTACAGTTTGTTAAAACGCCTTTTTCCGGAATATGTTCCCGAATTGAGCTCTCCTGATGCAGAGTTTGAAGTGGAAACTGAGATAAAGTACGAAGCATACATAAAGAGGCAACTTTCAAGAGTATGGAAAAGAGAAAAGTTTGAGAAGTTTGAAGTGCCAGAAGGTTTTGATTGGAATCTTTTGCGCGGTAAAATTTCTGCAGAGGCTTTGGATGAGTTGATCAGAACAAGTCCATCTTCTGGCAAAGAAATAGCGAGGTTAGCGCGCGTAAGTGAGGAGGATCTGGTTTTTTTATATCAATTTTTCAGAGACAAGAAGTTTAGATTGAGGATTTTAGGTATGAAGGCGGAGGAGTTATAATGTTGGGCTCAAAGTTTGATGTTGTAGTCATTGGAGCGGGGCACGCCGGTGTAGAGGCTGCCCTAGCAGCAGCAAGAATAGGGGCAAGGGTGCTTCTTATAACGCAAAATTTGGATGTTGTTGCTAAAGCTTCTTGTAATCCATCTGTTGGGGGACCTGGGAAAACTCAACTTGTATATGAGATATCTGCGCTAGGTGGGGCAATAGGAAGGTTTACAGATAAAACCAGCATCCATAAGCGAATATTGAATACCAGAAAGGGCAAAGCTGTGTGGGCTTTGCGAGCTCAAATTGATAGGTTTTTTTATGCAAAATATGCTAAGGAGTTTGTAGAGAAGGAGCAAAATTTGGTGGTTTTACAAGGAGTGGTTGACAAAATTATTTTAGAAGGGGAAGGGAAATATAGGGTTAAAGGAGTATGGGTTCGTCATGTTGGTGAATTTTTTGCGCCTTGTGTGGTATATTGCCCTGGCACTTTTCCGAATGGAAAGGTTTTCATAGGTAAAGATTTTGAAATAAAAGTTGGAAGGATGGGAGAAAAGGCTACGGGAAAGATAACAGATCAGCTAAAAGAGCTTGGAATGGATATAGGGAGGTTAAAAACGGGTACTCCACCTCGTGTGAAGATAACTAGCGTTAATCTAAAGTTGTGTGAACTCCAACCTTCAGAAGCTATAGATTGGCCATTTGACTATTGGGAGGAATTGAATGAGAGCAGAATAGAACTTCCATGTTATATAACACGCTTGAGTGAAGAAGGTGCCAAGTTTATCAAGGAAAATTTATTAGAGAGTGCTTTATTTCTGGGGAAATTTGAAGGAGTTGGTCCTCGCTATTGTCCTTCGATCGAGGATAAGGTGCATAAGTTTGGAGTGAAGGAGTACTTGGTTTTTCTAGAGCCAGAAGGAGTTGGAATTGATGAATTTTATGTACAGGGGATGTCAACAAGTCTTCCTATGTGGGCTCAGGAGATTTATATCCGTAAGATTAGAGGACTTGAAAATTGTGTGATAACACGCTATGGATATGCAATAGAGTACGACTATTTAAAGCCGTATCAGATAGAGAAAACGCTTGAGGTAAAGAAGATAGAAGGGTTGTTCACGGCAGGGCAGATAAACGGAACGAGTGGTTATGAAGAAGCAGCGGCTCAAGGAATTTTAGCAGGAATAAACGCGGCATTGAAAAGTTTAGGGGAGGATCTTTTGGTTTTAGGAAGAGATAGCTACATAGGTGTGTTGGTGGATGATCTTGCGGATAAGGTAATAGATGAGCCTTACAGAATGTTTACCTCAAGGCTTGAGAGGAGAATGAGTGTGAGATGGGATAATGCGTGGCTTAGAATGGCCAAGATTTCTAGAAAACTTGGACTTCTTGATAGAAGGGCAGAGAAGAAACTTTTAGATATGGAGAATACTTACAAGGAGATTGTTAAATTTTTAAGATGCTCTACGATTAAATGCGAAGTTAAGGGAAAGAGAAAAAGTGGCTTTAAGAAAAAATCTTTGTGGGAATTGTTGAAAAGGCAAGATGTTACACTTGAGAATTTGCTGAATTTTGCTTGCAATGAAGGAATGCTTCAATGTAGTTTGAAAAATGAGTGGTTAAAAAATAGATTTGTTACAGCTGCTGTGGAGATTGATTGCAAGTATGAAAATTTTATAAAAGCAGAGAAGAGAATTTCTTTTGATGAAAGGACTTTAAAGAGAGTGGATTTGAGCAATGTAGATTACGATAAAATTCCCATATCTTTTGAAGCTAGACAGAAGTTAAAGAAGTACAACCCCAAAACACTGCTTGAGGCTTATAAAATTGGTGGAATAAGAACTTCAGATATTGAGAATATACTGAAGTTTGTTTTAAGGGAAAGGTAAAAAATAAGAGAGTTGTCAAAAATGGACAAAATATACCAATATAAAATAGAAGGATATATCGGGAAAAATATAGAGTTTTTTCAAAGGATTTACAATTACTCACTTTTAAAAATAGAAAAATATAAGACAGAATTATACAAAATTAACAAAGCTAAAAATTTAACCTCTATACCTCCCGTAGAGTTTGAAAAACGCGTTATTGCTCCTGCATTTTCTATGTTTAAAGTGATTTTCTATTTCGTAAAGGAAGAAAATTTATCCGAAATTGTTGACATAGGATCAGGAGGTGGGTTGTTGGGAATACCAGTGAGCATATTTTTAAGTGTTTCAAAAGAGCTGGGATTCCTGGAAAAAAATCCTATGACTGTACTAGTTGAGAGAAGAAAAATGAAAGCTGCTGCTTTGATGCTTTTTAAGGCTTTTTTAAGGGAGAACTTCAAAGTTTATGAAATGGGAGTTGAGGATTACTTTGCTGGAGTAAAACGAGGCAAGAGGTTGTGTATTGCAAGGGCGTTAAGGATAGAGAATAAGATGGCACATTCTATGAAGGGTAAGATTGGTGCTTTACTTACCTTTACTTCTTTAGATGATAAAGTTTTAAAGCTGTTCAATTTTTCCGATGTGTGCAGGCTCACAATTGACTCTGTTGAGATTTGGATGCACGTTGTTTAACGGTAAGGTATAATTTTTGTGAAGTGCGGGTCGTAAGGGGGAGATTTAGTGGTTGATAATAAGTCTTCTATTTCATCCGGAAATTCTAGTTTTGAGGTAAAGATACTTTCGCTGTCTCTTGTTAGGCCAGCTCTTGAACAGCCTAGAAAATACTTTGATGAGGATAAGCTAAGAAAGCTTGCAAGTTCTATAAAGGAAAAGGGGTTGATTCATCCAATAGTGGTTAGAAAAAAGGGAGATTACTATGAAATAGTTGCAGGTGAGAGAAGATACATTGCTTCTCAAATGGCGGGGCTGCAGGAGGTACCGGTGATAATACTCGATGTTGATGACAAAGAGGCAATGGAGATAGCGCTTGTTGAGAATGAGTTGAGAGAAGATTTGAATCCGATAGAGAAGGCGGAAGCAGTTCAAAGAATGATAAAAATGTATAACATGACTCAGGATGAGGCTGGGGAAATTTTAGGTGTGGATCGATCTACGATAAGTAATCTACTTAGACTCCTTAAGCTTCCA
>JAMOTN010000061.1 GCA_027062325.1 bacterium
GCCGCCCCGATTTTTTATTTGTACTTATTTTTTGCTCAGTGTAAAGGCTTTGATGCCTATTCCGGTTGTAACTGCTTTGAGTATATCGTTTAAGATAAATGGCCAGAGACCGAGTTCAAGAACATGTTTCCATGAGTCATCCAGAGAATGTACTTCCAGCCAAAGCTTTAACCATATCAAACCTGGTAGGTATATCAAAGTGTGTACAATAATGCTTGTTGTTACAGGTTTATTTTTGAGAAAAGTATTAAATAAGTAAGCTCCTACTACGGCAGCAATAATAAAGCCTATTAGATAACCAAAAGTTGCCCCAAATGCAACCTTAATTCCCCCATTTGCTCCCGCAAACCATGGAATGCCTATTAATCCTAGTCCTACGTATAGACTCATGGAGAGAAGAGCAACTTTTGAGTTGTTTAAAAGGGCTGTCAAGGCAACTCCAACTGTTGATAGAACGATTGGAACAGGTGTCCATGGAAGGGAAATTTTGATTTGAGCAAGAAGGCCTGTTAAGATCGCAAAACCAAGAGCGCGAGTTAGGTTGAATATCCAACTTGTTGATTGTGAGGTTGAAAGAGTTTTCTGCTTCATGTAGATCAACTCCTTTCAATGGAATTTTGTAATTTGCTAAAACAATAATACCAGATAAATACTAAATAGGTTTTATGGTTTGGAGTGATAGGATATGTGATTAGAATTAGTCAGTTTGCTCTATATCAAAGTGTTTTGTAAGATTTTGAAAAATACTTGACACGGATAAGGAGAAGTGGTTAAAATAAAGTTGCGTTTGAGGGGGAGATGAGCGGGAGTAGCTCAGATGGCTAGAGCGCCTCCCTGCCACGGAGGAGGTCGCGGGTTCAAATCCCGTCTCCCGCTCTTATGCGCGCCCGTAGCTCAGCTGGATAGAGCAACGGACTTCTAATCCGTAGGTCGGGGGTTCGAATCCTCCCGGGCGCGCTTTGTGGTGGGTGTAGCTCAGTTGGTCAGAGCACTGGGTTGTGGCCCCAGGGGTCGTGGGTTCAACTCCCACCACCCACCCCAGGACGTCATGGCTTGCTGAGCCAACACCTAATGGCTGCAAGCTTCTAAATAATGGAAACAAGGTGAGCCGGACCGGTTGCCGGCTTTTAGCCGGTGGGCCGTTAGCTCAGTCGGTAGAGCACCGGACTTTTAATCCGGGTGTCACAGGTTCGAATCCTGTACGGCTCACCATAAGATAGGAGAGCGTGAGCGGGAGTAGCTCAGTTGGTAGAGCATCAGCCTTCCAAGCTGAGGGCCGCGGGTTCGAGTCCCGTCTCCCGCTCTTTTTATAGTGCTCCAGGGTAGCTCAATTGGCAGAGCGTCCGGCTGTTAACCGGATGGTTGCGGGTTCAAGTCCCGCCCCTGGAGCTTTTTTGTTTTTGGGGAAAATTTTGGAAAAAATGTTTATCTGCTGATGAAATTAGTTGTGAGAGTAATTTGCATAAACTAATAGCTAGTATTATATTTTTTCCAAATTACTAGATGGATGCTGCAGGTTTATTAAAATAGTAATGATAATCAGTTGAGGGAATTGCCTTATCATTTGTTGAATTGTTGGAGCATTATGGGAGTGAATTCTAAAGGGGTGAAATAAATGGATGAGGAGCTGTTTAATTTAATAGAGACTTTCAAAAAGGATGAGCGGCTTTTTTCTTATGATGAGCCTGCAACTAAACAAGCGGTGGTTTTACCAATTTTAAAAGCGTTGGGATGGAATCCATTTGATGTAAATGAGGTATGGCCTGAATATAAAGTGGGAGATAAAAGGGTGGATTATGCCCTTAGACATAAAGGTAAAAATAAAGTGTTTATAGAAGTTAAAAAAGTCGGTGAAGATTTGGAAAAACATCAAGAGCAGCTCTTGAATTATTCTTTTCAGGAAGGGGTAAAACTTGCAGTGTTAACTAATGGAATTAGTTGGTGGTTTTACTTACCTTTGCGAGAGGGAAGTTGGGAGCAAAGAAAATTTTATACGGTAGAGATATATGAGCAAGATACTAGAGATATTGTGAAAAGATTTGAGGATTTTTTGTCGAAGAATAATGTAATTTTGGATAAAGCTGTGGAGAATGCGGAAAGTTTATATGAAAGTAAACAAAGGAGGCAGATAATAAAAGAAACCCTTCCCAAGGCTTGGAACAAGTTGATTACAGAGCCTGCTGAACTTTTAGTTAATCTTTTAGCGGAAACGACGGAAAAATTGTGTGGTTATAAACCAGAGGATAATATAGTAATAAACTTTTTAAGGGAAATAAGTCAGAGAAAAATTGGAAAAAAAGGACAAAAGGAAAATTCCTTTTCTCAACAAACTTCTTTTGTTTCTCCTCTACCTACTACTACAATTTCTAAAGTGCATTCTCTTAAACAAGATTATACTGGGAGATCAATTGTATCTTTTACTTTTAAAGGAGTTAGATATGAGGTGCGAGTATGGAAAGAAATGTTGATAAAAATAGCAGAGCTTATGTTCTCAATGCATAGACAGCAATTTCATAAGGTTTTTGATTTGAAGGGTAGAAAAAAGTGTATTTTTCAAGGAACTCAAGTGAATTAAGAGAACCAAGGCGAATAGGAAATACGGATATTTATGTGGAAACTAACTTAAGTGCTAATGCTATTGTCAAACTTTGTAGAAAAATAGTAGCTCTTTTTGGATATAGGAAGGAAGACTTAATTATTGAAACCTAAATATGAAGTTATCCCTCATTTTTGTACTAGACTGCTTTTATTTTCAAATTTGAGGTAAAATTGATATATAAGATGGTTTTAATTGAAGTTATGAAAGAAAAATTGTGAATAAGTATTGATGATTAGGGAGCAGCTTGGGAGTTAATAATGTTGTGAAGTTCACCCAGCTGTACGAATATGAGCGTTAAAGTAGTGTAGGGTTGGTGTATTATGGATAGAGTTAGTGAATTTGAATGGTTGATGTTTCTTATTAAAGGTATTGCAAGAAGACCAATTTGGGCTTTGCTTGCCTTTACATTGATAAGTTTGTTTGTATGGAAGTTTACTTCTGTTAACCTTTATGACCTATATATGGATCTTCAGGAGAAAAAAATTTATAGAGATGTAGAAGAAACAGGTGGATGTTTTGAGCATAAGATTTACGTTTGGGGTGAGACTCTTGATTCGTTAGATGCTACTTCTGATCTTTGGAAGGTGGAAAGTGTTAATGGAGATAAAAATGATGAAAAGAAAGGGAAAAGTGAAGGATTTAAAGTAAAACATCTTAAAATAGTTTCTTATCTATTAAGGAAAGTGGTGGATGCTTCTTTTGAAGTTCATCCCTTTTTAATTTCTGGTGATTTATTCGATTATTTTAATCCCTTGGAAGAAAAATTACTCAATTTTAGAATGTGGGTTTATAAGGTTGAAGGTGGTTTTGTTTGGGAGCTGAGAATAGAGCCTGTAATGGAAAGATATGTAGCTACTTATACACCGAATTCAAAGATTTTATTGGTGCCTATACTTATTCCTTCAGCTGTTTTAAAAGATATGAGAAAAATAGATTTATTGAATTTTAAAATAGCGATAAGTTATTTAGAAAGTGTAAAAAGTTTAAAGGGGGAAGTTTTTAAGAAGAATCCAGTGGATATAAAGAAACTTGAAAAAGTGAAAAGTAGAGTGTTAAGGTTTATAGCTAAGAAGAGAAAGGATTTAAAAAGTTTTTACGATGATTTACCTGATATAAAGTGCAGTTTTGAAATTGATGAGCGTGTTTACAGAAAAGAGGATATTGAAATGGATCATTTTATTTATAGTTGGGTTGGTCTTATAGGAATTGGAATTTTGGTTGGTTTGGCATTGGTTTATGAGAGGGAGGAAAGAAAAAAGAGAGAAAAAATGGAGACTGAAAGTAAGATGGGAAAGGAAGAAAACGATACTATTGCTTAATGAATTGTTTAAAAGTGCATAAAGGTGCGCTATTAAGGAATATGCTTACGAGGAATGTTTTGGGTTGAGAGTTAGGATAAGTTGCTTTTTTAAAACCTTGCGAGGCAATTTAGGGTATATCATAGGGGTTGCTGTTTTAACTTTATTTGTAATTGGAATGATGGAATTTTTCAGAATTACAATGGTTCTTCCTCTTAATGTCAAAAAAGGAGTAGTTTTTTCGTGGAACGGCACTGTTGTGGAGAAGGTGCCGTTTGAATACTTGAATCAGCCAGAAAGTCTCTTAAAAGTGCCTTTTTCCAAGTTATACAAGTATACTTACTACGATCTCAAAATTTTTAAGCGTTCTCTTGTGAAAAATGGATTTTCTGATGTTAAAATTACAGCTTTGTTTTTACAGAATCCCCAGTTTGCAAGTGTTTGTATTCCTGTTTTGCGATATAAATTAGAGATGAATATTTCGATTATTGATTTGAATAAAAAATATCCGCCTCTTTTAGATATAGATGTAGAAGATTTAGGAGAATTTTTGAGTTTTGCTGCTAGTAAAGAGTTTGTAGTTCCCATATTTTTATTTGGAGAATTTACTGCTATACAGGCAGATTATTTTACTATAAGTTTTTTGGAAGAAAATGCTGAAGTTTTGGTGGAATTGTTTAGGAGTTTGAATCCTGAGTATTCGAAAAAGAGAAATGTTGAATCGATAAAAAAATATTTGGTTTACGCCTCAAAAAAGGTAAAGAACTATATTCGTAGAAAAAGGTTGCTACATAAGTTGTATAGAAAAGACATAGACTCAATACGTTACAGGATAAATATAGAAAGAAAAAATTACAGTTGGGTTTTCAAACACAACAAACTTCTAAATTTATTTGAAATGATAATTGTTTTAGGAGTTGTTATAGTAATTGTTATATATATTTTAAAATTTTGTAAAAATGGAGAAAATAATAATTATTACTCCTAAAAGTTTATTTAAAGTTGAAAAAAATTATTAAGTGTGTTTTAATATTAGTAGAGCTAATTAATTCTATATAGGGTTTAAAAAATTTAAGATGGAGGTGTTTTAATATGGAGCAGAAAATGTTTTGTTATCAATGTTCTCAAGCAGCAGGGGGAAAAGGATGTACTTATAGTGGTGTATGCGGAAAAAACTCTACTCTTGCCCGTTTGGAGGATAATTTAATTTTTACTCTTAAGGGAATTTCAGCTTATGCTTATCATGCTAGGGAATTAGGATATACGGATCCTGAAATTGATTCTTTTATTGAAGAATCCCTATTTGCTACTTTGACAAATGTTAATTTTGATCCTGAATCTTTTGTTGAATATGCTTTAGAAGCAGGACGTATGAATTTAAAGGCTATGGAGATGTTGAAAAAAGCACACATTGAGTACTTTGGGGAGCCTGAACCAACGGAGGTTAGGACTGGTACTGTAAAAGGAAAAGGAATCGTAGTAACCGGACATGATTTGAAAGCACTTGAAGAACTTTTAAAACAAACGGAGGGAACTGGTATAAATGTTTATACTCACTCAGAAATGCTCCCGGCTCATGCTTATCCCAAACTTAAAAAGTATAAACACTTGGTTGGAAATTTGGGAGTTGCCTGGCATGATCAAAAGCAACTTTTCAAGAAGTATCCGGTAGCTATTCTTGGGACAACAAACTGTGTATTAATTCCAGATGAGTCTTATCGGGATCGTATGTTTACCACTGCTATTGCAAGACTTCCGGGGGTAAAGCATATTAAGGGATATGATTACTCTGAAGTTATAGAAAAGGCGAAAAGTTTACCTGATCTTCCAGAGGAAGAGGGAGAAAAAGTATTGACAACAGGGTTCTCTGCTTCTGTTGTCCTTTCATTGAAGGATAAAATAAAGGAGCTTGTGGAAGCAGGAAAAATTAGGCATTTCTTTCTTGTAGGAGGATGTGATTCTCCTAATAAGAAGATGAACTATTATCGTGAGTTTGTAAAAAATCTTCCGAAGGATACGGTGATTTTGACTTTAGGATGTTTGAAGTATAGGATAAATGATCTTGATCTTGGAGATATTGAAGGAATACCACGTCTTTTGGATCTTGGGCAGTGCAATGACTCGATAGTGGCGATTCAAATAGCATCTGCTTTGGCAGAATTGTTTGGTGTTGGAGTGAATGAACTCCCACTTACTTTGGTTTTAGGGTGGATGGAGCAGAAAGCAGTTTCAATTTTCTGGACGCTTATGCACCTTGGAATTAAAGGAATATACCTTGGTCCGATTCTTCCTCCGTGGGTTGATGAGAATATCCTTAAAGTGCTTGTTGATAAATTTGATGTTCATCTTATATCTACTCCAGAGGAGGATATAAAGAAAATTTTGGGATAGGAAAAGTTTTGAGATTTAAAGATGAAATTATAATGCAGGGGGCTTTGCAGCCCCCCGTCACATGCACTGTATTGTAGGTATAAGTTGTGTTTATAAATTGTTTACAAACTCTTATAGCAGAACCACCAATCGTAGCATTCGTGTTTACCTGCTTTTGCATCGTCCATGCGCTTTTTAGCGTCTTCCTCACTGGTTGCCGGTGGAACGATTACTTTATCACCCATGAGTTCGTTTTCCGGCCAGTTCGCTGGAATAGCGACTCCATTTTCATCCGAAACCTGCAATCCTTTAACTGCTCTTAAAATTTCTTTCATATTGCGACCTAACTCCTGCGGATAGTAGATCATTGCGCGAATTATTCCCTTAGGATCAACAATAAATACTGCGCGTACAGTATTAGTGCCTTTTGCTTGATGGATTAAACCAAGTTGCTTTGAAACATTGCCGAGGTCATCAGCTATTATTGGAAATTTGATCTCTTCTCCAATTTTTTCTTTTATCCATTCTACCCATTTTATGTGAGAGAACACCTGGTCAATAGAAAGGCCAATTAATTCACAATTGAGTTTTTTAAAATCTTCATAATGCTTGTTGAATGATACAAATTCTGTGGTGCAAACTGGTGTAAAATCAGCTGGGTGGCTAAACAGCACAAACCACTTTCCCTTATAATCATCTGGTAATTTTTTAACCCCGTGAGTGGTCAACACTTCCAATTCAGGAAATTTTTCACCAAGTAAAGGAATTCTCATCTCCATATAAATCCCCTCCTTTTTGAAGTTATTTTTTATTTTCATAAGTATTTTTCCACAATCCATGCTTATTACAGTAAGAACGAATAACGGCTTTGTTGGTTTCTACTCTGAATTCTGCGACAGGTTCTTCACCTGGCTTCAGAAAATAACGTGCCTGCGTCGGAATTCCATCTTCAGCTATGATTTCAATCCACTCTATAAAGTGATCATCAGACATCGGGTGAGACTCTTTTTTACCTACAGAAATTGTAAATTTTCTACACTTTTTTTCAATTGAGGGGACATGTTTTTCTGTATTTGGATCTGCTGTTTTCGGTTCCAGTTTTTTCATCGGTTGACCACAACAGTGAATTTCAGATCCACCACCTTTTATTATTTCAACGATATTACCACACTTCTCGCACAAGTAAACTTCAAAACGCTCTGGCATTCCTTATCCCTCCTTTTTCCAACCAAAATCGTCTCCAGCTTCTTCAAAATAAGCTTGTGGATGCGCACAAGCAGGACACTTTGCTGGGGGCTCAGTTCCTTCATGAACGTATCCGCAGTTTCTGCATCTCCATTTTATAGGTTTTTCGCGCTTGAAGATTTCACCTCTCTCCAGCCTTTCAGCAAGTGTTTTGAATCTTATTTCGTGATACTTTTCTGCTACTGCTATTGCTCTAAATACAGCAGCTATTTCAGGAAAACCTTCCTCTTCTGCTATCTTGGCAAATTCTGGATACATTTGTTCGTACTCGTAATTCTCTCCCCCAGCGGACGCCTTAAGATTTTCAAGAGTCGAGCTGATTTTTCCAGCAGGAAAAGCTGCTGAAATCTCTACTTCACCACCTTCTAAAAATTTAAATAATCTTTTAGCGTGTTCTTTTTCTTGCTCTGCTGTTTCAAGGAAAACCGCAGCTATCTGTTCGTAACCTTCTTTTTTAGCCACAGATGCAAAATAAGTATAGCGATTACGTGCCTGCGATTCACCGGCAAAGGCCGTTAGTAAATTTTTTTCTGTTTTTGTTCCTTTTAAATTCATAGCAATTCACTCCTTTGCAATTTATTATTAGTTCAAAGTTTTAAATACAGATTTGTCTGCTCCGCATATGGAGTAAACCCAATTGTCTGGTATATCTTCAAATTTGATGTTGGGTTCAATTTCGGAGCTGGTGTCACCTTTTTCAGGGTCATAGATGTATCCACATAAAGGACAATAGTGCTTCATACCTAACCACCTTCTGAATTGTATTAGCTATACTAACAGATTGATAACCTTAAATGATTATAAAATTTAATTATTATGTTTGTCAATGATGTTTGATAAAGTGTTGTAATTTTTTAAAATGGATTTTAATATTTCTAATTCAAAACGCCAACCAATTTTAAGAGAGGTATTATCTAAAGAAATTAGCAATACTAACATATCTTCTGGCTTAATATTTAGATCTTGGTCAAAATTGTTCAAGAGAAGGCTTGTGCTTATAAAGCACATTTTGAGTATATCGATAGGATTTACACTGTAAGCGAAGAAAAGAGAAGCAGCTTTAAGTGTGTTTTTACTTTTGAAGAAATTTCCTAGTTCTATGAAGTTTGCTGATTTGAAGTGGCTTATGCTCAAAGGAATGATTGAATATGAAATTTTGCCATCTTCTATGAAAAACTCTCCGTCCAGGGGTTTTTCGAATGAAATTTTAAGATTTTTGCACAGTTCTTCAATTGAAACCGGAGTTCTTAGAAACTTTTCTTCGTAAAGTTGTAAAGCTTTATTAAGTTTTGGAATACTTTTATTTAGTGAATCGATTAACTTTGAATTTACGTAGAAGAGAAAAGTTGGCCACTTAATTAAAGGAAATGTAATTTCGGTTGTAGATTCGGGAATTTTGATTTTAAAATTCTCGGTTATTAGTAGTTCATTTGATGAGTTGTTTATTTTAAAAACTTTAAATGCTTTTTCAAAATTAGTGGTGGATAATTTTATGGCGATTGCAGCTATGTTTAGTATTTGATTTTCAACTTTTTCTATTAGACTAGGATGAAATTTTTTTAACAGAAAAAAAAGTTCAAGTTGGTTGTCATAGTCTATGCAGAGCTTTATAGCTTGTTTTGGTGAGGAGTTTATCAGCCATTTGGGAGGATATTCTTTCAATTTATCCAAAAGAGCTGTTTTGATTTTCTTCTGGAGAAATGAAAGTTTTTTATTTGGAGGACCCTTGTATTTAGCAATTAGCTTCAAGGCTTTTTCCAACTCTCCGCGTTTTGCATACAGAAGAGAAAGATTATAAAAGGCTTCCCAATTATAGGGAAAATTTTTTGTGAGAAATAAAAGTTTTTCCTCGGCCTCTCTAGTTTTTCCTATTTTAATAAGGGAAATTGCTAAATTAAGGTTTGCAGGATAGTTATAAGGATTTTTTTTAACCAGAGCTTGTAGCATTAAAAAATCTAATTCTTTACTAAAGGATTTAGAAGTTAGAAAAAAGAATGCTGTGATTATTAAAAATTTTTTACTCATAATTTACTTCAGGGCTAGATTTGCATACGCATTACTTCCCGATACGCTTCTAAAATAGCTTCTTTCAAACGCGTCACTGTTTCCACAGCAAGAGATGCCTTTTGGGTAGCCACGGTGAGTTCGTGTATGGAGGCTTTTCCCTTTACAAAATCACGTTCAACTTTAGTAGCTTGTTTTTGGAGTGAATCAGCCCAGTTTATGCTTTTTGAGATGTTAGAAAAAATAAAACGGGAATTGTTAACTACCCCCATTTTTGGCCCCCCTATGGTGAAACGGTCGATTTGCAAAGAAGTAAATTTTAAAAGCGCCCCTGGGAGGACTCGAACCTCCGACACGTGGATTAGGAATCCACTGCTCTATCCGCCTGAGCTACAGGGGCGCGTACTTCTCTAATAAAATCTTACATTAAGTTTTTTGGGGCTTCAAGGGTAAGTTATTAGAAGCGTATCGGGAAGTAATGCGTATGCAAATCTAGCCCTGAAAAATTTCAAAATGAAATATAAGTGAAATGCGGAACGCAAAATAAAACTTTTGAAGAGTGGAAAAAAGTTTTATTTTAGGCATGAATTTTGCCTTTATCCCCTTAAAGGGGGGGAGGCAATTATGAGAGTGTTAGTAAAAACTTTGATGTTGGAAGGCTTGAAGGTTATTGAAGTTGATGTAGAAATAGCAGTTGTAAGAAGTGCTATACCAGTACATAATATTGTTGGTTTGGCGTCAAAAGAAGTAAAAGAGAGCTTTGAAAGGATAAGGGCTGCGTTTGAGAGTGCAGGATTGAAGTTACCTGCCGGTAAGATCACTGTTAACTTATCACCTGCTGATATTGTTAAGAGAGATACAGGTTTTGATCTTGCGATAGCTGTTGGATTAATGATTGCATTGGGGAGTGTTAGGAGGGAAATTATAAAAGATGGGTTTGTTGTTGGGGAAATTGGATTAGATGGAGAGGTAAAAGCTCCCAGGGGATTAGTGCTTTTTGCAAAGTATGCTTTGTTACAAGGGAAGACTTTGATATGCCGCCCGATAGGACTTTTAGAATTGTTTAAGGGATTAAATATTCAGCCTGTTTACAGTATTAATAGCTTAATGGATAAAACTAAGGTTATTGAGATGCCGGGGAGCATTTTAGAGGTGAGTGAGAAGAATAATTTTAATATTGACTATGTTTTATTGAATGAGGAAGAGAAATTATTGGTTAAATTACTTGCTGCTTGGGATGTAAATGCACTTTTTATAGGACCACCTGGGAGGGGGAAGAGTTTTATAGCAAATTTGATTGCATGGTTGAAGGCTCCTCTTACTTATGAAAAGTATTTAGAAGTGATAGGAATATATGAATATGCTGGTGAGAGAAGGGTTAGTAGAGAAGTGCCGGTGAGGAGTCCTCATTTTACGCTCTCTTACAGTGCAATGTTTGGTGGCGGAGATGGTATGCAGCCTGGAGAAGTGAGTTTGGCTCATAATGGTGTATTAATTATGGATGAATTTCCTGAGTTTCCAAGAAGGATTGTTGAAGGATTGAGGCAGCCCCTTGTGGAGGGAAAAGTTCTTGTATCAAGAGCTTCGAAAAAAGTTGAGTTTCCAGCGAAGTTTCAATTGTTGGCAACTATGAATCCATGTCCGTGTGGTGAATTTGGATATGGATTTTGCAGTTGCAGTTTTAGAGAGGTGAGAGGTTATTTGAATAGAGTGTCGCGTGCTGTTTTGGATAGAATTCCTGTGGTGTACAATGTAGAAGGGAGGGGGAGAAAGGTTGTTAAAGTTAGTGACTTTAAAAATGAGGTGGAAGAATTAGCTAAGATTGAAGTACCGGCGTCTATGGAAATATTGAAGAGAAAGTTGAATTTAAAGGATCTACAGTTCCTTTATGAGTTGTTTGAAAAAAGAGGGATAAGTTTAAGAAAGGCTGTGCAGTATTTCAGGGTAATCTATATGTTGAGAGTTTTAAGAACAGAAGATGAGTTAATAAAAAGTTTGTTTTTAGAGCATTTTGATTACGTGGATAGATTAAGGTTAATGATGAGAAAAAAAGGGGGGAAAAGAATTGCGTTGTTGGAGTAAGCACTGTTACGTTTGTGGGGAGGATAATGAGTATGGGTTGCGCCTGAAGTTTTGCTTTAATTCCGGGGTTGCGTTTACTCATGGAAAATTCAGAAAGGAGTGGGAAGGGTTTCCTGGAGTTGTTCATGGTGGAGTAGTTGCTGCTGTGTTAGATGAAGTTATGTGGTATGCGGCGCTTTCGAATTTTAAAGAGTACAACTTCTTCACTTATGAGTTGAATGTTATGTACAAGAGAAGTTCTGCTGCTGGTTCTTTTGAAGCTTTCGCTAAAGTGATTGAGGCCTCTAAAAGAAAATGTGTGGTTGAGGCCAAACTTTATCAAAATGGTCAGCTTAAAGCTCAAGGGAGAGGAGTTTATTTGAAGACTTTGAGAAAAGTTAATTTGGATAGAGAGATGAAGTGTATTGAAAGTGAGGAGGGGTAGATGTGGATAATGAGAGGGCTTTTGTAGATGAAGTTGTAATAAAGGTTAAAGCAGGAGATGGTGGAGATGGTGTTATAAGTTTTAGAAGGGAGAAATTTGTTCCCAAAGGTGGACCTGATGGTGGAGATGGTGGAAAGGGAGGAGATGTTATTTTAGTTGGAAGTTCTGAGATAAATACTTTAGTGGATCTTTATTTTCAAAAGGAGTACAGAGCTGGAAGAGGAGAGCATGGTAAGGGAAAAAATATGAAGGGAAAGGATGGAGAAGATATTGAGATAAAAGTTCCGTTAGGAACAGTAGTTTATGATGATGAGACCGGTGAATTGATTGCTGAGATTTTACAGGAAGGGCAAAAAGTGGTTGTGGCTCGTGGTGGAAAAGGAGGAAGGGGAAATGCTAGGTTTAAGAGTGCAAAACATCAGGCACCACGTATAGCAGAGTATGGGGAAAAAGGGGAGGAAAAGATATTAAGGTTGGAACTAAAGTTGCTAGCGGATGTTGGATTGATAGGATTGCCTAGTGTAGGTAAGTCCTCTATTTTGAGAAAAGTGAGTGCTGCAAAACCTAAAGTTGCTCCCTGGCCTTTTACTACGAAGAGGCCAATATTGGGAATGGTTAAGCTTGGAGATTTTTCTTATATAGTTGCTGATATACCAGGGATAATAGAAGGTGCGAGTGCTGGAAAGGGGAAGGGGATTGATTTTTTGAAGCATATTCAGCGTTGTGCTGTTTGGGTTTATGTTTTAGGATATGAGTATTTTGAAGGAAGTCTTGTGGATGAGTATGAGACTTTAAAAAGGGAGGTTGAAAGTTTCAAGGAGCGTTTTGATATTGACAGACCTAGAAATGAGTTAATAGTGGTTAATAAGATTGACCTTCCTGATGTTGAAGAAAAGTTTGAAAGAGAGAAGGGAATGTTGAAGAAAATGGGGGAAGTTATAGCGATTAGTGCTTTAAATGGTGATAATATTGAGTTTTTAAAAAGGAGATTAGCAGAGCATGTGAAAAGTGTTAAAGAAAGAAGGGAATTTAAGGAAAAGTCAATTGTGGTTATGCAATTAAAACCTGTGGATAGGAGATGGAAGATATACAGAAATGAAAATTTAATTGTTATTGAAGGAGAAGATGTAGAGACTCTGGTTGATAGAACGGTATTCAATACTCAAGATTCGCTTGATAGGTTTAAAGAGATATTGAAAAGGTGGGGAATTATTGATGAGTTAATTAAGATGGGGGTAAAGGAAGGAGATACTATTGTAATTGGAGGTATGGAGTTTGAGTGGACGGGGATGTGATAAATTTTGGAGAAAGTAGCAAAGGAGATATTTTATGAGATTAAAAGAAAGTTAAAATGTTTGGATAGAAATAGACTGATTCATACGTATGGTGTTTTATGGGCAGCTCTGAATCTTGCTGAAAAATATAAGCAAAATTTAAATGAAGTGTTTTTAGTAGCAGTTTTACATGATTTGTTGAGAGAGGAAGCAAGAAAAAAAGGAGATATTTTGAAACATGGAGAGTATGCTGCAAGGTGGTTTAATAATTTAGTAAATAAAAAAGGGGTAGTTGAAAAAGTATTGAAAAGCTGGGGAATTAAGGTGGATGAGGTTTGTGAGGCTGTATCGTGTCATGTATTGGGGGAAGGATGCAATTTTATAGGAAAAATATTGTTCATTGCAGATTATTCAGAGCCAATGAGAAAACACAAGGAAGCTTATATAGTGTGGCGGATAGCTTTAAAAAATATTGATGAAGCTTTTTTAAAGAGCAAGGTTTTGAAAAGAGTATACTTTGAGTCGCGCAGTAGATTGCAAAGACTGAATGGTGAATAGGGGGTGTGTAGATTTGTCCGGGAGGAAAATTAAAAGAACTGTTTTTTTACTAGCTGTATTGCTGGGAGTGATCTTAGCCAGAGCTTTTTCGCTTTCTGATTACTTCTCCTCTGCCGAAACAGCAACAAAAGAGGATGTGTACGTTTTGGCGATAGGGGTGGATCAATTAAGAGATCATGCAATGAGAAGCGATACTATAATGTTTATGAGATTTAATAGAATTTACAAGAAGCTTGTTCTTATTTCGATACCAAGAGATACCGTTGTTCCATACAACAAGAAAGTTGTGAAGATAAACTCACTGTTTGCTAGAGGTTTTGCTAAAGGTGGTTTAAAAAAAGGAATTAAGACTTTAGAGGATGCTTTAAAGTTTATAGGTTTTCCGGGTGTTGATTACTGGGTAGTTGTTGATTTTGAAGGATTTGAGAAATTTATAGATTGGTTAGGGGGAGTGGAGGTTGAAGTTAAAAAACCTATGTTTTACAAGGATGTCAAGGCGAATCTTGTTATCGCTTTTAAACCGGGAAGGTATAAACTGAATGGAAGGCAGCTATTGGCTTACCTTAGATACAGGGATAAAGTGACTGCTGATATTGGGAGGATTAAAAGACAACAACAGTTTGTTAAGCAGCTTATAAATACCTTATTCTCTCCTTCTAATTTTTTGAAGTTGCCATTAGTAATTCAAAAAGTTTACGAGTTTGTAAAAACGAATGCTTCGTTGGGAGTAATAATGCAGCTTGCTAATGAAGCGATGGGGTTGGATTTAGTTTCGTTTGTGATTAAGGGGAAAGGTGGGCTTTACAAAAACATGGCAGTTTATGTTCCAGATGTTGATTCATTGGCGGAGTTGCTTTTTCTTTGTGGGGGAAGTTTGAATAAGTATTATGTGAATTTTTTAGATAAAGTTGTTGAGAATACGACCTGGTATGGTGAAAAAGCTAGAGAGAAAGCAAGGTATGAGGAAAAGAGCTTTAAAAATAAGATAACAAGAAGAAAAAAAGAGAAAGTTGAAGATGTGGTTTCTGGCAAGGCAGACATTATACCAGCATCTACTCAAGAGGTGGAGAAGTTGAAAAAATAGGTGGTGGAGTTTCAGAATGGGGTTGGAATGGAGAGTAGTCAAAAGAAGCGATAGAAGTTTTGCTAAAGTTGGGGAATTGTATTTTTCCCATTTGGATTTAAAGGTACCAACGCCTGTGTTTATGCCTGTTGGAACAAATGCAAATGTTAAGTGTATTCAGTTCAAAGATTTAGAGGCTACTGGAGCCAGACTCATTCTTGCAAATACTTTTCATTTGTATTTGAAGCCCGGCGTTGAAGTAGTTGAAAAGTTTGGTGGATTAAGAGGATTTACTCCCTGGAGAAAAGCTTTGCTTATGGATAGTGGTGGGTATCAAGTGTTTTCACTAGCAGCGCAGTTTAAGATTAATAAAGATGGGCTAAAGTTTAAATCATCTATTGATGGAAGTGAGCACTTTTTTACTCCTGAGTTTGTGATTGAGTTGGAAGATAGATTTGGAACGGATATAGGAATGGTGTTGGATGTGTGCCCACCGTATCCTGCCACACGTTCATATGTTGAAGAGACTTTAAATATAACGCTAGACTGGGCAAAGAGAAGTTTAGAAGCTCCTAGGAGAGACACACTAGCCTTGTTTGGTATAGTGCAGGGAGGTTTTTTTGAAGATTTGCGAGTAAAGGCTTACGAGGAAATACGAAACATGGAGTTTGATGGAATTGCTTATGGTGGATTGAGTGTTGGTGAGCCTAAAGATGAGATGTTTAGAGTGCTTAAATTGTTGAGTAATGTGAATGATTGGGAGAAACCTACGTACTTGATGGGGGTTGGTAAACCGCTTGATTTAGTTAATGCTGTGTTTTACGGAGTTGACATGTTTGATTGTATTTTGCCTACCAGATTGGGAAGAAGGGGGACAGCGTTTACATGGAATGGTAAAGTAGTCGTAAAAAATGCAGTTTATAAATTAGACGATAGGGCTCTTGATGATAGGTGTAACTGCTATGTTTGTAGAAATTACTCTAGAGGTTATATAAGACACTTATTTAATCGTCAGGAGATTCTGGGGATGACCTTGGTTAGTTATCATAATTTGCATTTTTACCAGGATTTGATGAAGTATGTACGTCAGAGGATTGTGGAGGGGACGTTTGAGGAGTTTCGAGAGTGGTGTAATGCTAATTGGGCAGGAGATTGATTTGAAAGCAAGAGTTTAAAGTTCAAGTGATAGGTGATGAAAAGTGTTTGGAGGTTTGGAAAATATAAAAAAGATGCCTAGGAAAAGGGCTGTGGTTCTTTTATCTGGAGGACTTGATTCTACGGCCTCTTTTTTGTGGGCTTTAAAAGAGTTTGATGAAATAAAAGTTGTATTTTTTGATTATTCTCAAATTGCTTATGAAGCGGAGAAAAGAAGTGTTTATAGAATTGCCCAAAAATACAAGATTGAAGTTTTCGAGGATAAAGTAGATGTTTTGAAAAAAATTGCTCATCCTCTTAAAGATGAGAATGCGATAAAAGCTAGAAAAAGTATGTGGGTTCCAGCAAGAAATGTGGTTTTTCTATCACATGCAATAGCTTTTGCTGAGTTTTATGGATTTAATGCAGTGGTAATAGGATTTAATGCTGATGAAGGTGCTGATTTTCCGGATAATACGTTGGAATTTCTTGATGCTTTTAATGAGCTTTTAAAAATGACTTCTCCTGTAAGAGTAGTTTCGCCTTTTGTGCAAAAGAGTAAGGCCGAGATAGTTAAATATATTTACAATTATGATAGAGAGTTACTTTACCTTGTACATCCTTGCTATCTCAATGAAAAACTTAATTGTGGGAGGTGTGAGAGTTGTTTGAGATTCAAAAAGGCCCTGGAGAGCTTGAAAGAATTGAAGCTGGATTATACACGAATTTTCTTGGAGAATTGAATTATACGGGGGCTGAGCTTAGAAGTGGTTGGGTGTTTAGTATGGCTCCTAAAGCTGTGGGGTATGATTGGTTAGTTGCTTTTGTGGGGGAAGCAAAGGTTGAGGATCAATTAGTAGATTTTGAAGATAGAGTAGCGGGGGATAAAATATACTCCCCAAGAATGTGGCAGTTGCTGGGAGAATTTTACCGCATGGATCTTTTGCATGGAGTTTTGTTGCAGCGTCTGATAGTGGTGCAAGTAGCAGAGATTTTAAAAGATTTACTAGATGTGGATGTTTCTAGAGGTGGAGATGATTTATACATTGATGGTAAAAAGTTATCGGTTAGTATAGCGACGCGGACTAGTGGTTCTGTCTTAATACATTTTGGTTTTAACATAGTTGAGGTAGATAAATGGGGATGGATAAAGTTAAAAGATGTTAATGGATTTTCTAAGTGCTTTTTTGATAAATTCATTGGTGAATGGAAGAGTATAAATAGAGCTTACAGAAAGGTTGCTTGGAGGTGAAGATATTGCTTAGAAGAGATAAGTTTGTGTTTATCTTGTTGTTATGTTTATTAGTTGGAAATTGGGTGGGAGTGAATCCATTAGCGGCCGATTTTCTCACTGCTTCTTTAAGGGAGCTTCTTCCGTTCCCAAATGTTGGTACAGGTGAGGTTTGTGGGAATTGCAAGGAATTAAAGATGCATTATCCTGCTTGTATATGGATAAGTAAGTTCGGAGATATTTATATAACGGATTCCAAAAACGATAGGGTACTGCTTTTGAAAGAGATAGATGGTAAATACACGCTTGTTGAAGAGTATAAGTTTTCTCCTATGAGGGAGCCAGTGGGTATATGGGCATATTCGAATAAAATAGTTGTAGCTTCTAAACGAGGAAATAAAGTTGTAGTTTTTACCCAAGGAGGTAAATTGTTGGGCCAGTGTAAATTTAAGAGAAAAATTAAAAGGCCACGTGGAGTTGTTTATTACAAAGGAAGATTTTACGTTGCTGATACCCCCTCTAATCGTGTTTGGATTTTGGATGAAGACTTTAATTTGATAGGAGCCCTGCAGAAAGATGTGTATGGACCTAGAGGAGTGGCTGTTAAAAATAATGTTGTGTACGTAGCAAACAGTTTGAATTCAACGATTACGGGTTACAGTGTTGAGACAGGGGCTAAAGTTTTTTCATATAAGATTAAAGGTGCGAAAAATATACGCTATTTGGCATTTGATAAAATAGGAAGGATTTACGTTACTGATCAGAATGGAAAGAGGGGAGAAAATGGAATTCTGTGGTGTATTGATCCTGTGTTGGGAAAAAATGTTAAGTTAGCTGAGGGACTTAGGAGGCCTGAGGGAATATTTATAACTAACGATACCAGAATATTTGTGGTGGAAGGAGATGCGGATACTTTTAGAATGTTTAGGACAGACTCTTCCTATCAACAGGTGTGTTGGGCTGCTAGTTATTTAAATGTTGGTATGTACGATGAATTTTTGGAAAGTTTGAAAAATGCCTATGAGGACTCACAGTATAAGAAGTTTTGTGAAAAAGTGATTTTGCAATTAAAGGGAAATATTGGTGAAAAAGTTATAGCAAAGTATTTTCCAGAATTTGTTTCTTCGCAGTCGGGAAAGGGGAACTTCCAAATTGCTAGTAAGGATTTGGAAACAAAAGGTGAAAATAAAGATAAGAATTTGGTAAAGCAGACGGGAAAGAGGTTGGTGGAAAATATTGTGTCTAAATCTAAGGATAGTGCTGAGGTCCAAAATTCAAGTAAAAGTTCGAATATGGATAAGAAAAGTATTGCTGAGAGTAAGGATACTTCTATGGCGAGAAAAGATGGTTCTCATAAGAGTAAGGGAGATTCTACTTCAGAAATTAGTGAAGCAAAGGAAAAATCAAAGGGACAAATTAGTGTGGCTGCTATTATAACTGTAATTGGGGTGCTATTTGCAATAGGATTGATTTTGCTTATATTTTTGAAGAAAAAAGGGGTGAGAATGCGTGGAGGAAAGTGGGATAAATATAAGTAATGACACTCCTGATGATGGGGTAATAAAGACAAGGACAGCTTCTCCAGAAGCTCTGGGAAAGATAGAGATAACGTGTGTTATGGACATACCGAGTAAAGTTGAATACATAGATATAGTGCGTGATAGAATCGTGCAAGCCATTAATAATGTGTTTGATACTTTTTCAGCCGACATTCCGGTGGAAGGGGGATTTGTAGGAAGTTTTTCTTTTGGTTATGGAACACTGCTTGCTGTTGATGAAGCTTTGCAGAATGCGATAATTCATGGTAACAAAGAGGATCCCTCTAAGAAGGTCCAGATAATTTACTACCTTTGCCCTGATTATTTAGAGATAACTATTAGAGATGAAGGGGAAGGGTTTGATTGGAGAGCAGTTGTGGAGGAGTATAATTTGTTGAAAGATTCTAAAGATCCAGATGTTTTTATGAAGTTCAGTAGAGGTTTATTTTTGATTTTAAAAACGATGGATGAGGTCACGTTTAATGATCAGGGTAATGAGATTACGATATTAAAATATAGAAAGCAGGAGTGAAGTTTTGGGAGTTCAATATTAGAAGGAAAGTTTTAAAATTTGTATTAATAAAATAGGGGTGATTTGAATGAGTTTGGATATTACTAAAGAAGTGAAGGATGGAGTTTTAGTAATAACGCTTAAGGGAAGAGCAGCTCATAGTGCTAATCAAGAGTTGAATGCTGTATTGAATGATATAAAAATGACAGATGCGACTGGAGTGGTTTTTTACATGAAGGAATTGAGTTATTTGAACAGTATGGCAATAGGAAGTATTATTGAAGCTTTTAAATTGTGCACGGCGTTGGGGAAAAAGTTTTGTTTGGCTTCTTTGAGGCCTGAAATTGAGGAGTTGTTTAGATTAACAGGATTGCTAAGTGTTATTCCAGTTGCTTCAACGTTGGAAGAAGCTTTGTCTAAAGTGAGTGCTTAAGGTTTGGATAATCTGTTATGAGGCTGTAGTGCCTTTGGGAGCTTTGGAAAAAATGATTTAAAATTTTCATTATTGGATTGAATAATAGGATTTAGTTTATGAGATTGGGAGCACGTCTAGGTTTTTTTGTAGGGGTTTTGATTTCGCGAATTCTTGGTTATTTGAGAGATCTCCTTCTTGCCAGCTATTTCGGAGCTTCAAGCTTTACAGATTTAGTGGTCAATCTTGTTTTTAGAGTTCCCAATTTTTTAAGAAAATTTTTAGCAGAGGCGACTTTGCTGCCTTCTGTTGTTGCTTTGTTGAAAAAAATTTCGAAGATAAATAATTCTGCTTCTAAAAAGTTGGGAAAAAAGGTTTCTGATAGTGCTCCCGTTCATTCAAATGTTTGGGCTGTGCTGTGGGGAATTTTTTATCACACTCTTGTGTTGCTGTTGTTGGTTGAAGTTGTGGTTTTTATCTTTCCAAAAGTTCTGTTTTATGTTTTCTTTTTTAAAAGTCCTGAGAATTGGAGGGATTTTGAGTTCATAAAATATGCCCCTATTTCTTTTGCTTATGCTTTATTTATTATTACAAGCTGTGTCTGGTGGGCTAAGTTGGTATTGGATGGAAATACCTTTCCAATGGTGTTTAATCAAGCACTGTTTAACCTTGTTATGATAGGGGCTGTATTTAGTGCTGATTTTCACATTGTTATATGGGCAGCTCTCGTAGGGGGGGCGTTGCAGCTTGGGTATACCCTTTACTCCCTTAAAAAAAGTGGCTTGAGTTTCTATACTCCAAGTGTAGAACTTTTGAGAAAAACGTGGAAATACTGGGTAGAAGTTGTGAATAAAATGTTTTTTGCAGCGGCTTCTGTTGGGGTTTGGCAGATAGCAAGTCTTGTGGATTCGGCTATAAGTTGGAGGTTGACTTCTGGTAGTCCAACGATGCTTTACTTGGCTCAGCGTTTGGTTCAGGCACCAATTGGTCTTGTGGGATATGCAATATCCACCGCAGATATGAGTGAAGAGAGTGAATCTAAGGGTAGCAGTGAAGTTAAAGTAGGTGTTGCTCAAGGTATGAACTTTATGTTAAGGAGAGATTTTTGGTTGCTGATTTTTTTATCAATGGCTACAGCTCTTCTTTCTAGGCATTTAGTGAGTGTTCTGTTTTTTTCGTTAGATGAAGCAGTGAAGTCAACTACAGCTACTGTTTTGTTGGCTTACTCACCAATTGTGCTACTGCAGCCAGTATCCAGGATGATTACCCAACGCTTGTTGTTTCTGGAGAGGGAAAAAGATCTAATATTTTACGCTGTTGTGGCTTCTGGTATCAATATAGTACTGGATATTGTTTTAGCTGAATTTTTAGGGGTTGCTGGTATAGCTTTGGCAAGTTCGGTAGCTTTATTTATTGGTTTGTTGGTGTTGAGAATAGTAAGAGGTTACAGTGTATTGTCGTTTTCGCAGTGGGCTTTAGTAACAGTATGGATGGGAGTTGTGGTGTTTAGCGTGGTAAAATAGAGTTGCTGATTTTTGTTGATCATGGTAAGGTTGGATTTTTTAGTTTTGATTGCATGCTGGATACTTAGATATTGTTTGGAAGGGGTGTTGGGTTTATCATGGCAGGAGGAGATAAGCGTATCACAGATAACTACGACGTTTCTAAAATTAGAAATTTTTGCATTATAGCCCACATAGATCATGGCAAATCGACTCTTGCAGATAGGATGTTGGAGATAACGGGAACTATAGATAAGCGTCAAATGAGAGAGCAATTTTTGGATATGATGGATCTCGAGAGAGAGCGTGGAATTACAATTAAAGCTCAACCTGTAAGAATGGAGTGGAAAAGTCATGTTTTGAACTTGATAGATACGCCGGGGCATGTGGATTTTTCTTACGAGGTTTCTCGTGCACTTAAAGCGTGTGAAGGAGCTGTGCTTCTTGTTGATGCAACTCAAGGAGTGCAAGCTCAAACGGTTGCAAACCTTTTTTTGGCACTTGAGGAGGATTTGGAGATAATACCTGTTATAAATAAAATTGATTTGCCGAATGCACGGCCAGATGAAGTTGAAGATGAGATAAAGCAGCTGATAGGGGATGTTGAAGTATTGCGTGTCAGCGCTAAGACTGGTGAAGGGGTGGAGAGACTTTTGGATGAGATAATTGCGAAAATTCCTGCTCCTGCTAAATTTAAAGATGATAAGTTGCGTATTCTTATATTCGATTCCAAGTTTGACAGTTACAGAGGAGTTGTCTCATATATTCGTGTTTTTTCAGGAGAAGTTAAAGAAGGAGATGTTATAAAGATATGCTCCACTGGTTCTGAATATGAGGTTCAAGAAGTGGGAGTTTTTACTCCGAATTTTAAGAAAACAGCTTCTTTGAGAAGAGGAGAAGTTGGTTATATCATGGCGAATATTAAAAATGTGAGTGAGGTGCGTGTTGGAGATACTATAACTCTTGCTGTCGATCCTGTGAATGAGCCTTTGGAAGGTTTTAGGATTCTACCGCCGGTTGTGTTTGCCGGAATTTACCCCATATATTCTGATGATTACGAAAAATTACGCGAGGCTTTGGCAAAATTAAAGCTTAACGATGCCTCTTTGGTGTATGAGCCGGAAACTTCTGTGGCTTTGGGATTCGGATTCAGGTGTGGTTTTCTAGGATTACTTCACATGGATATTGTGAAAGAACGTTTAGAAAGAGAGTTTGATCTGGAGTTGATAGTTACTGTTCCATCTGTTAAGTACAGAGTAGTTGTTGCTGGAAGAGAGATAGAGGTGAAAAATCCAGCTGAGTTTCCTGAGAATGTCAAAATTGATGCGGTGTACGAACCGTATATAAGAGCTCAAATTTTCGTCCCATCAGAGTTTGTTGGAGCTGTGATGGAACTTTGTCAGCAGAAAAGAGGAAATATGATTACCATGGACTACATAACTCCAGAAAGGGTGCAGCTTATATATGAACTACCTTTAGCAGAGATACTTGTTGATTTTTATGACAAATTGAAAGCTAAGACTAGAGGATATGCTTCATTTGAGTATGAGCCAGTAGGTTATAAGGAGTCAGATCTTGTAAAAGTGAATATCCTTGTTAATGGTGATGAGGTTGATGCACTTTCATTCATTGTGCATCGTGACACAGCTTATTATCGTGCAAGAGCCATGGTAACTAAATTAAAAGAGGTGATACCACGGCAGTTGTTTGAAGTTGCAATACAGGCAGCTATCGGCAAAAAAGTTATTGCTAGAGCTACGGTAAAGGCTTTGAGAAAAGATGTGTTGGCTAAGTGTTACGGTGGAGATGTTACGCGTAAGAAAAAACTTTTGGAAAAGCAGAAAGAAGGGAAGAAAAGGATGAAAGAGATTGGTAAGGTGAGTATTCCTCAGGAAGCATTTTTAAGTGTTTTGAAAATAGAAGACTAAAGGTGTTAGAGGTGAGGATTAAGTGGTAAAAAACGATGCCGGTTTTGATTCTGGTTTCTACGTATTTCCATATGGAGTATTTGATGGGGATTTGAATATGGCGATAGATTGGGTTATATTCACTAACCGTTTAAGAGGTTGGAGATTTTATAGGTGGAGTAAGCCTACACTTTCGTTTGGGAAGTTACAGAAAGTTGAAAATAGTAAGACATTGTGGAAAAAGTTGAAGGAGAATGGTATAGATTTGGTGAGACGACCCACCGGAGGACGTGCAGTTCTTCATCATAATGAGTTGACGTACTTGGTTGTAGATGAGGTTGGTAAGAGTTTAATGGCAGATTACTTTAAGGTTGCAGAAATTTTAATTGAAGTTTTGAAAAGAAAAAATCCGGCAGTGGAGGTGGAGAGAAGGAGTCGAGGAACTGATAAATTTTGCTGCTTTGATGCACCGAGTTGGGGAGAGATAAAAGTTAATGGTAAGAAAGTAGTGGGAAGCGCTCAATACAGAAAAAGTGGGTACTTTCTGCAGCACGGAAGCATTGTTATAAAGCCTTCAGAATTTGAAGAACTTGTATTTGGGAAAAAGTCTCAAGGTATGGATGGGTGGTTAAATGGAACTCCGGAAGGTTTAGCAAAAGAATTTGAGGAATATCTTATATCAATTGGGGGAGTTGTGATTGAAGAAGATGATCCCTTGTGGCAAGAAGTTTTAGAAAAGGCTTTTGAGGTACGGGAGAAATTTGCAGTTCATATTTGACATGATGTTTTATTTTAAAGGACTTTAAATTTAGTTTTGTTTTTAAAAAAAACGTCTTGGTACATTTCAACTTATTACCTGATTTGTCGATTGAATAAGTGGAAAGTAACTAAGCGAGAGGTGGAGTTTATGCCTTTGTATAAGTTTTTTGATATTTTAAAGCTTGCTGTGGCTTTAGTGATTATTGTGGTTGCTTCGGGATTGAGTTCAACGTCTGTTCCGCATGTGGATGAAGAAAAGATTGATGTTGATGAACTCAGTACGGTTGACGTAGTAAAAAATAAGGAATTAGCACGACAGATGAAAGAGCTTGATCTTATAGAAAGTTATAGAGTTTTAAAAAATGGTGGGACTTTTGGGAAAACCACAAAAAAAACAAAGGAAAATAGTAGATTCATAAACTTCAGGAGTAAAAAGGCTTCTGAAGAGTTGAATTTAAGTCTTGGCAGTACGATACTTGGAGGGAATGGTTTGTGTGTTGTAGAAACACCAGATGTTGTGGACAGTGGAACTTTTTTAGTTAATTTGAGTTTTATTTATCGTTATGTGAAATTACCACCTTTGGACAGTGAGACTGAAGAGATAAAGTTAACGGATAGAGCAGTAAATCACTCGGTTATTTTTTCTTTACGACCGTGGTTGCAGTTTGATCTAGGGTCGTTTGGAGATTACCATTATTCCTCTCCTGCTACTTATGCAGGTGTAAAAGTAAAGCTTTTGGATTTTAGAAAGATGGCTTTTAGTTTAGGAGCTAGGAGGTTTGACTTTGAAAATACCCAAATGAGTGATTTGTGGCAATACTATGGTTATTTGAAATTTAAAATGCAAAACAGTAATTTTTATCTGAATGTTGTTTATGATGATAATACGGAAAGTGTTCTTTTGAAAGGAGGTTTAGCTTATACTTTCAATGCAGAAGGAGGACGAGTAAACATTTTAACATTTGAAAGTTCTCAGAATGAAGATGCAATATTTAGCAAATATTTGGTTGGGTTTAGGACAGTTTCCCAAAAGGGGTACTCTATTACATTAGGAGTGCAACGCGATAGTAGTAGGTCGGAGTGGCTTTACATGTTAAGTAGCGGTTTTGTATTTAGATAAGTGTGATCTTGGAGGAGCAATTCGATTTCTGTATAACGTGTGATATTCTGGTATAATTCTTTAAAGTCTTACTATTGCTCTATTTCAAAATTTTGTTATAAATTTATTACGGTGTTGGTTTGGGTGAGTGGTAGATAGTGTATTTTTGGTTTTAGGAGATGGGGGGATCAGCTATTAATAGGAAGTTGTTAAAGTTTTGGTTGTTCTTGCTTTCTACGGCTTCTCTCATATTTTTGATTCACAACTGTTCT
>JAMOTN010000062.1 GCA_027062325.1 bacterium
GTTCTTGGAAATGGAATACACTCTCTTACATGATGAGTTCCAGTTATCCATGCAACGAATCTCTCTATACCAAGTCCAAATCCACCATGAGGAAAACCACCGTACTCACGCAGTTCAACGTACCACCTCATGCTTTCTGGATCAAGACCCCATTCCCTAATCTTTTGGTTAAGTTTTTCTACATCTCCTATTCTTTGACCGCCACCTATAATCTCACCATAACCTTCTGGAGCCAACATGTCTGAACACAAAACAACGTCTGGATTTTCAGGATCTGGCTCCATATAAAATGCCTTACTTTTGGCTGGATATCTGTGAACAAATACAGGTTTTTCAAACTCTTCAGATATGGCAGCTTCTTCGTCAGCCCCAAAGTCTTCTCCCCACTCTATGTCAAAACCTTTCTTTTTAAGTAGCTCGACAGCTTCTGTGTAACTGAGCCTTTCAAAAGGAGGTTTGATTTTTTCCAGTTTTGATATATCTCTTTCTAAAAATTCCAGTTCAGCTTCACACTCTTTAAGCACTTGAGTAATTGCATAGCTTACCATTTCTTCTTGAACTCTCATGTTTTCCTCAAGAGTAATAAATGCCATTTCTGGTTCAACCATCCAAAACTCTGTCAAGTGACGCCTTGTTTTAGATTTTTCAGCACGAAAGGCTGGACCAAAACAGTAAACTTTACCGAAAGCAGCAGCTGCTGCTTCCATATATAGCTGACCACTTTGTGAAAGATACGCTTTTTTGTCGAAATATTCTACTTCAAATAAAGTAGTGGTTCCCTCACAAACACTTGGAGTAAATATTGGAGCGTCAACTCGCACGAATCCTTCATTGTGTAGCCAATCCTCAATTGCTTTCATGACTACACTTCTGACTTTTAAGATTGCTCTTGGCCTTCTTGAACGTAGCCAGAGATGACGTCTATCGAGCAGATAATCAATGCCGTGATCTTTCTTTTGAAGAGGCCATTCTTTAGCGGGTTCGTGAAAGATCTTTATTTCATGCGCAAGTAACTCATATCCATTTATAGCTTTTGGATTTTTAACAACCTCTCCCACTACTTCAACACTTGTTTCATAAGCTATCTTTTTATAGCGCTTGTAATCTTCTGGAAATTTGGACTTTTCTATAACAATTTGGCAATCTCTTGTGCCATCTCTGAATATCCAGAATGAAACTTTTCCACTTGAACGACGATTGTAAACCCAACCTTTCACCTTTACCACTTTTCCAACGTGGCTTGGAAAATCACGTACGGAAACGGTTGAAACCATCCTATTCCCTCCTTATTTAAACCTTTCCTTTACAAGCTTTATGCCTTCCTCAACAGCTTTTAAATTTATTTCTTCTGTACCCTCAGGCGCTTTTCTTTCGACAGCTTTTTTGAGAGCTTCTTCAGACATGATACCGGTAAGAGCAGATATTATTCCAAGTGCCACCATGTTGGCTGTAACCATTTTGCCAACCACATCTCTTGCTGTACGAGTTATATCAAACCCAAATGAACGGGAGACCGGAAGTGTTTTGGGATGCACGTAAAACTCATCGTATATTAGAACACCCTCAGGTTTAAGAACGTGCTTGTATTTTGTTAAAGCTTCCTCAGTCATTACGAGGAGAAGATCGACTTTTGTGGCTTTGGGATAGTATATCTCCCCTTCAGAGATTACAACGTCTGCTCTGGTTGCACCACCACGTGCTTCGGGGCCATAAGCTTGAGTTTGAGCAACGTTTTTTCCTTCGAATAAGCCTACAGCCTCTGCCATTATAACACTTGCCAGAATTAGCCCTTGTCCACCTGCTCCACTCAAGCGAACTTCAATCCTACTTTTATTTTTGAAAAGGTTTCTTATATCTTCAAGCTTGAAGTCAGCCATTTTATTTCCCTCCTTTAGAAGTGAATGTGGATGAATTTGCATTTACTACACATGCCAGCCTTCCTTCGCTTTTATCTCTAACTTTATTTTCATAGCTTCGATATCTTCAGAAAAATCACGACGTTTTTTGTTGAGGTTCGGCTTTATTATGTGCTCGTAATAAGCTTCGCAGTATTCTGGGATGTCCTTTTTGTTTACAAAAACACCATAAGGAATCTTGCCAGCACGTTTATCTTCTGGAAGTTTTTCCCATGCATTCAAAGGAATCATGTTATCCTTTAACCATTTGTACATCTCGACTGGTGTTTTAAACCTGTTTCTACGTCCATGGGTAGTCCAGCAAGGAGACATTATCTCTACCACGCTCATCCCTTTATGGGCAAAGGCTTCTTTTATAATCTTATCCAGGTGAGTTACGTGATAAACACTTGAGCGAGCCACGTAAGTTGCCCCTGCTGCTGCAGCTAGTTTGGATATGTCAAAGCTTCTTTCAATATGTCCATAAGGTGATGTGGTGGTTTTTTCCCCAGATTTTGTTGTTGGTGAGTACTGTCCACCAGTCATACCGTATATCTTGTTATTTATCACAATCAATGTAATATCTATGTTTCTGCGACATGCATGTATAAAGTGATTTCCTCCAATTGCTGCAGTATCTCCATCTCCAGCCACTACCACAACATTGAGATCAGGCTTTGCAAACTTTACGCCGGTTGCAAATGCTATTGGACGTCCGTGAGTGGTATGAAGTGCATCAAAATCTACATAAAAAGGAATACGAGAAGAGCAACCAATACCACCCACAAATACTGTGTTATCACCAGTCATATTTAAGTCTTCTAAAGCTTTAAAAATTGATCCTAAAATTATTCCTATTCCGCAACCAGAACACCATATTGTTGGCATCTTAAAATTTTTTCTCAAGTATTTATGTGCTGTACGGTCAAAAGCCATTTTTTCTCCCTCCTTCACGATTACAGATCGATTATGGATAAGTTTTAAAGTTTATACTCCTTTTATAAAGTCTCTAATCTCAAATGGATGCAACAGCTCCCCATCCCATCTACCTTTGAAGAAGACAGGAACGTTTAAGCCTTTTGTGGCTCTTTCCACTTCTCCCACAAGTTCGCCATAGTTGAGTTCACACACCAAAACGGCCTTTTTACCATTTGCAAGCTCTCTGACTATTTTTGCGGGGAATGGCCAAACTGTAAGAATTCTCAAAAGCCCCACCTTTTTACCTTCTTTTCTTGTTAATAAAACTGCTTCTTTTGCAGCTCTGGCAGCGGAACCATAAGCGATCAAAAGGTATTCAGCGTCTTCAGTCATAAACTCTTCGTAACGCCATATTTTTTCTTCGTGTGCATAAATTTTTTTGTGAAGCCTCTTAACAAGTTTTGTTATTTCGTTATCATCTGATGTAGGAAAGCCCATCTCGTCATGGAAAAGACCTGTAGTCAAGAAACGATAACCTTCTCCAAATATTGCCATAGGAGGGATGTAATCCTCAGTATGCTTGTAAGGTTTATAAAACTCTGGAGGTTCTGATGGTTTTTTACGATTCACGACTTTGATTTCTTCCGGCATAGGTAGCACAACACGTTCTCTCATGTGTCCGATAACCTCATCTAATAAAAGTACAACAGGGGTCCTATATTCCTCTGCAAAGTTTACAGCCATAACGGTAGCATCATAGACTTCTCGCACTGTGTGCGGGGCAAGTGCAATTATTGGGTAATTACCGTGACTTCCCCATTTAGCCTGCATAACATCCCCTTGAGATGCTTTAGTAGGAAGACCAGTTGAGGGTCCACCACGCTGCACGTTGACTACTACACATGGAGCTTCCACCATTGCGGCAAAGCCCAAATTTTCTTGCATGAGAGAAAAGCCGGGCCCGCTTGTTGCTGTCATAGGTTTTAGACCTGCAAATGATGCTCCAACAAGAGCTGCCATACTACCAAGCTCGTCCTCCATTTGAATAAAGCGACCACCAACTTTTGGAAGCTCGGCGGCCAACATCTCAGCAATTTCTGTGGAGGGCGTTATGGGATATCCAGCGAAAAATCTCACCCCTGCATCTATCGCTGCTACTGCGCAAGCCTCGTTTCCCTGAATTATTCCAACTCTTTTGAATTCAGACATTATTTGTCGCCTCCTTTTCGAGGGTTTGGGTTAGAAAAATTACTTTATTTACCATCATCAACTATTATTGCAAAGTCTGGACATCTCAGTTGACAAAGTTTACACTTTATGCAGTCTTGAGGTCTTACAACTGCACATTTGTTTTGATCATCAATTTCTAAAACATTTTTTGGACAAAACTCAACGCAAATTCCACACCCTTTACACCAAGCGCGATAAACATACACCGGTGAGGTGTAGCCTTCGAGTTCTTTTTCAGTTGGTCCTCTCACCTTAAAATACCCCCCTTTTTAAATAGAGTAAGAATTCGATTTTCAAGTGCAGTAGAGAGTTCCTTGAGGAAAAAAGAGTGCTCCTCAAAAGTTAGAAAGTCTCTATTTAGCAGCTTTTTTATCTCTGAATTTTCAAGTTCAAAATTGTCTATTAGCCAATTCATGACTCCAAGCCAACTAGGATGGATTAAAAATTTTTCATATGGTTTAGCAATACTTGTTACGCTAAAGGGGACGAGTTCAATTACTTTTGCTCCTTCTAAAAATTTGCTGTCTTGGTTGTTGAGATGGAATCCGGGATGTGCTGAAATTACAACTTCTGCTCTATTACGCAGCACTTCATTCCAACTCATTTTGTTAAGTGGAGTGAAATCTGCAGATAGAATGTTTTCCATTGTGGAAGAAGCAAGCTTTTTTAATTCTCCTGCCTTCATTTCTTCTATAAATCCATATTTGTCCACTATGAATCCTTTGATAATTACTTCGTCGGGAATAGAATTAAGCAGTGATGGTGATAAACCTATAATTGTCACCTCTTTTGGAGCGACTGACTGAGCGAAAATTTTGTTCAAAGTGTTTCTATAAAACGAGGAGAAATCTATGACATTGCATTGAGACTTCAAATTTTCAAGGATCAACTTCAGTTGAGGATGAGTTGTGATTATAAGATTTGATTCTTTGAGTATACCGCTTGCAGATAGCATAAACTGTGTTAAAGATGTATCATCCATCATTCCTGGTTCTGCAAGAAAGATTTGAGTTGAAGATGAATATGGAAGGTTCAAGTAAGCCAGGACGGCTGAAAGTACAAAGGATGATGCAAAGATGAGATCCTCATCTGCAAAGCGAGAAAATATTACGAGGGAAATTGTGTCAGAGTACACGTCTTCTATACACCCAACTTCAAATTTTATGGGGGTAATATTTTGAGGACTGCCCAGAAATAGACAGCAACTTTCGTATCTTCTAAGGTAAAGAAAAAGTTCAGGATATTTAACAAAAGAGAGAATTTTGTCTTGTTTTAAAATCTGAGCCATCAAAGGCGCCTCTCAAACTTTGGTTTTAATTCGCAAGTGATTATACAAGAAAGTTAAGGTGATTACAAGGATAAATGTGGATTGAAATTTGAAGGTTGGGGTGCTTTAAAAGGAAGTTTTTCAAGTTATTTGTAGTATTGTTCAGGGATTATTAAATGCTCTTTCAAAAACTCCAATTCGCTTTTTAGCTCTGTTTCTGTCGGAGGGTAGTAGTAGTTGTATCTGAATGATTTTACAGCTTCATTGTAATATGGGCGATTGCACCATTTGCAGCCCCGCGTCTGTATAGCGCGGTGGACTATTTCAGTGGTTGTTTCAATTTTTTGTATGTAACCTGATTTGAATTGGATTGAATGTGGAATTGAGTATTGAATCTGATAAGTTGCGATTTGAATTAGACGCCATTTAAGGGGGTTGGGTTGTTGCTTGGGGAGTGATGGATGGTTGACAACGGGTGTATATGCGAATATACCTACTTTTATGCCTTTGCTGACTAGCTTTCGAAATAAATCTAGGAATTCAATATCTGACTCTCCTAAACCATATATTAAGTGCGTTGTAACTTTTCCGGGAAATGATTTTGCAATTTTCATAAGTTCTGAGTAAAGCTGCTTCCAGCCTGTTCTAAATCTGGGCTTTACTTCGTCCAGAGCTATACATATTCTTTCAACTCCATTGGTGAGCAAAGTGGCGGCTTGGTTGTAGTTCAGGCGTGCACACACTGAGATGAGGGGAGGAGTAAGGTCCAGTTTTAAATAGTAATTGTGGATTTTAAAGATTAATTTTATGACAGAATTTTCAAATCCTCCAGCTACTTGAAAGCATATACGTTTAAATCCTGCTTGGGATAGCAATTCCAGCCAATTATCAGGAGCTTTAAACCATCCAACTCTTGAGACACGCTGGGTTGTAGTAGTGTTTAAGTCAGAATTTTGTGAACAATATGTGCACTTGAATGGACAGTTTTTACCGACTAGTATGTAAGCGGTTGTTGCATAATTGATAAGGTGTGCTAGAGATGATTTTGAGTGAGTTTGATATTTAAAAGCTAGATTGGTGTTTATACGTTTTTTAAAAGTCGCTACTTTGTAAGTTAGTTCAGATAAGTATATGTCGAGTTTTTTCTCTGATAAAGATATACCCATTTAAGTCTTCCCCTTCCACCTTAATTTTTCTCATTTGATTTTAGCAGATTTGATAAGAATTTGGGTGCGTTTAAAAAAGATTAAATCTTGACAAGAGTAAACGAGTATATTAAAATTGCATATAGAAAAGAAAGATATATACAAAACAAAAGGGGGTGGCTGCGATGCCGGGTTTTGACGGAACTGGTCCGCTTGGTGAAGGACCAATGACTGGAAGAGGAATGGGAAGATGTGGAACAGGAGCTCGTGGAGGTTGGAATTGGTTTGGAAGAGGAACAGGCTTTGGACGTGGTTGGGGGCGTGGATTTGGTTTTGGAAGAGGAGCAGGCTTTGGACGCGGTTGGGGACGAGGATTTGGTTTTGGAAGAGGAGCAGGCTTTGGACGTGGAGCAGGACGAGGTTGGTTTGGCTGGTGGTAGCATTTACCACGTCTTTACTAGGCGATGAATGAGGTGAGGGGAAGTGTTCGGACGTTGGCAGAGAGGAGGCATGATGCGAAGAGGTGATAGGCTTGGTCGTTTTGGGATAGGTTTTTTAATGAAAGTGGCTATCTTAAGGATGTTGGAGAAGGAGCCGTTGCATGGTTATGACATAGCTCGACGTTTGGAAGAATTGTCACCGGTTTTCAACTTCCCCTCGCCTGCTTACTTTGGTTCGTTATACCGTGTGCTCATGGATATGGAAGTTAAAGGTTTTATTATCGAAGATAAAGATGCTGTGGTGGAGGATGAAAGGCGCAGAGTTTTCATGATAACTGAGGATGGTAGGGCATGGTTGAAAACAGCTTTGGAAAGTTTGCAAACTTACAAAGAGTTGATAGATAACTTGGTAGGAGGTGTTTAAAATGAAAGTAGCAATACCTGTTATGGGGACTGCAGAAGATAGTTTGGTTGAGACAAGGTTTGCAAGGGCAAGTACTTTTGCAATAGTTGATGTTGACTCTGGGAGTGTGGAATTTGTTCAAAATCCAGCTGCCTCTGCTGCTGGAGGAGCAGGGCCGAAGGCTGTTCAATTTTTAGTAGATCAAGGAGTAGAAGCGGTAGTTGCAGGTCAGATTGGTCCAAACGCTCAAAATGCTTTAAGGAGCGCTGGAATCAAAGCTTATCAAGCTGTAGGAGGGACTTTGAAGGAAGTTATAGAAAAATTTAAGGCTGGTGAATTGAGAGAGATATAAGAGATGTGGTAGCTGCTTGAAAATTACTTTTTATTGGTGGAAGTTGTAGGAGGGTATGAGGTTATGGCTGAGGCAGAAAAAGCTATACCCAAAGTCATAGGTTTTTTGTCGGGAAAGGGTGGTGTTGGAAAGACACTCTTCTCTTCTATGTTTACTCGTTTTTTAACGGAGAGAGGATTTAAAGTATTGCATGTTGATGCGGATATTGATGCTCCTAATTCACGAGAAGGTTTGGAGCGTTTTTTTAAGCTCGAAAAGATTTCTCAAACTGAGATTTATAAATTCGTTCCTGAGTTTAATGACAATTGTAAAAGCTGTGGGAAATGCGTTTATGCTTGTCAATTTGGAGCGTTGGTAAAACCACGTGGCGAAAAACCTGTGCTTTTGCCGACACTATGCCACTCTTGCAAGTTGTGTTTTAGGGTGTGCCCGTTTGGGGCAGTGGAGGATAAAAAAGTGCTAAGTGGTAGATTGACTCGTTATGCTCTGGAGCGTTCGGGAAGAAGAGTCGGAGAACTTGCCGAATTTTCGATAATTGAAGGAGAACATATACTGGAGTTTGTAAAGCACGAATTTGAGGATTTTGTAAAAAAAGTAAAGAGTGGTAAGTTGTTAGATGATAAATTCAAAGATTTAGACTTTGTTATAATAGATGGTCCAGCTGGCGTGTCTGAATTGACAGAGGCAGTAGCAGAACTTTCAGACTTGTTGGTTTTGGTTTATGAGGCAACAGTGTTTGGGGTTAGGAATTTGTACGATTTGCTTGCAGATATTTCAAAGGCGTTACCAAAGCCGGCTGTTTTTATTGAAAACAAGTCTTTGAATGCCTTCAAGAAAGATACTAAGGGAATGCTTCAGGCTTTTGTTGAATTCAGAGAAGATATTTTCCAGAAGTTGGCATTTTCAAGAAGGGATATATGGAATGAGATATTAAGTGATTTTGAACCGGTGTTTAAATTGTACGAGGAAATTTTGCAATATTTAGAACAGGAATTTCTGGGGATGACTTTTACAACTTTGCAGGCTTTTGAAACAGTAAAGAGGGTTGTGAATGAACCAAGTTTTAAAGCTAAATTTCGAAATAGTGTAGCTGATGTTGTAAACCATGTGGAGAATCTTATTGCAGAAACCACTCCCAATTTGAAAGAAAAATTGGAAGAGTTGGCCAGATGTGAAAGTGTGGCGGTAGCAGCAGGTAAAGGTGGTGCAGGGAAAAGCTTGGTTTCTCTCTGGTTGGCTAGTGTGAGAAAAGCAATATTAGTTGATGCAGATGTGGCAACCCCTTCTGTGGTTTTGATGGGAACCAAAGAGCAGAAGACTGAATTTTTAAGAAAAATTGTCCACAGTTTTAAAGTGAGTGTTGATGAGAAACATTGTAGAAGTTTTAATGGCCAATCTTGTAATGTATGTGGAGAGGTGTGTGAATTTGCAGCTATAAAAGAAGGAAGGGTTTTAGCAGGATGTGAGGGATGTGGTGCCTGTGTTGAGTTTTGTCCGGAAAAATGTATATCTCTTATTCCTGAGGGGGAGGCTGAGATTGCGAAATACATTGATACTTTGGGAAATATTAGAGAAGTAATAGCTGCCAGTGTGAAAAAGGCTTCGGGTTTGGGAAAAGTGGTGGATACTTTGGTCAATGAGGCTTTAGTTGAAAGTAGGAGAGTTGAAGGTGCTGTTGTGATTGATGCAACTGCTGGTACAAGCTGTCCTGTAATTTCTGCTATTAAAGCTTCAAGTGCAGTTGTGGTGGTAGTAGAAGCAAGTGAGGTTGGCTTTAAAGATGCAGCTCGCTTGATCGCTTCTTTGGATGTTTTATTTGATAAGAAAAATGTGTGGGTGTTGTTTAATAAACTTTCGAAAAAGGAAGTGGATAATTCAATAAGGGAAAAATTTGAAAACTTTTTGCACAGGTATTTTGAAAAACTGGGGAAAAATACAGTCCCTACAATTCATTATCTTGGAGTTATTCCTATTTCTGAAGATTTGGTGCACTACAGTGGTAAGGTTACGCTCGCGTTTTAAGTTTAGATACTCACTAACTTTCTATTGATGAAGTCGACCAGTTTTGTGTGTAAAACTTTATTTGATGCTATTACGATCGATGTGTGATTTTCAACCCGTGTGTCAAACAGTTTCATATCTGCAATATCTTTTCCATAAGCATCGGTTAATGGAATTCCAGCAGCCTTTGCTATGACATAGGAGGCAGCAACGTCGTATGGAAAAAGCCCCAATACACTTCCCTTGCCGGCTTTTTTGAAGTCGTTAAGTGCTTCTGGTATGTCTCGTACAATTCTGTTTCCAACATCAACTACTGCATCAAGGTTGCCAAGCAGTACTTGAGAGAAGCACCAGCTTAAGCTATTTATGGTGAAGAAAGCTCCTGATGCAGATGAAGAGTCTATTAATTCTCCTAGAATATTAGTAATCCACTTTACAGGGCGGCCTACCAGACCTATTTCCCAAAACATATTTTCGAAGCTTGTGGTTTTGGAAAGAGGAAGAGTAGATGGATTATCTATGGTGTTTCCAGATTTTAAGAAAGTTAAACGAAATTCTCCCTCTTCAGATGCCCATATGCAAAATTCTAGATTCAAATCTACCAAACATCCCTCTTTTATGTTTTTCAAAGTTAGAGTTTTTAGCTCATTGATTCCGTCCAATTCGATCAGGGCGACAGATACACAAGCAAAGCCAAATCCAGCTGCTGCTGGACGCGTTCCGTCAATTGGATCTACTAAAAGGGCAATATTGGGGGTATTAGAGCCTTCTAGCATGAGCAGAGCTTTATCTTCTGTGTAAAGGATTGCTTCTGGAAAAAAGAGTTGGCGAGCTTCTTTGGTCAACTTTTCGGCCCATTCATCTATTCCATAGGTCATATCGCCGCTTTCTGCTTTTTTGAAAGCATGACGAAGTGATGTGAATTGCGCTTTGTTGCCTGAGAATGCTGCAAACTTTGCTTCATTGAATTTCTCCTTGACATTGTAAGCAATATAAAATGTGAATTTTTCAAGAGGGGTTTTGAAATCATGATAAAGTTGAATATTGTTCATACCGTACACTCCTTTTCCTTTTTTACTCCACAAATAATTATACACTCTTAAAACTTACCTACCCCTTCCCGAAAAAGGATTGAGAATGTGAAGGAGGCAAGGAGTATGGAGAGGAAGCAAGGAAAGTTCATAAAAGTTGCCTTATTGATAGCGGTGCTAGGTGGAATGTTCATGCTGATGGGCTTCAGTGTTAAAAAGGTTTCTTTGATAGAAGCTGTTCTTAAAACTAATGCAGCTGTTAAGGGGATAAACGATGTGGCTTTGCGTAGTATGACAAGGGTTGGATGGAATTTCAGAGTTTTGAAAACTTCCTCGTGGGGTAGAAGACAAGAATATGTGTTGAGCTGGTGGAATAGACAGTTTTACTTGTCTTCTCCCAAGGTGGAGAATAAGATTCCAAAGTTTAGTGAATTCCTGCAAACTTCGTATGCTATGTTAAAGAACATCAGAGAAGCTTATGTAGGCTCAAATGAGTTGACAGGTGAGAAATGTGCAGTGTTTCTTTTCAAACAGGGTGCAATTCAGCCACTAGTTGATGTTTACAAGGCTTTGGCAGGGATGAGTGCTGAGGTTGAGGCAGTATCTTACAAGGGGAGGGTGATTTTGAACTTTGAAGGAAAAGAAAAAGGATTCGCAATTTTCTACAAAAATGCGGTGGTTGTGGCTTATTCATCTGAGGTTGCACAAAGTTTTCAGGCGCTGGATGGGGTATTGAAGGTGGATATGCCTAAACTATCCACTTATTCGCGCGTGAAAGTGTTTGATATGGATGTGTAGTTATAGTTAAAGTGAATGCTTACAGCAAACAAAAAGTTTTTATTAAATTGATCATTTCTTTGTACTCTATAGCTTCGCCGTGATCAGCGCCTTTGCACTTTGTAAAGTGAAAGAGACTGCCTAGGTTTGCTCTGAATACTTCAACTGCATCTTTTAAATAGTGGCATGGAGTTCTGCTGTCTGTTTCTGAGCAAAATATGAAAAGGTGTGTGCCATGTTGCTTTAAAATTTCGGAGTTTTCCTTTGGGAAAAGTCCCCAAGAAAGCGATGGTGTTAAGTAGTAAGAGGGCAGTTTGGATGATACTGTTTTTTCTAAATGAGTACCAGTGCTGACTAATTTCCACAAAATTTTATACAGGTAGCAGGCAGTATCTCCTGCTATCTCGAACTTCAATTTTAGTACTTCTGTGGCATAGTGGCGAATCACTGTTTTGATGTTGTTGAATGGGGCTTCTGCAAATACTGCTTTTACCTTGATTCCAAGTTTATCGAGGCACGCGGCTAGGTTGACAGCAATATCTGCTCCTACGGAAAAGCCCAAAATTTTCAAGGGGAGGTTATCCAGTTTGTACGATTCTCTAAGTTTGAGAAAAGAGTTTAGAACTGCTGCAGTTTCAACAGGGCCAAATGAAAAGAAAGGTGGATTGTCAGAGAGTCCGTGCTTTGGAAGGTCAACCAGGATGAAAATCGAATTTGTGGCGAATTTATTCATCAAATTCACAGTGAAAAGCATGTTTTTTGAACTTTTTCCCCATCCGTGAATGACGAGTATAACTTGGCAAGGGTTAGCTTCAGGTGTTGCAATAGCAAAATTGATGCCATTTATTTTTACAAATTTTACATTGTGGCTTGTTATTTTGATCTCGTCTTTTTTATAAGTTTCTCCTGGTATTATTGAAAAAGTAATGAAGCTACTCAGAGAGAAAGTTAAGATGGAGGCTACTATTAGTAGGGTTATTATGTATAGGGCATTTAAGACTATTTTTAGTGTGTTGCTGCTCATTTTACCTCCCCCCTTAACATTTGCCAAATTCTCTTTGTTGTTTGTCTTGATGGTAAAATAATTATACAGTATGAAGTGGAGTGGGATTGGTTGGTTTGCTAAATCTTATAAATGTGCAAGCGTGTGTAAAATGTGGTA
This sequence comes from bacterium, assembly GCA_027062325.1. Taxonomy (GTDB): domain Bacteria; phylum JAMOTN01; class JAMOTN01; order JAMOTN01; family JAMOTN01; genus JAMOTN01. The sequence continues at coordinate 12,622 of JAMOTN010000062.1, forward strand.
AAAGGGGGTATTTGGATGGTCAGTAAGGAGGAGATAAAAAAGATTGCTTCTCTTTCTCAACTTGATGCAGATGAGAAACTGCTGGAACAGGTTCAGAAAATTTTGAACTTTGTTAAAGAGATTGAAAAATTTGAGCTTGATGTGGATAGCACTGAGGAGTTCTACACTGCACGTTCCAAATGGCGTGATGATGAGGTGTTATCTCCAGTTGAAAGGTTTAATGTGGATAGCGAGAAGTTGATAGATACATTTCCAGAAAAGCAGGACCGTTTCCTAAGAGTGCCGCATATTCTAAGAAAGGAGTGAATTTAATGGGTTTCAAATGTGGAATAGTGGGGCTTCCGAATGTTGGAAAGTCTACGTTATTCAATGCACTTGTTGCTTCATCGCATGCTGAGGCTGCCAATTATCCATTTTGCACTATTGATCCGAACGTAGGAATAGTTGAAGTGCCGGATGAAAGACTTTACAAAATTGCCGAACTTGAAAAGTCTGCTAAAATCACTCCAACAGTCATAGAGTTTGTTGATATTGCGGGATTAGTGCGAGGGGCGAGTAAAGGAGAAGGACTGGGAAATCAGTTTTTAGCTCATATACGTGAGGTTGATGCGATAGCAGAGGTTGTGCGATGCTTTGAGAATGAGGATATAGTGCATGTTGATGGGAGCGTAGATCCAGTACGTGATGCAGAGACAATAAATCTTGAGTTGATAATGAAGGATTTAGAGACGGTAGATAAGAGAATTGATAGAGCCCAAAGGAAGGCAAACAGTGGAGATAAGGAAGCTAAGAAAGAGATGGAGGCTCTTGAAGAGCTGAAGTCTCACCTTGAAGCGGAAAGGCGGATCTGGGTTGTGAAGGATGAGTTGTCAGAGAATGCCTGGCGTCTTGCGAAGGAGCTTTTTCTGTTGACGGGTAAGCCTTTGATGTACATAGCCAACGTCTCAGAGGAGGCACTTATTGAGGATAACGAGTACGTAAGGAGATTACGTGAACTTGCTTCTAAAGAAAAGGCTGAGGTTGTAAAGGTTTGTGCCAAGGTGGAGGAAGAGTTGAATGAGCTTGATGCAGAGGAGAAGAGAGAATTTTTAAAGGAACTTGGTTTGGAAGAGCCGGGACTTAACTCAGTTATCAGGGCAGGTTACAAACTTTTGGATTTAATTACATTTTTCACGGCTGGACCCAAGGAAACACGTGCTTGGACTGTGAAAAGAGGAGCAACAGCTCCAGAGGCTGCGGGGCGAATACATACTGATATGCAGCGTGGATTTATAAAAGCTGAGGTTGTTTCTTACGATGACTTTATACGTTGTGGTTCGTGGAATGCGTGTCGTGAAAAAGGCTTGATAAGGCTTGAAGGAAAGGATTATGTGGTTCAAGATGGAGATATTATGTATTTCAAGTTCAACGTTTGATAGGGGGGATGAGAACTGTCTGAGGGCGTTTGCGTAGTGTATGTTGTCTTTGCTTTTTTTGTAGGGATGGGTATTGGAATTTTGACAACGTGGTTTTATTTTATAAAACGGTTGGAACGTGAACGTGATGAGGCATTACTGCGTCAAGAGGGGGCTTTGAAATTACTTACGGATAAAATAGAAAGTTTGCAAGAGTTTACCAAAGCTTTGAATGAGGAAGAGAGAAAACTTTCCGATGAGAGAACGGAGAAGTTAAAGGAGGTTTTGGACAATACATCACGGGCTTTAATATCGAATGTTACTTCAAACTTTTCTCAGGTTTCAAAAAATTTTAATGAGGCCTTTTCTCGTTCTCTTGAAAGGTTTTCGGGTGAGTTTCAGCGTTTATTTTCAACGATTGACAAACTTCTTGCTGATAATCGTTCTTCTTTGAAGGAGTTTTCAGAAGCGAATCTTGAGAAGGTGAATGAAACGGGAAAACTTATTAGAGAGCAGCTTGATCACATGAGTCGGATGGTTGAAGAGATGAATCGTGTATTTTCTGACTTTACACGGTTTGTAAGCGGGACTAAAAGACGGGGAAAGAGTGGAGAGAATATGCTCGCTGATGTTTTGAGGCCGGCGATTGAAGCGGGGCTCGTAGTTCGTAACTTCAAAGTGGGGAGTAAGGAAGTTGAATTTGCATGGAAAGTTACGGAATCTAGGTTTATACCCATAGATGTTAAGTTTTTTGAGGTTGAGTTGTCTCGACTTGAAGGAGCTGATAATGATTCCAAAGAGTTTGCTCGGGTTCTTTCTGAGGTGAAGAAAAAACTTAAAAATGAAATAGAGAATGTGAGAAAATATGCTAATCAACCTAATACTACGAAAGAAGTGATATTAGTTGTCCCAAGCTATATTCTGGATCTAGTGCCAGAAGTTATAGCCTCTGCTAGAAATATTGGAGTTTTAGTTTGTAGTTACAGGGAAGTGGTGCTGATTGCAGCAACTGTGGCTCAGTATGAAAGGGCAATTGAAGAGCTGGGAGATGTTGGCGTTTACAAAGAAGTGGCTGATAATTATCGCAAAGCACTTGAGGAGATAATTGAAATGGTGCAGCGTTTTTCACGTATAGCAAAACAGATAGAGAATGCAGCAGATAAGATATTTAAGAGGGCAGAAGGAGCGTTAAGATTTGACAGAGTTAGTAATAAAGCACTTACTACGGATATTGGAATAAAACAAGGGGGACTCTTCAACGACCCAAATAGTGAAAATTCAGAGTCCCCCTGAAGTGATTTTTAGTGGTGATCTAATACAGTTAAGAGTTGATGTTCAAGGCTTGTTTAATCCACCCTAAAAAGGTGCTCTGATCTCGTGTTTGGTAGATAATCTTTCCGGGACCTGTAAATCTGAAAACGAGTCCTTCTCCAGAGAAAATTGAGGAGAATATACCTTTGGCAACTTTACCTATTTCCATTGAGACGCCTTCTGTTTTTGCAACAAAATTCCCAGTGTCGATAACCACGCTCTCGCCGGGGCCAAGTTCTATCATCTTAAGATCACCCATTGCTGATAAGATTACAGGCCCGGTGCCTGAAAAACTCAGCATAAATAATCCTTCACCACCAATCCAGGATGTTATGCCTCCTATTTTTGTAGAAGACATATCTACAGTGCCTGCGCGTGCTACAAAGGCACCACTTTGAGCATTCCAACCTTCAGAAGCTTCTATAACCATCATATCTCCTAATACGGGTGTGGTAATTTCAATCCATGCCCCTTTACTCTGGGCAGTGTAGTAAGTCTGAAAAAAGCTCTCACCCCCAAAGAACATTCTGGCTAGTCCAGATAAGATGCCTCCTGATTTTGCCTGAATGTCAAATTCTCCCTGATATGCAACCATTGCTCCGCTTTCAGCTATTAGGACTTCTCCGGGGTCCATAGACACGTGAGCAATTGGAAAACGGGTTCCTTCAATTTTAATATCCATTTTTATCCCTCCTCTGAAAAATTGTGAAGACGATTATACATGTTGAATTATAAAAAAAATGTTAAGTGTTGCGCATTATGTGTTCTTTAAGTTAAAGCTGCCTCTATCCTTAAAATTGTTTGAGCAGAGGTAGGCCCTGGTTTATCGTGTTGAATATGAACAAATGGAATTTTTAACTCATCTGCCAGTTCCTGCCACAAAACTTTTTCCCCTTCTCTGTAGCAGAAGTCTTGACTGTAGAAAATGATGCCTTCTATTTCGCGAGTTTTTAGCTGTTTTTTTACCTCCTGATAGCGAAATTGATATGATGCTGGGTATGTGAAGAGAAGATACTGCTCAACTATTGAATCTGCCTCTTTGAATAGAGCAAACTCTTCAGGGGTTTCAAAATAACAAACTATGAGATCACGTTCTTTTAGAACTTGCCATAAATCCGATTGAATCGGAGGTACTCCTAAAAAAGCAATACGTTTTCCAGTTGCAGGTAAAGAATTTTCTACTGCTATCTTAACAGTTTTTAGTTGATCATCTTTGAAGTACAGTGGATCACTTGCTGTTAGAAATGCTACGAAAAAGTCGTCGAAGTTAGCGACTCCCTCTGTATAAGTAGCCTGGGCTTTTTTGAGAGATTGGCGTAAATTATTACGTTCTTCCCAGCGTTCAGTCAATTCAGAAAAAGAAAATTGAAATAAATTAGCAAATTTTTCTAGCTCTCTTTGTAAGAGCTTTTTTTCTTCAAAGTAGAGGAAACGTATTACTTTACTAAAATTTTCTATTAAATAGGCCATTACCTTACTGTTTGCGCAATCGCCCAGTTCTACGGCTATGAATCCAGCAAGTAGGTTGTTGGAATGAAGAAGGTGAGCTACGCTAAAAATTCCCTTGATCCAAGAACAGTAAGCCATTGGGAAAGTGATTTCACCATTTAGGGTTAGTTGGTATGGAGAAATTCCAAGTATTGAGTCTGCGTTTATGAATAGGTTGTTAGCATCTGCTCCTCTAACTCCTGCGTCGTTTTCAAAACGTTTAAATATCTCAAGTGGGACTGTAGTGTTAAATATCCAGAGTTTCTCGTTCATGGCTCGTCATTCTCCAATTGGTGCGGAGATATCCATGTTATTATGGAGGCATGTTTTAGCGGTTTAAAACGCCTTCTTTGAAATTTTTCTACTAAATTTGCAACTTTACATGCACTATCCTGTGGAACTATTATTAGCGGTTGAGCGTATGTGGCTGTTTTTAGGGAATGAATGAGAGTATCTTTGATTATTTGGCGAATAGAGATTAGTTTGTCCATAGTATGAAAATTTTACAATTTTGTTAAAAAATGTGTCAAGAAAGAAGGGAATAAAAATTTTATATGTCAATATTTTGACATAGTTTATTAGAGTGCGTTTTAAAAATCCTTGTTGGAAGGGTTTTGGAATGAGAGGTGAAGAATTAGATTACTTTTTAAATGTCAAAAAGTTGACGTCATAAGTTAATTTATCGATTAAATCGGAATTAATTAGAATAGGAACAGATTTTGCAATAATAAAAAACGAGGAGGTTTATGTCTGGAGTTGGGAAGAAATTTTGAAAAGGGAGAATGTGATTGGAGGGGTTGGAATGAATAACAAGGAAAATATGCCCAAACTTTACATATATCCATTGATTGCACTTCTAGTAGTTTTGGCAACAGGCTTTGCCGTGTATGCGGCGGGGCTTTGGTGTGATCCAACTGGATTGTCAAGTGTTTCTGCTAAATATGACCCATGGCACGATCCAGAACGTCATACAAAAATACATCCCCATCCTTCAACTTTGATAAGTAACAATTCAACTTTAAAAAACAGCGGATTTTACGCTGGCGGAAATTACCTTTATGTGTTGCCCTCTTCTTTAACAGTTACCCATCCCAACCTTGTAGTATTTGATGATTTTTCTTCCAATACGGCGTCAAATTATCAGGTGGCAGGATTAAGTGGAGATGGAACAATTGATAAAAATGTAAAAAATGGCTATTTGGAAGTGTCAAATACTGCCTCTAGTAATGGGAAAGTAAAAGAGTTTATACTTTACCACACGGGTGTTACCTGCAGCGGAGATGTAATAATAAGTGCTGCTTTTGGTGACAATGGATACGACAATGCATATTATGACGTTAATTTTGATTATGTTTTTAAATATTCCTCTAATTTTTGGTGGAGATATTGTAAAGGTTACATTGGTGCAGCGGTTTACGCTGACAACAGTCACTGGACGGTTATTGCGGCTAGGCAGTATTATTATTATTACTCTTCATATTGGGTAGGCTGGTATGAAAAAGAGATAGCTGTTAAAGATGCAGGTGGAGGTTTTAATACTGTCCTTTCAGATAAGAAAATCCCTGGAGTAATTTGGCTAAAGGCATATTTTCATAAAAATGCTACAACAGTTAGCGGGAGGAGGTTAGTGTTTAGAGGTAAAACGACAAGTAATACAAATACTACTGTGGATGCGAATACCACTTCTTCCTACAATGCAGGAGTTGATTTAAATAGGGTAGGATTATACTTTAATCTAGCTGCTGATAAAGATACCACAAAAGATAAGATAAGAATTAATTGGTTTGCGGCGTTTAAGCCTGCAACCTATATAAGGGTATCTAATGTTCCTGCACATACAAGGATAGTAATAGTTACCGGGGTAGGAGTTGCGATCACTGAGGAGGAAACCAATACTTTGGACAGCCCTCAATCCATGGATTTGGATATAGCCTCAGCGTTTGATCCTACGACGAGTAATAAAATTTGGCCCATATTCAACGCAAAAGTGAGAATAAAAGATGAGAATGGAACTGTTTTGAAAGAAATACAGATTGACAAATTATTTCCAGCTGACGTAATAACTTTACAGTATGACACTTCTACGACTTACGCTACAAACTTTAAAGGAGAAGAAATATTAAATATCGGTAGTTCCAGTTCAGATTATTTCTCCGAAATTCATTATGTTCAGGCTATTGTGGAAGCAAGTGGAGTTCAAAATGCAAATGCTAGTTTAAAGGTTTCAGACAGTGCTAGTGGATCTTGGCAGGATGCAAGCTCCTGGATAAATGTTAATTGGAGTGCTTTGTATGCGAAAATTTATGTAACCCCAACTTCCACTACTGCTCAGCCGCGTATTGATCTTTCAAAAGTTTGGGTGGACGTAAGAGGAGAATTTTATTTTTATAACTTGTATGGGGAAAATGTTAATATAGGAGGTCCAAATTCTCTTACTGCAAATGGAGATATAAAGCGTTTCTTAAGTGGTGTTACTTATAGAGTAGAAAAAAATGATGGGGATGGTTACAAATTTACTCAAAATGCAACGGTTGAGAAGGGGGCAAAAATTCATCTGAGAGATGGCAATAAGCTATATTTAGATTCTTCAAAAATTTTATATGTAGGTGATGATCCAAGATATGGTTTTAATGTGAGTGGGGTTGCGGATGATTATGCAATTGTGGATTTGGGGGATAATGGTAATGGGAAGAGAAAGTTTTACATATACGGAACTTTAAAATACAAATATTTCAAGTTTGTGAAGTCTAAATTTAATCTAACTGCTTCGGGTAAAATTCTTCCAGATAATAATTTGCCGGGACGAGCACTTTACGTTGATAAGCCAAATGAAGTGGGAGATCCTAAAGTGTTTCTCTATATGGCTAACGGTTCTGAGGCTACGTTTGAAAATTTTTACATTTATTTTGAACCTTCTTCGAGTAATAGGGGGATATTTAATATTGTAGGTACCGCTATTTTTAAGAACGGATCAATGGAGATAGCTGATAACTATGACTTTGGAAATGAAATGTTTTTGATTCAGAAAAATGCTACTGCTACTTTCGAAAATGTAAAGATAACTTTTGGTGGAAAGAATGGAACTTCAGTTTTTAATTTGAAATGTAATAATGGTAACCCGGTTATTAAATTTGACAGTGTTGAGATTAATTTTAATTCTCATGCTACTGGTATAAATTTTGTATTTTACAGTAATGATACCGGTGATTATTCTGCTATTTTTAAACTTAGCAATGTAACAGTAGAAGTTGATAATTCTGCTTCTGTAAATAAATTTTTCTATATTAACAGCAATGATGAAAATAATCCCGTAAAAGTTTATTACCACAATTTGGTTTTGAAAGGAGCTAAATATGGTTTTGATTTAGATGGAGCGGTTAAAGTGTTTAGCCTGAATACAGGTGGTGTGACGATTGAAACTACCACAAATTATCCTATTGATTTTAGGGAGGATAATTATCATAAATCCACTTATGTAGAACTTGAAAATGCATATCTGAAATCTAACAGCAGTTGCGTTGTTAATTTTGAAGGTAATACGAACACCACCAAAGAAATACGCTACAAGAATGCGACGTTTGAAACGGAATCTGGTGGTGAGTGGGTTATAACTACAAATAGTAATGCCGACACTCCTTTTATTTTTAAGCCTATGACTTTGGGGGCAGGTTCTTCAAATGCGATAATAACTCCGGATAATAAGCAAGCGTTTTACTGTAATGCGAAGTTAATTGCCACGTTTGAAAACTTTTTGATAAAGGGTAGGTTTTTTGTAGAAAATGATACGGATGCCACTGCAGAATTTAAAAATGCAACTGTAGAGAATGATGATGGAGAACCGGCTGTAAAGTTTAAAGCTACAGATACATACGGGGGATATCTGAAGTTAACGAATACTTACATTCATTCTGTGAATGCAAAAGGAATAGAGGCTAAAAGACCTATTAAAATTTTCTACGATGGGCTTGATATTTCAAGTAAGAAAAAGTGTGTAGAAGTAGATTTTAAAGGTAAAGCTGGTTGCTTGGTTGCGACGGGGAATACGGAAGGTGTTTGGGAATCAAATGAAGAAGAGGCACTAATCATTAAAAAGGCTTCATCTACAAGTTTGATGAGTAAAGTTGCCTATACAATCCTGAAAACTCATAAAGAAGGAAAGGTTGTGGCAGTTGTAGATAATTTACTTGCAGGAATTGAATTTAGTCATGCAACTTTTGAGCAGATTCCTAATGATTCTGCTGTCATTACGTTGAAAGGTGTTGATCCTGTTAAATACGGATACGTTTACTTAAAAGGAGATAAGGGATTTGTTGTAAAAAAGGACTCTAACCCAATTGTTAATTTTGTGTGGAATGGAAGTTATAACACGGCAGAAGTTGATGTGAGTTTTATTGAAATGGAAGATGATGCTGATGCAGATCAGAATGCTACAGGTGAACTAAAAGGGTGGTACATAGACGGAGATAGTGATGTAGTTGTAGCAAAACTTTGTGATGCAAACAAGCTGAAATTCACCGATTGTTATGTTGATCAGTGCTTGGAAATATTTGAGGCGAGGAATAATGCGCATTTAATAGCCAGAAACTTCAAAGCTTCTGAGGCAATAAAATTTGGTTTTGATGGCGCTAACAACGTAGAGGCAACGATTGAAAATTGTTTTTGGGAAAACGTAGGGGTTGGAGTAATGGCAAAAGACAACATGGATGTTTACATCAAAGATTTCAAGTTAAAAAATATAGACGTTGCGGGAATTTACGTTGGACCAGGCGCCAATGCCAATTTAACACTGGCAGGAAATGTTGAAATTTATCGGTGTGGTTATTACAACTCTTCCTCACCTCCTGCTCCTGCCTTGCAAAACTCTGCAATTGCTTTAGAAGATGGCCATATAACCTTGCAAAACGTTAACTTAAGAGTTGCAACAGAAGAAGGAGAATACTACGTATTCAGACTTAAAAAGGACAATATAGGTGGTTCTGGAAGTGTTTATGTTGGGGATTGGCAGGATACAGCGAATAATCTAGCGGTGTTTAGGTTGGAAGATCCAATGTCTTCACTTGATATGGCAAATGTTGATTTTACCCTTTCTGACGTTGCACTGCCGTTTTTGAGGTTTAAAGATGATAATGTGCAGAATCAAAATTTTGTTTTTAAGGCACACTCTATCACAGGAACTGCGACGGTAGAAAGTGCATTTGGGGATGCGTTATTCTACTTGAAATTTGGAGGTGCCAATTTAACTGCCACTCTTGAAATTCGTAAGGTTGATTTGAAGATGAAAGACAATAAATTTGTGGTTACCAATTCCTCGATTGCAAATTTTGTTGCGCGCCTTGAAGGAACCGTTGAAAACGAAGAGGGAACACAAGTGAGTGTATTTGCAGATTTACCCAGTGCTGTAGTTGACTTCAAAGCTGACACTTCGGATACTACAGATGCTTTATGGGTTAAGTCGTTCAAAACTTTAATAAATCACAGCGGAACGACGTCTCTTGAAGCGTGGCGATTGAGACTTATCAGCTCTGCAGCAGGTGATGGAATTAAGACTGAAGCTGGAGCGGCAACGGTTGAGGATGTGAAAATTGAAAATACGGCAGCGGGTAAGGGAATTGCACTTTTAGGATCTGGAGTTGACTTCTATGGAGACAGCATTGAAGTGAGGGTTGCGGGTTTTGATAAGGGTATTGTTGGAGATGACATGTCAAGCTTTGATTTGAGAGATGCGAGCGTTGTTTCTGGAGACAGCGCAATAAGTCTTAACACTACGAGTTCTTACTGGGCAAGTATAGAGTGTGAGGCAACGACAGAGGGTGCAGGAAGTGGAGCTGCTGTTGATTTAAACAGTGTTGCGGCTGCAACCTTTGAGGGAAGAGTTTACTGTGAAGATGATAGGGGAATAGAGCTTACTGCAGGAACTGCAAGCGATGCTTACGTATCGGCGAGGATAAAGGCAAAAGAGGAAGCAGTTTATGTGAACGGAGAGAACAATTTAAAGATAAAAGACTCAGTGTTGGTGTCGCGAGCTGCAACAACGGCGGTTGTCACTGTGAACAATGATGTGCGTGTTTTAAATACGATTGCAAGTAGTGAGGTTTCAGGATTTGAGGTGGCAGCAGGAAATATTGACACTGTTAAGTTTTCAAGTGTTGAGGTGAGGGCAAAAGATTGGGGAATTAAGGGAACTACAGGTTTTGGATTTTTTGTAATAGACGATGCCACTATAGAGGCTGCAAGTGGAGATGAGCCTGATTTTGCGGTTGAGGTAGCGGCGAGCCTAGCAAGTATGGAAGGTTTGATAGCTGAGAGTGAAGACAAGGGAGTGTGGGTGAGTGGATTAGCGACGGCTGCGACGGTTGAGGAGAGCACGATAGAAGCGGTGAATGTGGCGTTGAGGCTGGCAGGTGCGAATTATCCTGTGTATGTGGGATATGCGAGTGTAGAGAGTAGTGGAGCGACGACTGCGGTTGTGGTGAGTGCTACGACGTTAGAAGTGGAGGATGTGCAGTTTAATGCGTCTGAGGCGGCGTTGGATTTGACGGCGGGCACTGTGGAGATAAGTGGAAGCACGTTTGAGTGTGGAGGGATAGGTATATATGTAGCGAGTGGGAATAGTTTGGGTAAGTTATGGATAGATGGGTTGTATGAGAGGGGCTATGGAGCGGATGAAGCGGATGCAGTGGCGAGTGTGGAAGCTGGGATAGTGAAGGTGTATGATTTGGATGCGAGCTGTGAGGATTGGGGGATGAGATTAAGGGGAGTTGATACGTGTTATGTTAGTGAGAGTGTGTTGAAGGCATTAAATGAAGGATGGTTTATAGAGGGAAGTGCGGCGAGTGTGGAGTTGAATGGTGTGCATACTGAGAGTGTATATGCTACGAGTGCGATAGTTGAAGGAGATAGGTTGGTATTGAGAGATGTGGTGTTATATGGAACGAGTGGAGTAGAAGTAGGAGTTAGTGATCATTTAGAGCTAGCGAGTGTAGAGATGAATGTGAATGATTGGGGAGTGAAGGGGACGGTAAATGTAAGCGAGTTTTTAGTAGATGGGGCGACGATAGAGGCGAGGGATGATGAGCCTGATTTTGCGGTTGAGGTAGCGGCGAGCCTAGCGAGTGTGGAAGGTTTGATAGCTGAGAGTGAAGACAAGGGAGTGTGGGTGAGCGGATTGAGCAGTGCTGCGACGGTTGAGGAGAGCACGATAGAAGCGGTGAATGTGGCGTTGAGGCTGGCAGGTGCGAATTATCCTGTGTATGTGGGATATGCGAGTGTAGAGAGTAGTGGAGCGACAGCTGCGGTTGTGGTGAGTGCTACGACGTTGGAAGTGGAGGATGTGCAGTTTAATGCGTCTGAGGCGGCGTTGGATTTGACGGCGAGCAGTGTGGAGATAAGTGGAAGCACGTT
>JAMOTN010000063.1 GCA_027062325.1 bacterium
ATTAACTTCAGCCCTTACAACTTTCCCTAAGTCTTTTTTAGCTGTAAATTTATACTCACTCCAAACACTTTCCACAACTTTTAACTCTTGCTCATCTATATCTCCTGCTAAAACTAAAAAAACATTTGGAGAACCATAATGCTCATAGAAAAATTTTTTTAAATCCGAGGCCTTAATAGCCTCGACTGTACTCTTGTATCCCAAAATAGGCTTACCTAAACTACTATCTGGCCACAAAAACTCACTGAACAAATCGTGCACGTACTCCCCGGGCGCATCTAAGTAACTATTTATCTCCTCAATGATCACCTTTCTCTCCTTGTTCACCTCATCTTCTTCAAACACTGGAGCCAAGACCAAATCCGAAAATAATCTGAAAACCTTTTCAAAATCCTCTTTTAGAATCCTAGCGTAAAATGAGGTATATTCCTTAGCTGAAAAAGCATTCATCGTTCCACCCAAAGCCTCTATCTCATCCGCAACATGCTGTCCATCGTAATTTTTTCCTCTTTTAAAAACCGTATGTTCAACAAAGTGGGCCATTCCCTCCAAATCAACTGGATCATGAATAGCGCCAACTTTAAACCACCACTGGAAAAACACCGAACTTAAATGAGGATACCTTAATACAAAAACCTTCAAACCATTAAACTCGTACTCTCTCACTTCTACCTTCATACATTCTGATTATAGACGCACTACAAAAGAATGTAAACTACATCCCATACAATAATCTTCTATTTCCAAACATTATCTCTCTCATCATCGTAGTAATCTATCCTAAATCTGTGTCCTAAATACGCTTTCCAATTGGGCTTCCTATCCTCATTTACGAATCTATTTTTCAACTCATCTCCACTTCTTATGTCTCCACTACCCCTAGGCTCCTTGTACTTTTTCCCTTGGAGAAAATTATCCACCGTAGTATCCACCTTTCCAGTCACACCCTCTGGCATATCTTCCATTGCCTTGGCAAGGTCACTTGTATCTCTCGCTAATTTTTCAAAATATCTGTCTATATCATCAACATACCTCCCCCTCATATAATCCTTAACTTTTCTACCAAAATCATCACTATTTCCCAAACCTATTGCCTCTCTAAAACGCCGATTTTCTCTTCCTGTCAAACTACTTGCTATATCCTCTTTGTAACTGCTTATATCCGTTGAAGGAGCTCCAAGCTCTGCCATGATATCAGAAACAGCTGCAGCAACTCTTGCTTCAATTTCAGGCTTTATCTTCTCCCAAGCCCGTTTCATCTCATCAGCAGCCCTATCCCAACCATTTGCCTTCGCAACATCTATAGCTTTTTCAACGTAAAGATCTGCTTTAGCCTTGTTTACAACCTTATCCATTAACTGCTTAGTAAGATTTTTAAAGAAGTTTCCCCGGCATTTAGCAGAATCTCTCTTTAAGTGATTCCAAAACTCATGATTTTTTACAAACTCCTCTCGTTCCATAGAAACAAGCCTCTGCCACACCCTCGTTAAAGCAGGTTTAACAACCGCATCCTTATTTCTCAAAGCGGATTTCAACTCACTCTCTATATCTCCACTTAACAAATCACTTATATCACTTCCAAATATCCACCATCCTTGGTGACTTATATCCTTCAATTTATCCTTAAGTCGATCCATTGCATCATCTGGAACATCTCTTCCCTCCATAAGATTATCCAGCACTCCCTTATTGTCATTTCTACCATCCCACGAATCATCTCTCAGCTTCCCACCTGAAATATTCCCTATCTCATAACACATCATAGCCGCTATTAATTTAGCTCTGGGTTGCCTCATTATAGGATCATCTTTGAAAAAATCGGATTTTTTCTTAGAAGCATCCTCTAAAACTTTTGCCAACCTATCTTTAACTTTCGAGTAGTCGTAATTCTTTTGAAAATTATTCAAAGCAGAATATATGCAATCTTCAATTGTAGAAGCAACCTCGCTATATACAATACTGTACGTATTATTCAAAATCTGGTCTCTCAAAGCCATGTTAGATGAAAAATCTTGCAACGCCCTTGCCCACTCTATTATCGAATCCTCCGATGAAAAATCTGGTTCAAAATCTACTCCCTCTGCTATAACCATACGAGCATCCCCCGGTTGATAACACGCATTTGAATTCCAATTTCTTTGATCCCTTATAGCTACTCCATCGTAACTCGCCACCTTAAATTTAAAATCCCCAACAACCTCTCTCTTGGTCTGCGGATTTTTATACCTATAAGTGAGAGTCAACTCAGTAGTAACAACCACATGATTATCACTCGACAAGTACTTAGGTTGTAAGTCAAATCCTAAAATGTTGTTAAACTTTTCCTTCAACAATACTCCAGCATCACTGTAAGTAACGTATAAAGCACTTTTAAAGGCAAACTTTTTTAGAACCGTATTTGTCGTAACTTTCTTTACAACTCTTTCCAAAATATGCTTTTCTCTATCAAATATATATTCTACTTTTCTAACCTTATACTGATAAAACTCGTTATCCGAAGGAGTATCGTAAACATACCAGTAGTATTTGACTTTACCTCCATCTTCCTCTTTCCACATCCCCTCATATTTTTTCATTCCATCAACATAATCACCTACAAACACATTTTTCAATCCACTTAAATCCGATCTCAACCTACTAAACAACACAGCTATATCTGTTAAAGCAGAACTCCTTTTTGCAAACATTGCCCCAGATCCTTTACCTGAGAAGAAAAATTTTCCAACAGTAACAATTAAAATTCCAAATACTGCAATTGCAAACAGCAACTCCGTCAAGGTCAAGCCTTTATTTTTTCTAAAACTTTCAATATTTTTTCTTTTTAACATATCTCTCACCACCTGTTATTCCCTTACCTTATCTCCCTATCTACCACCAACCTTCCAACAACAATGTATCTGTCATCATTTTTAGAAGCAAATTTTTTTCTCCAATCAACTCTAACAACTATTGCAGCAACAGATTCATCACCATTATAAGGCCTCTTCACAGTAACAGTGTACTTAAACCTACCGTTAACTCCTGAATCTGTATATTCACCATTGACATTTTCCCTAAACCACCCAAAGGGCAAGTTTTCGTACTTCGCTATCAAATTATTTGCCATTATCGTTGCTAACGTCACATCTTCAGCTGTAGCAACAGTACGAGCACTTCTAAACTCCATCAGATACATAGGAGTAAGAACTATTCCTAAAACTGCTATAGCTATTAATATCTCGGTCAAAGTAAAACCAGACCTTCTCCATCTTCTTAGCTGAAAGCTCATACCCGTATCACCCCAAGAATATTATCCACACCTTTACTAAATTTGACGCTCATTCGTAGCTTCTTTTCACAACATAAGAAGTAAATCCTCTTTTGAAAACAACCAAATAACGCTGTGGGATGTATTTACTCAAATATGGAACTATGGATAAAAAACTTGACATTGTAACTTCTGGCTTAAATTGAACCTTTAAAACAGAGTCTTTTTTAAACCTTTTAGGATTTAAATCAACAGAGACAAAATTTCCACCTATGTAAACTTCTGCTCCATTTCCTAAATCCACTCCACCCAATGCCGTCAATGAAGCCTCATCTATTGATACTCTAACTTTATTTGGGAACTCAACAGCTCCCAAAACTATAATTGAAAACAGTTTTCTCTCTTTCTGCCTCTTACCCGGCTCAACTTCCACCTCCTCGTAAGGGGGATGTCTTATATCGCTTTTTATTACTGCATCTCCTGCAACGATAAGTTTTCCAGCCCCCAAAATATTGATTCCACCACTCTCATCAAAGATCATTTTTTTACCATTTGGAACCATTACAACCACTGTACCATTTAGCTTTATATTTCCATCTTTATCTCTTAAACTAGGATCATTAAAGAAACTTTCTGGATCAGGATAGACATAAGTAGCCTCATTCAAATAAACACTTAAAGGCTTAACTCCAGGAACAACTTCCCCTGCAACCTTTGAAAGAGCATCCGTTACCGTCTGCACCCCTTCAAAAAACTTCTTTCCCTTTCCATACTTATCCTTTAAATACTCAACTGCAGGCTTTCCACTTAATCTTTCATTTATTTTGGGTAACATATCAACTAACAAATCATAAGTGTATTCATTTTTTCCACCATCAACTTTGTAAATACACCCTCCGGGAATTGGAAAACCCAAAATTATAAACCATGGCCATCCCTGTCCTATGATTTCAGTGTACTTTTTGAACACTTCGGATCCGTTAACACGGAAATTCAACGGAAAATCCAAAGCATATTCCCCAAACAATCTGAGCTTGGTATTAAATAACCAATCCAAACCCCCTGTCAAATTTGTAGCAATTTTAACCACCGAATACCAGCCAAATGGAAAATCAGGAAGACCATTTGGGGCATTCGGTATCCCAAAATTTGGAACTTGCA
>JAMOTN010000064.1 GCA_027062325.1 bacterium
TAACCTACTCTTTCCAATTACCAAAACATGTTTTCCCGAAAATTCAAAGTTGTAAAAGTCTAAAATTTCAAACACTGCTTCTACAGGTGCTGGTAAATACAACGCGTTTTCATCAATAATTCTACAAAAATTCGCAAATAAAACTGCATCAAAATCAAGATCGGGATTGAGCTTACTCTCCAGCAGCTTTATACTTTTATCACTCAATGGCTTCAATATTAATGTAGGGATACGATTAAGGTTCAACTTTTTTACAGCTGTGTCAGCAAGCTGCTCCTCTTCAATTAGGAGAATTTCTATCCCCAACTTT
This sequence comes from bacterium, assembly GCA_027062325.1. GTDB lineage: Bacteria > JAMOTN01 > JAMOTN01 > JAMOTN01 > JAMOTN01 > JAMOTN01. The sequence continues at coordinate 311 of JAMOTN010000064.1, forward strand.
ATAGCTCTTTTTTTTATAACTTCAAGATAAGCAAGGCTATCTTCAGCAACTGAGTAAACAACAGCCATTTTCAAAGATTCAACATTAGCACGTAGTTTTTCCAATTTTCTCTTTATTTTATCAAGTATATTCTTAGCTACTATCCTACCCTCAAGCTTCATAAACGCTATGGAGCACCACCTTTCCTACCATGCAACTTAGTTCTCCACTATATCAAGTATCATCTTTTCTCTCTCTATCTTTTCAGGGAATATAACAACAGACGCAGCAAGCTCTTCCAAAGCTTTTTTCAACTTATTTTCATCGTTATAGTACAATTTAAAAATCACATCTCCCTTTTTAACCTCATCTCCAACCTTTCTCTCGAACCACGCTCCAACACCGTAATCTATCTCATCCTCTTTCTTTTGACGTCCAGCTCCCAAGAGCATAACTGCACGTCCAACTTTTAACGCATCTATAGCACTAATGTAACCATCCCGAGAAGCTTTAAACTCATAAACCTTCTCTCCTTTTGGAAGAAGTGAGTAATCCTCAACAACTCGTGGATCTCCTCCCTGACGCTCTATCATCTCACGCAACTTATCCAATGCCTCTCCACTTTCCAGTTTCTCACGCGCTTTTTCCCTTGCCTCATCTATGCTTTCCGCTTCATTAGCAAGGTATATCATCCAGCTGGCAAGTTCTAAACATTTATCTGTAAAATGAGGCTCTCCTTTTCCTTTTAAAGTATCTATTGCATCCATAACCTCAAGCGAGTTTCCAACAGCCCACCCCAGAGGCTCATCCATATTAGTCAAAAGAGCAACAGCCTTTTTACCTTCCATATCTGCAATTTTCACCATGTAGTAAGCAAGTTCTCTTGCATCCTCAATATCCTGCATGAAAGCTCCTCTACCAACCTTAACATCAAACACAAATCTGTCAGCTCCAGAAGCCAACTTTTTGCTCATAATACTGGAAGCGATTAAGGGAATACTTTCAATTGTGGCAGTAACATCACGCAGAGCATAAATTTTCTTATCCGCTGGGGCAATGTTTGCAGTCTGTCCAATCACTGCAATACCAACTTCTTCCACCTGTTCTACAAACTCTTCACGAGACAGCTCTACTCTAAAGCCAGGAATTGATTCAAGTTTATCAAGAGTTCCTCCGGTGTGCCCTAGTGCTCTACCAGACATCTTTGCAACTATTGCCCCTGCAGCTGCTGCAATTGGACCTACTATCAATGTCGTTTTATCTCCTACTCCACCAGTAGAATGCTTATCCACTTTTATTCCTACAATATCAGAGAGATCTACTATATCTCCAGAGTCACGCATTACTCGAGTTAACCACAATATTTCATCCTCATTCATCCCATTAAGAAAAACAGCCATTAGAAATGCTGCCATCTGATAATCTGCAACTTCTCCACTCACATATCCATTTACTAAGAATCTTATTTCTTCCTCAGTAAGAGGAAGTGAATCTCTCTTTTTCTTAATCACATCATAAGCTGTTAATACCATCTTTACCGCCTCCCAAAAGTTTTTATACAAAAAATGCCGTAAGTTTGAGAACCACCATAAATATAAGCTTGTACAAAATGTGAATTACAGGATTTAATATTCCCAAACTCAACAGCAATATAATTATAAAAAAGCCTGCAAAATCCATTTCAAATACATCCTCTTCCCAATTAAAAATAGCTGCAAGCATCCTGGATCCATCAAGTGGTGGAATCGGTATAAGATTAAAAGCTGCCAACATAACATTTATCTGCATTGCCATCATTCCCAAATAAAAGAGTATCATTCTCCCCAATCCCATCTTATACTTAAACATAAATCCATAAGCAATCGAGTACTCCACTCCTCCCTTTGCAACCAATACCATAAATACTCCCCAAAATATGGCTTGAATAATATTTGCTAATGGCCCTGCAGCAGCTACCCAAAATATTCCCCAACGTCTAGGTTTTAATCTGTAAAAGTTTACAGGTACCGGCTTCGCCCAACCAAAGTGAAAAAATATTAAGCTCAGAAGTCCAAGCACATCTATGTGATCCAGTGGATTTAAAGTGAGTCTTCCAGCCCTATAAGCTGTATCATCTCCGAACAAGTAAGCGACCCAACCATGTGCAACTTCGTGGAGAACCACAGCCATTATGTAAGCAGGAAGTGCTACAAGTAGTGCTACCATCTTTGCCATATTAAAAACCAAACCACCAGATAATAACTTTGAAATTATCCAAAGTACCACTATAAGTATAATTAGTTTTTGCAACTTACCCACTTTTCTACCAACTCCCTTTGTTTCATCTCAGACAATCCATTTTCAGAAGAAACAACTTCAGCAATCAAGCGCTTCTTCAATACACCTACCTCTTTTCCAAGAAGTCTTACTCCCTTCTTAGCTGCAATGTTTATTATATCGTTACCCGACAATTTTACTTGTTCAACTCTCTCTTCAATAACCTCAACCATATCAGTAAACAACCTTGAAATTTTCTTACCCATAGGACTCAAAATAATATACAATTTGTAAGCTTCTTTTAAATTGTCGATTAAAGCTAACTCTTTCAAAACTTCAATTTCTTCTAAAACCCTCATCTCCTTCTTTGTAAAAGCAAAACGCTTTGCCAATAGTTCAATGTCATCTTGATCCAATCGTGAGTCAAGAATCATGGACAAAATCGTTATCAAAAAAGCTTCATTATTAAATTCTTTTCTGCTCCGCAAAAAATTTTCAATCAAATCTCTATTCGGCTTTTTCAAAAAATGAACCACTTCATTCGGAACAAGATTGTACTCATATATAAATTCTAAGCAATTTATAAGCTTATCCTCATCCGCAATCCGCTCAAACTCTGATCTAATCCTAGCGGGGGTAAGTCTAGATATGTAGTTTTTATCAAGTAAAATTCGATTAAAAGTTTCTTCTTCAAACTCAAATTCAAAACGCTCTTTATAGCGAACAGCCCTGTAAATCCTGGTTGGATCCTCAACAAATGAATCTCTTTTCAAAAAACGTATCAATCTCTTTTTTAGATCCTCTCTACCCCCAAAGGGATCAATTAGCTCCTCAGGCTCTGGCCATAAGCGATAAGCCATCGCATTTATTGTAAAATCTCTGCGTTTCAAATCATCAACAATTGTCTCTGCTTCACTCACCTTTGGCAAAACTGAAGGTTCAGGATAATACTCTCGTCTGAATGAAGCTACATCTATCAACTTACCAATCTTTACTACAAAATACTCATCCCAAAATTCCATATCCTCAAGGGGAATATTCAACTCTTCCGCCAGAAGAATAGCAAAGTGCTTTCTCGAACTTGAAACAACTAAATCGACATCCTTAAACTCCTCTTCTCCTCCTTTTAAAAGCCAGTCTCTTACAACTCCTCCAACAAGGTAAAGCTCTACACCCAACTGTTCAGCAATCTTCTTAGCCTTCTTCTTCAATATTGGTAGATTTACCTTCTCCACCTTTTAATCCACTACTCCCCTTCTTTCCAAGAGAAGAAAGCACTCTTTCTATCTTAGAGGGAATATCACTTTCTGAAATCAAATCTATCCAACTTTTAGCTTCTTTAACCCTTATGAATCGAACATCATTGCCACTAACTACCAGAAAACCAACCGGTTCCACACTAACAACTCCTCCACTTCCTCCCACCTCTGGATCCCCTTTGCCGCCAACAGCATAGCTAAAACTCACCTTACTCACGGGGATCACAGACACACTTCCTATCACAATCTCTTCCCCTATAACCAGATTTGCTTTTGCCGTTTCTGTAAGCTGCTCAAACAAAGCTATTAGTGTTTTTTCTATCATGCATAACCACCATCCGGGTTATTTATCTTCTGAAGAATTATTTTTTTCATCCTCCTTAGGAGTCTCAGAAGAGTCCTGCTCTGAAACTACTTTTTCAACAACAGGTTCTCCTTTCTCCGTATTCTCTACACTTTGAGAAAGAGCCTCCATTTTCCTCTTCAAATCTTCTATCATTCTCTCTATATCATCTAGGTCTTTCACATACAATTGAGCTTTCTCTTCAAAGTCTGCTCTTTTATTCTTGCTGTATTCATAATACAACTGTCCCAACATAGCAAACTTTGCTTCCCTCTCTTTCTCCAATTCAGCAATTCTAAGCTTAATCTTTCCTATTTCCGTCAAACGCTTGGCCTCCTCTGTAGCCTTCTCTGTAAACTTAACTGTTGCGTCTTTTGCTTTATTTGCAAAATCTTTCACTTTTTCAAATACGTTTTTAAAATCCATAAATTATCCCCCCTTTTTACATACAGTAATATATTAACCTAAAAAATTACATTAGTAAATTAAAAGGGCAAGCTCTAACGAGCTTGCCCTATATTTTCATAGTGGATGGGAATCCTGCGAAACTCGTAGGAATCAACAGTGTCAAAGTGATAATTCTAAACGTCCATAATTTCCCAACAACTCCTTCATTCTCTCAAGACGCGCAATCTTTCCTCTCAAAACTCTTTTGAATATCCTAATTTTTTCCACTACCTCAACGCTAACCCTGCTGAGCTCTTCCTCAAACTCAAAAAAACCACTCTCTTTCAAAACACTTTCTTTATCCAAAGTACTGCCTTCAATACGCTCCTTCATCGCTTGAATTGAATTTCTCAAATAGATATAGTAGTTTCCCCACAATTTTTCAAACTGCATCAACCTCTCGGCATAACTTTCCCAATTTCCCTCTTCTACAGCCTTTTCTACATCAGCAAAAGCAGCCTTCAACTCACCCAAAGCCTCTCTTAAATCATTCACCTGTTTTCTTACTTCAAGAAGCACCTCACTCATACTATACACCTCTACGAACCTCCACAAGGCTTTCATGAGCAACTAACTTAGAAGGACATCAATCTGTCAATCACTCCATCCTCTATCAATTTATCCGCCAACTTATCAAGATCTATTTTGTACTCTCCACTTTCCAACATTTTCTTAATTTTTTCCACTTTTTGCTCATTTATATCCATGGTATTTTTTACAACATCAGCTGCTCTTCTCATCAAACGTATTTTTCTGACAGAATCAGCATTCTGCCCCATTAACCCTCGAGCACTTATCAAATCTGAAACGGATGCCTTCTTCCCTAAGCCTTCAGCCTTGGAAGTATCTACATCCTTACCTTTCCTCTCCAACCTCTTCTTTTCATCAATTTTGGTGTCAACGCGCCTGTATCCTCCACCTGATCCAACTCTTCCTATTCCCCCCATCATAGCAACCACCCTCTTTTTTCATCGGGTTCTCTCCTGAATCTCATTTCTCTCCCCCCTTATTTTTTCGTAATATTTCATCAGTTTTTTAATAGGGGCCAGCTGCCTTTTAAAAATTAGACAACATCTTCAACATTACTTTCTCACCTCATAGGCTTTACATCATCCCACTTCTCAAAAAACTCTACAAAAATCTCCCCTATTCTACCCCAACTTTTTACCTCCTTAAGAACCTCAGCCAACTTAGGTTTTTCTCTGTATAGCTTATATACTTTTTTCGCCAGATCTATCTCTTCTTTTAAGAATCCACACCGATTGAGTTTGACACTGTTGATTCCTACGAGTTTCGCAGGATTCCCATCCACCATGAAAAAAGGAGGAACATCCATAGTAATTTTGCTCATTCCACCAACCATGGCATATTTCCCAATTTTTCTAAACTGATGTACTCCAGCCTTTCCAGCTATAACTGCATAATCATCCACAATAACATGTCCTGCTAACATGGCTGCCTGAGACATTATAACTTCATTTCCTATAATGCAGTTGTGGGCTATATGAACATGTCCCATTAATAGATTTCTATTCCCAATTATTGTTTTTTCTCCTTCACCAGTCGCAACATGAATGGTTACAAACTCTCTTATTACATTTTCATCTCCTATTACAACGCAGCTTTCTTCTCCTTTATACTTTAAATCTTGGGAATCTTCTCCAATAATTGCATAGGGGTATATCTTGTTGCTTTTCCCTATAACTGTGTTTTTTCTAATGATGACTCCTTGCATAATTTCTGTATCTTTCCCTACTTTAACCTCTGGACCTATGTAAGCAAACCTTCCAACTTTAACTCCGTCGTCTAATTCAGCCCTCTTATCTACATAAGCAGTTTTATCAATATAAACTGCCATTCCTACCACCTCATATTAGTTGCAGACCTGCAGTTTTTTGAACTCATCTGCTAAAAGGGAGAATGTAAACTCTCCTTCTGTAACAACTTCTGCATTGACATAGGCCGTTCCCTTAACTTTGCAAATTCTTGCCTTTTTCATCAACAATTCAACTTCCATAATCAAAGTATCCCCCGGTTTTACAGGCTTCTTAAAACGAACTTTATCGATTGCTGCAAAAAATGGGGTAATATTCTTCAAATTAAAACTCTTCAAAACAAGCACACCAGCACTTTGAGCCAATGCTTCCACTATCAAAACCCCAGGCATTACAGCCCTATGTGGAAAATGTCCTGTAAAAAACGCTTCGTTGCCTGTAACATTCTTTAGTGTGACAATCTTCTTACCTTCTTCAAAGTCAAGAACTCGATCCACAAGCAAAAATGGATAACGATGTGGCAGCAACTCTTTTATCTCCTCAAAATTCATACGCCTCACACACCTCTTTGCCAACCATTTTACTTTTTTAGCAAGAGCAACGTTATACTTATGACCACTTCTTTCCAACAGCCATTTTCCATCTAATTTGACACCTGCTAAAGATATATCCCCTAAAAAGTCCAAAATTTTGTGACGTACAAACTCATTTTCCCATCGCAGAGAATCTTTAACAACTATCCCGTCCTCCTTAACAAGGATAGCATTATCTAAACTTGCTCCTTTTATTAACCCCTTCTTCTTCAAAAAACCCAGCTCTTTTTCAAATCCAAAAGTCCTGGCTGGGGCTATATCTCTCTTGAAATTCTGCCAGGTTAAATTAAATTTAAAGGTTTGAATTCCTATAGGTGTTCCCCTATAATCCAGCAAAAAACTCACTTCAAAACCAGGAGAAGGGACATAAGTTGCTTTTACTCTTTTTGATTCATCTTCCACTGATAATGGTGTCAGAAAATACCCTTCACCCTCCACCTTCTCCGCGATAAATTCTTCTATTCCAACATTGTCAATAGCTTCAGCCATTACTCTAGCACTTCCATCAAAAATCGGAAACTCTTCACCGCGCACAAACTCAATTACAGCACTATTAATTCCTGCTGCAAACAGAACAGCCATCAAATGCTCAACGGTATCTATCCTCTCTCCCTCCGAATGCAATGAAGTACCTCTAAAAACGTCAACTACATTATCTACATCAGCTTTTATATAAACTCCATTTTTGAGAAACCTTATTTCACCACTTTCATCAGGGTGAATTATCACCCGTGCCTCTTCTCCAGTGTGCATTCCAATTCCTTCAAATTCAATTTTATCCTTTACAGTTCTAAAAATGCCCTTCCAAAACCTTTTCTTTACATCAAATGGCATATCTTTCACAAGCATCTCCTCCAATGACCTAATCAAAGTAAAAGATAAATCCAAAACGCAAGTAGTCCTTATCGTAGTAATCATCTATCTTTACATACTCTAGCTTAATATCCAAACCGTAAACAGCTGAAAAATCCAAACCATAATACTTTGTTCCACCTTTACCAAAGTTGACATAAAATTTAACAGTCGGAAAAGGCTCCCATTCAAGTCCACCCATTACTCCATAGTCAATCTTATAAACTCGTGAATCCCCAAAGTCAAAGTACTGTTTTCCAACTCCTAACAACATATTAAAAGACTGATCAGTATAAAATTTAATAAAAGCTCTGGAAGATTTGTCAGAAAACTGACCTAGTAAATCGAAACTATCAGAGAGAAAATACCTGAAGTTAAAACCAGCGTTCCCTTTATCTTTAGATACAACAAATGCTCTGAGAGTAAAAGTGTCCGTTGACTTTAAAAGAATAGACATTCCCTTCTCGTAGTTTTCTTCATTCTCTGCATCAAATCCCAAGTAAAAATCCACCCTAGATTCTCCAACCTGGGGAACAACACCATATACATAAGATAAATTGTGAGAATAAACTACAAAATTAGTAAAAAAACACAATAATGCTAACACAATTCCCCATTTAAACACTAAATTGCCCCCCTTTTCAAACCTCCTCTTATAAATCCCTTTTATAAATAATCAGCTTGAGCCAATTCTTTTAAAATTTTAAACAACTCTGGAAGCTTTTCTAGGACTTTCTGAATTCTCAAAAATTTCATATGAGGAATCGCAGGATACCCAGAAACCGTCTGACCTGCTGGAACATTATTTATAACTCCACCTTTAGCTGTAACTGTAACATCATCCCCAATTTCAATATGCCCAGAAACACCACTTTGCCCTGCTAACTTAACTCTGTTTCCAATCTTAGTACTCCCTGCTATCCCAACTTGAGCCACAATTAAGCACTCATGACCAATTTTTACATTATGGCCAACGTGTACCAAATTATCTATTTTGGTCCCCTTCCCAATAACAGTATCGCCAAAAGTTCCTCTATCTACCGTGACATTTGCCCCAATTTCTACATCATCTTCTATTACAACTCTACCCCGTTGTGGTATTTTGTAAAAGCCATCCTCTGCTCTTGTATAACCGTATCCATCAGAGCCTATAACTGTTCCTGAATGAATGATCACTCGATTTCCTATTTTTGAAAATTCGCGAAGAGTTACATTAGGATAAATTACACAATCTTCTCCGATCTCTACTCCAACTCCTATATAAACATGTGGATATATAATTGTTCCCCTTCCAATCTTTACTCCACTTTCAATAACTGCAAAATCCCCAATTCGGACATCTTCTCCGATCTCTACATTAGAAGCTATCTTGGCATTTGAGGAAATATCTTTAACTGGATGCTCAAAAGGATAGAAATGCTCTAACAACTTAGCAAAAGCCAAATCTGCATTCTTGACAACTACGAAAGCACGGGCAACATCTTTTAATGAACCATTGTTTTTTTCTATATCTGACCACGTTCGTTCCGAAACTATCAAAGCCCCGACTTTTCTACCGTTATCCTTAATTTTTCTCACAACAGAAAGGTCTCTTGCAAAAATCACACTCTCCTCATCTGCATTTTCGATAACATCAACTTTAGATAAAACAACATCTTTTTCGCCTACCAAATTTAAAGCTTCAACAATCTCCTGCACTTTAGATAAAGTGATAACTTCTCTTGGTTTCCCCTTCAAATCAAACACTTCACACACCCCTTAAAGCAAATGTATGCCACATCTTTTATTTCAACTATTATTTTCGGAAGTTTACAACATCATATTACTTCATTACTTTTCCAACATATTTACTGTTCAAAAGTTTTATCAAATCATCAGTAACATCAATTCCACCAAATACCACAACTCTTCTATCGAATATGGCAGCCAATCCCTTTTGCTTGGCAAGCTCTTCTGCAGCTTTTATTATTACATCTTCAAGTTTCTTTTCATAATTTCTTCTCATTTGATCAAGCTGGGCATACATGCTGTCCCTCATCTGCTGAAGCTGCATTAATCTCTGATATAACTCATCCTCCTTCTTCTTCTTCTCATCCTTACTGAGCTTTTTATCATTTGCCCAACTATCTCTCCACTTCATAATTTTATCCTGCTCTTGTTTTAGTTGATCTTTAATAGCATTTTCCTTATCTTTCAAATAACTTATTACCTTCTGAGTATCCGTATAACTCTGGAAAACTTTGTTAAGCTCAGCATACCCAAACTTAAAACCACCTTTCTTCCCAGCAAATGAAACAAAAGCAAACAACACAGCCACTAACAAAACCATCGTCTTCTTCATACTAACCAACCTCCTTTAAAACGCATTTCCAAGATTAAAATATGTTCTTGTTTCCCCTTGAGCCCTTCCTACCTCAAAACGCACCATCCCAATAGGCGTCTTTACTCTTAATCCAAATCCACGCCCTGCCTTAATATCACTATCAGTATCCCACGCATCAGCCAAATCGTAGAATAGCACAAATTCAAAATTTTTGGCAAACCTCCACCTCAATTCTGAATTGTAAACTAAAGTTCTCTTTCCATTATAAGAGTATTCTTTATAACCTCTCAACGTATTAGCACCACCAACATAGAACTTTTCATAAACTGGTATCTCCCCTTCAACCAGAGATATGAATCCATATCGCAATCTCTGGGCTAAAATGACCTTACTCTTATAGACATCTCGATAGTACTTAAAATCCCAGAAAAATTTTCTGAAACCGTTATCACCTTTCAAAAAATCTCCAGTAAACGTAACGGTAAATCCCAAACTATATCCCTTTGAAGGCAAAAGCACACTATTAACTGTTCTTCTCAAGAAATCAAGCGACAATCTTTGAACTTCTTCATTATTTGTTGCCTTATCTCCAAGTTGAGCTATCAACTCATCTGCATCTTCAAGTTCAACCTTTTCATCCGTAAACCTCCATCCAAAATTCCAAGCTCCTTTAAATATTGGCTTACCAAAATATATGCTGTACCCCCTCCTTTTCTCATCATACTCCAACTTTTCATTCGCATCCGTATAGTAGTCCTTCTTAACTTTGGTGTTATAAAGCGAAAAGTCAAGTGTTCTCTTTTTCCCCATAAACCAATTATCCGTATAGGAAAACTCATAAGATTTATACCCACCAAATTCAGCTTGAACATAAACACGTTTCCCCAAACCTCTAAAATTAGTGTCCTCCACCTTGACATAACCTGAAACACCAGTAGCAGAAGAATAACCAACACCAAAAATGGTCACTCCTGTTTTCTCTTCCTTCACCCTTATCTTTAGCTTAACTTTATTTCCATAAGTAGGTAATATCTGTGGCTCAACCTCTGAAAAATAGCCCAAATCGTAAATCCTCCATAAATCTTTTCTAAGCTGTTTCAAATCACAAACGGATCCAGGTCTAAGCTTCATTTCTCTGAGTAAGACAGTTTTCTTGGTTTTTTTCAATCCCTCAAACTCTATGCTATCTATGATTATCGGATCAATTAAAACTGCAATCACATCTTTCTCTAAAGGCTTCATTTCAACATTGACCAAAACTCCCTTCTTCTCTTTATACCATGAAGCAATAGAGTTAAAAACGCGTTTTAACTCAGCCACATTCAATACTTTTCCCTCAAACCCTTTTATCTTTTTTCTCAAGTCATCTGGTAACTTTCCTAATTTATCCTTTATAACTACTTTCGCAATTCGGGGATTTTCCCTAACCTCTATTATCAATTTAGATTTTATCTTGCTAACCTTCTTCACACTAACTTCAACATAGGAGAACAAACCACTCTGCACTAACTTCTTCTTCACATCTTGAACCGTCAAATAAGTAAGCATATCTCCCTTTTTCAAACCAAGCAGGGACAGAAGCTTTTCCTTGGGCATAGATTTTAAACCTTTAACTTCAACTGAATCTATTATGCTAACAAAACCCGCAGCCCAAACTCTAGAAGTAAGAAGAAAGGTCACTAACAACACCAACACCAAATTTGCTCTCCATATTCTCCTCATTTTCATAGAATACCCTCACACTCCACCTCTTATATGCTTTTACGTCAAACTCTCCTCTCATCCATTTCTTATCCTCGTCTTCACTGTAAAACAAACGTAATCTGAATTTCCCAAACCGCCTGCTGAATACCCCACTGAATCTATCTGCAAACTGCCCAACTCCAAATCCATTATACGTCATAAAACCATATCCGTCTTCGAATCTTAAAAACTCACCGTAACCAGCAGCAAATTGAACAGGTCCAAGTGCAAACCTACCCTCTACCTGCCAGGTATTCTCTGAACCACTGAAACTCTCTAGCGAAAAGATTGAATCACTCTCTCCAAAACCTGCTGCAAAATCAGCCATCTTTTCTACACCTTTTTTAATATGTTGGACTTCCTCCGTTGAATATTTTAAATTGTATTTCGCCAATAACTCCCTCAACTCATTTCCCGCTCCCTGCCAACTCTTCAATGCTCCGTTCAAACTTTTCCTCGTAGAAGATAACGTAACTTTCAGTTCCTTCCTAACAGTTTTTAAAGTAACATTTAAATTTTGGGAAACTGAAGAGATATTTTTTGTCAAGTTAGAACGAAGTATTACCACTTCTCGGCTAACATTCTCCAAAGTTTCCTTTAAAGTCTGTGCTACCTTTTCCAATTTAGAGACAACCCTCTCCTTTGCCTCAGCTAAGTTCAAGTTTTTCAGATCTTCGCTGAATTTCTTTATATTAGCAGATGTGTCTTCAAAGTTGACTATCATTCCTTTGATTTTTCCCTTATCAAAGCTAACTACCAGATCCTCAATATGAGAGGATATCTTATTAAGAGATTGCAAAAGATTTTTGCCCTTCTCCATCAATTCGGTAAAATCAACCACTTTTGAAGCCTTAATAAGCCTTTTTCCATTCACTTCCAAAACTTTCTCAGCAGTAGCCTCTTCAATGGCCACTCCTTTCTCTCCCATCAAACCTATCTGAATAAGATAAATTCTCTTCTTTTCTGGGAGCAGAACATCTTTTCTAACTTGCAGTTTTAAGTCAACATAAATTTTACCATCATGCTGTACAAATCCCACATTACTTACATAACCAATATTTATTCCCTTTAAATAAACCGGAGTACCTTCCTGAATCCCCGTTGCATCCTCAAAAGCCACTTCCATCGAAGTATATTCACCAGCTGGATTAGCCACATATTTAGTACCAATCCACAATGCCAGAACAACTGCTAACGTAACAAATATTCCCAACAGTAAATCCCCTTTCAATCTTTATCCCTCCTAATTTTATATTTCTACACCTCAATTTTCATAGGTCCTTCTGCTTTCCCCTCAACAAACTGGCGAACATAGGGATTATCTGATCTTTTCATTTCATCAACTGTCCCATCAAATACAATATTACCACCAAATAAAAGCACTATTCTATCAGCTATTCTAAAAGCACTTTTAACATCATGAGTGATAACCGCAAACGTCGTATCAAATTCTTTTTTTAAGAAAAGAATTAATTTGTCAATATTAGCAGTTGTCACAGGATCCAAACCTGTAGTTGGCTCATCCAAAAACGTCAGCAAAGGATTCGCCACCAAAGTTCTGGCAAGGGCAACACGCCTTCTCATACCACCGGATAACTCATTTGGCATGAGATTTTCAGTTCCTTCCAATCCTAATTTCTTGAGTATCCAATGAACTTTTTCCTTTATAGCATTAAATCTTTCACCTCTTCTCTCCAACGGAAAAGCAACATTTTCAAATACTGTCATATAGTCAAATAACGCCCCTCCCTGAAACAACATTCCTAATTTGGGCCTTACTTTAAACCACTCCTTTTCCGTGTAATTTGTTACCTCCTCATTTTCAAAAAATATGCGCCCCCTATCAGGCTTCATAAGACCTATCAAATTTTTTATTAAAACGCTCTTTCCACAACCAGATGGTCCCATTATCACTAACAATTCACTTTTCCTGATATCAATTGTTATTCCCTTCAAAACTTCCTTTTGTCCAAAACTCTTATGGATATCTTCACCTCTTAAAATCACATTCTCCATCTAAACCTTTCTCACCCTCCATCAATAGAAAACGAGAGAAAACAACGTAAGCAAATAATTGGCTACAAGGATGGATATAATAGCAGCAACAACCGAAACTGTGGTCCTCTTTCCAACACCCATAGCACCACCTTCTGTTTCAAGTCCATTGTAAGAACTAACAACTCCTATCAAAATCCCAAAAACCGCTCCTTTAACCAACGACAAAATTATATCCTTTTGCATTAAGAGTCTTTTTATACTCTCTGTGTAAGTCACTAGCTCTAACCCAAGCGACTTAACTGCAACAAATGCTCCGCCAATTAAACCAGCAGTAAATGAGTAAAAAGTCAATATTGGCAGCATGAACATGAGAGCAAGAGTACGGGGAACCGCAAGGTAACTTTCTGGATCAACAGCCATGACCCTTAAAGCATCAACCTGTTCTGTAATCTTCATACTACCAATCTCAGCAGTAAAAGCACTTCCTATCCTTCCTGCTATAACCATTGCAGTCAAAACAGGAGCCAACTCTCTTGCCAAAGCAAGAGCTACAACTCCGCCAATGTAACCTGAAGCTCCAACTTTCTGAAACTCATGGCCTGTTTGAACTACCAAAACCATTCCTGCGAAAGTTCCCGTAATAAGAACAACTAACCACGATTCAACCCCAACTCTTATCAAGTTGCGCCAGAATTCTTTATACTCCCAGCGCAATGTAAAAAAGTCCCACATTACTTTAAGAAAAATCCTCGTTGTCCTACCAATTGCACTAATCATATTATCAAGTATAATCAATTTTGATGGATATGCAAATGAGAACAGAGTTATTTCTCAAACCAAAGTTGGAAGAAGTTTCAACTGCTTTGGAGAAGGTAGAAGCAACCATTAGAAGCTTTGTAAAATCATCTGAAAATTTAGGAGAATTTATCATTGCATTGGAAGAGATACTAGTTAACATAGTAAAATACTCCAAAGCAAGTTATATAAAGTTGGAGTTTGAGTTGAGAGAGGAGAATCGTAAGTGGACAGTATTTTCCATTTTAATTGATGATGGGGAAGAGGTTCCCAAACATATTTTAGACACTTCTCCTGATCTTTCCCTTCCGCTCAGCAAAAGAAAAATAGGGGGATTAGGATTGTACTTTGTAAAGAAATTGATAGATGAGTTCAAGTATGAGCACATAAACGGAGAAAACTTTTGGTTTATGAAGAAATATTTTAGTTAAAATGAGGAGGTTTATAACTGTGTATTCTAAACTACCGCTTTTGGCTGTATTCACAACTCTTACTCTACTGATAACAGCCTGTGGTTCTCCCGAAGTTAAAGTAAATCTGGCAAACCTAGAAAAAAAGGGTAATCCTCAAGAAAAACAAAAACCTAAAGCTATTGCCAAAACTCACAAAACTTCCACTCACTCCTCCAAGAAATATACGACTGAAAAGCAGCAAGTAAAAAAAACAACTAAAAAAAATGAAACCGATTATCGTCCCCAAAATTCCAATGACCAAAAGACTAATATTAAAAGTTCAATCTCTTTTATCCAATTTTTACTTACAAATTCGTCTCTTGAAAAACTAAAAAATGCGAAAACTTCAACTGAGTCCCAAAAGGCTCTAAAGTACTACTTGATTGCCAAACTTTCCAAAGCAGAACGAAAACTTTATAAGAAAAAACTTCTAAAACTTGCTAAAAAATCAAAATTTGCTCTCTTTTTAGCCTATCGCTTAGTTCAGAAAAACTCAAAAGCTTTCTTGAATGCAATTTCACTGCTTTCCTCCAACCCAACAGATGAGATAGAACAATTTGCTCTATTTATCTTTTTCAAAAGGATAGGAGACGTAGAACTTGCAAATAAAATATTTAAACTTTGGCCTGAAAAGTTGACAAAAGTAGTTCCCAGTTCCTATCTCCTTTCAAAAAGTGACTCGGTACTTCTTACTCCTCGTGTAATAAAAGTTGCTGACATTCCTTATCAAATCCCAAATAGACTCTGGACTTTTTCAATTGATCCAGTCTCTCAAGAGGTCGTCCTTGTCAGAAAAAATTCCCTGTATCAGGCAGTGGTTTCTATTGAAGATGGAATGTTTATCCCTCAACCAAGTTTTGTCAAAATTTCAGAAGTAGTAAAATACATTACTCCAACAACAGAAGTTCAAGAATGCGATTTACTAGCAACTGGTTGTATTTTAAAAGGAAATTGGAAATCCAGTAAAGAAGTGTGGATATTAGACTCCTCTACGGAAGTTGCAATGCTGAAAATTTCACAAAAAGATAAGACTTTTTTTCAAAACCAAGCTTTCAATCAAATTACTTCTAAGTTTGGAGACACATGGCTAGTTTCAAAAGATATGAAACTTGCCATAACTAAAAATTCGCTTTATACATTTTCTGTCATACTTAAAAAAGGCAATATGGAAAACGTGATAAACAAAATTCAGATAATATCAACCGAACGCTAATGCCAAACTTAAAATTTCTTCTAATTAAAATAATACAGGTAAACTCCCCAAATCCCTAAATAAGGTTCACAGGAAATAAAAGAGTCCTCTTCATTGCATTTGCTTAAATAAAATTTTTTATAAAAATTGTACAATTTAGCTCCATCTCCACCTGTAAAAATCACATTCATCACTTTGAATTTTTTCATCAAAAAATTAATGTAAGCACAAATAGAGGCAATATATCCCCAATTAACCTGCCACTCCGTAGTCATTCCCAATAAAGCATTTTTATCAGAAATACCGAGTTGATCGCTTAAAAAATTAGCCAACAGTCGATGTCCTTTGAAAAAATTACTCACGTAAGCTAAACCCGGTAGAATATTTCCACCTTTGTAAGAAAAAAATCCACTTTTCTCTCGCACGGCAACTACTACATCCACAGTTATAGCTGTCCCTGCATCAACTATAATGAAAGATTCCTCAAGCTTCATTTTCAGCACAGCCCCTAAAATATCGCATACTCTATCTCCCCCCATAGTTTCGTACACACCGTTTATTCCCATTTTTTCTAAAATGCTAGATGGGAATTCTTGAACAAGTTTCATCTCCACATTTGATAACTCCAGATCTAATTTTCCTTCCAAAAACTTCTTTAATCTGGAGATTCCCAAGCTCTTCTCACTTTTAGAATCTTCTTCCTCCGTACTAAACCCAGCATCTGTGACCGGGATCATCTTAATCCATTCAAGATTCCCAGCAGCAAAGTAAGCAACCTTCAAATAACTTCCACCTTTATCGAATACAAGCAAGTCTTTCACCGTTCTGCTCCATCCTCCACACAATTAAGAGCTTTTAAAACATCTAAGTGGTCATCTAAGTATTCAACCAGTTTTCCTTTTACAACTCGAACCCATCCCCCCAAACTGAGTTTTTGGGAAGAAGTAAACTCAAAAGTTCCATCTTCTGTCTCTACATAGTAAAACCAAACTCCGGCTCTTTTTTTTCTAAAAACAATTTGCCCTGAAAAATTCCTCATTTATACACCTCCCAAGTATACACCCCCATCTTCAACTATTATATCCCACTCTTCTAAAACCATATTCAAAACTATTCATTTAAAATTTACTCTTTTCAAAAGTTACCCATTCTGTTAAAATATATTATGGTTATTAGCATTTACTTTTAGTGGCTGCTAATTTTAAAATTGGAGGTGTTGGACTTGAATCTTGGAAATATTAAAGATTATTACAAGATACTAGGCGTATCTGAAAATGCAACTCAAGATGAAATCAAAAAAGCATTCAGACGCTTGGCTAAAAAATATCATCCAGATATGAATAAATCAAAGGAAGCGGAAGAAAAATTCAAAGAGATAAATGAAGCTTATCAAGTCTTGTCAGATCCAGAAAAGCGAAAGCAGTACGATGCCATGAGAAAAGGGCAATTTTGGAACTTTGGAGGTTTTGGTTCTGGTTCTGCTGGAACCCAAGGTTTTTCAGGGTTTGGTGCATCACAATCAGCAAATTTCGACTTCAATTTTGATAACTTTGGATTTGACTTTGGCGATATATTCTCAAGTTTCTTTGATTTCTCTGACTTTGGCAAAAAACAGAGGACGCGATCTTCTAAACGCACTCAAACCCCTGTATATCAAGTTGAAGTTCCATTTGAAGTTGCTGTAAAGGGCGGAGTTATCGAAGTTCCAATAACCCATGAAACGATATGCCCGGTATGTCACGGAACAGGCTCAGAACCTGGTGGTAAAGATATCAAGTGCCCTGTCTGTAATGGAACCGGATTTATCTCTAAAAATACAGGAAATTTTTTTATGCAATCAACTTGTCCTCGTTGTGGAGGTCGAGGGCTTATAAATACCAATCCATGCAAAACTTGTGGGGGGAGAGGAGTAGTTACACAAACAAAAAGAGTAAAGGTTAGAATTCCTGCAGGAGTACGTGAAGGTCAGATCTTGAGACTGCCAAAACTTGGTGTGCGACTTCAAGTATTTGTTAAGAAAGATTCCCGTTTCAGAAGAGTCGGAAACGACATATATACAACATATAAAATCAACGCATTGAAAGCAATTGTTGGCACTGTAATAGAAGTTGAAACTCCTCACGGAAAAACAGTCAAAGTTAAGGTTCCTGCAGGTATTCAACCGGGGCAAAAGTTGCGTCTAGCCGGCCTTGGAATAAATGGCGGTGATATGTTTGTAGTTGTGGAAATAGAAATTCCTAAAAATTTAAAAGAGAAACATCGTGAGATGATAAAAGAAATAATAAAAGATATTGAAAAACAAGGAGGATAGGACGCGTAGTTATTGCAAAATCACCCACTTTCACAAAAGATACAATATCTTTTACTTCTTCTCATTCTCTTTCTTTGTCTCTTCTGTGGCAGTAGAAATTATGGTTACATCTTGACGTTTTATTTCTACCCTCTCCTCCTGAACTTTTATTGGCTTTAGCCTTGCTATCTTTATCTTCAGAATTCCAGACTTACTTTTCAAAACTATCTCATCAGGCGTTAAATCAACAACTTTGTAACTAACATACACCCCGTTCTTAACTTCAATATTGATTGAATCACCTTTTCCTACCACATCGGTACTCTTAAGTTTTCCCGCTGCATCTTTTATGCCGATAAAAGCTCTCATTCCACCCTTAGCGTAATAATAACCATAATAGATAAAATTTTTACTAGCAATTAAACCTGCTGTAGTAAAACCTGAACTGCTACTACCTTGAGTAGCCCCCCCAACACTAGTAGAAGTAGTTGTAATTCCTAGTTCTGCCCTGTATTCCAAAGCTACAGATTGCTCTGCCAATTGTTTGGATTCCTTTAGCAAAGCTATTGCTTTTAAATAATTTAGATTTTCATAAGCCTTCTTAGCCTCCTCAAATTTTTTCTTCGCTTTCTTATAGGTTGTTTTTTGATATTTATCTTCTCCAAGTTTATTTATATCTTCTAATAACGTAGAAACTTCCTCTATTATCTTCTCTGCTTCTTCCCTGAGCTTAAGATTCTTTTTAACATCTCTAAAAACGTTCCTTACACCACTCAAATTTGGAGGAGTCACATACCCCTGTTTAAAAAGTAGTTCAAAATACACGGGGTTAACATTTAACCTTTCTAATTTCTTATCTGAAACACTCTTCAATCTCATCAACAAACTAAATCCCTGCGTTCCCTTATCTTGTAAAGATGTAGTTCCACTGGAAGCAGGAGTTTTTCCCTTTCTTTTTACAACCTTTTTCCTACGAGAAGGAGCTGTTCTTTTTTTTGAATGCGCAGTTGCCTTTTTAGCTCCACCACCCGACCTCTTTTTAAAAAGATTGGCATAAGCTGAAGATACAGGTTTCTCCTCCTTCTTTTTACCACAACCTGTTATAGCTAAAAGTAACAACACTAATAAAAAGCATACTAAACTACGCATTTTCATAAACTCACCACAACACCCCTTCAAACAATTCCTATCTGTTAATCCTTCGGAAGAAACTAAGGAGTTGCAAGGTAATCGTTATTGTATCACTATCTGGATCTAGCTTGTCTATTGTCAAGGAATTTGAATCCATCTTTATTATAGCTTTCCAAACTTTACCAGTTATAGGATCTTTCAAATTTATCATGTTCTCCAAAAACCACAAGAATTCGATGACTTTTATATAGTCTCCCTTAACCGTTATTTTAAATTTCCAAACCTGATATAACTTTGCCAAAGTTGCAAATTCATCTTTTTGAAAACCACTTTCCGTAACAACTTTAGAAACATTTAGTCCTAACTTCAAAGCCCATACTTGAATCTTTTTTATCAAATCCGGCCATACTGTCTCTGGTGGGAGATAGGCTAAGTATTTACTAAGCTCTTTCATTCTTCTCTCATATTCTTTACTTTTCAACTCTTCCTCTCTCTTCTTTTTTTCTAGTTGTATCTTTAATTTTTTTACTTCTTCTTCCAAAACTGCAAGCTGCTGCTGCTTTTGAGCCATTTCCTTTTCAAAAGCTCTTTTTTGTTCAAGAAACTCCGCATATTTCTTCTGATAGTGACTCCACTTTACATAAAACCACCAAGCATCAGCTCCAAGAGCTGCCAAAATAATCGATATAAAAGCAATTCTCTCTATCAAACTAACAACTCTGGTTCTCAATTCTATCTTCCACCTCTTTTAATTGTTTTTTTCCTCATCAATCTTCTACTTCTCCTCGCAGCTTTTGTAGCATTTTTCAATTTTTTGCTATCAGCATTCTTCTTTTTATCCTTAACAGTTACAACCGCTTCACCAAACACACGACCATACATACAACTTGCGATAACAAATGCTTCTCCAGTTGCAACAGCCTTCACCTTTCCATCACCTATGAGCTTTACAGCATTACCACGAACTTGCCAGCTGACATCAACTTTAACCTCATTTATTATTTCCTTCTCAAAGTTTATAGCCTTTACATTAAATTCCACTATCTCCCCTGGTTTCAAAGTAACATCATCAGGCTCTAATATTAAAGCTTGGAAGGGAACAAAATCAAAGGAAATTGTAAAAACACTCCCATAGGTTTTCTCATCTACAGTAACACTTGAAAGGAAAGGATCCTTTATTTGAGAAAGTTGCAGTAAATTTTTTAAAAATTGAGGAGCTAAAAAGCTTTCCAAAGCTTCACAGTCTAACGTTACGTGTAGTCCCCCTGTCCTTTTTGCCTCAAACTTGACATTTCTTATCCAAACTCCCCTAGGAACAGCCTTCTCCAATATGGTAAAAAATTCAAACCACGAAAATCCCCTCTCAAATATCAAGTTAAAAAATACTATCTGTTGATTAAGCTCTTTTATCCTCTTTCTATCAAGTAGTGAAAACTTCAAACGATTTTTTAACGAGGCAATTTCATTTTGCTTTGCTGCAATTCTATCATCTAATTCCTGCAATTTATTCTTCTGAACCTGCTTTATACTCGCCAACTTTTTCTTAAAAATCTCACCTATTCCCCAAAAATACACTCCTGAAAGTATGAGTATCAGTATAGCTCCTACTATCAGTCTCCAATCCCTCTTTAGTGGTTTGTATTTTTCATCCAGAAAATCTAATCTCAACTTCATCTGAGAAGCACCCCCAAAGCAGGGGCAAGTATAGCAACATCATCATCCGGTACTTTTTCCCCACTTTCCTTTACTACTTCCCAAATTTCTGAAAGCTCTACAGGTTTAAAGTACCAATTCTTTTTTACAAACTCTTTAAAATTCTTTAAAATAGAACCTCCACCTGTCATAATGAGATATCCTTTGCTTACATCCAAACGTAAAGAAGCAAGCTTTCTATCTATCATGTTGTTAAGAGAAGTCAAAAAACCATATAGAACTCCTCTTATCATCTCAAAATTTGGATTGGTTTTAGATAAATCATCTGGAATAATATTCGCTTCTTTTTTAAACTTCTCCGCTTCCTGATAATTCAACTTTCTTCCATCCATAAGAAGCTTGGTAACAGTGTAACCTGCAGGAGAAGCTTGCTGCTTATCCCCCAAAGTAATTGTTATCTGATCAGAAGATTTTAAAGAATTGTTGTGATAAATTTGAATTATAGCATCTGAAGCTCCAACATGAACTACCAACGTTAAATCCTGCTTATAGTCATCTTTCACAGTAAAAATATCTACAAAATTGGTTAAATTAAAAGTATCAAAATCAACCCCTGTTAAACAAACACCAGCCTCTGCCCACGGTTTGACTAAATCATAAAAATTATCGGTTAGAATAGAGGCCATAAAAACTCTAAAAATTTTTCCGCGTTCAGTTATCTGCCACTTTACTATCTGTTTTTCAGGTCCCACCGGAATAAGCGGCAATTCCCTCAACTGATCTTCAACCATTTGATCAACCATATCCTCTACTTTAGCAGGTACAACCCTTACAGCATAACGAGAAAAATAAGACGGAAGTAGAAGGAATGTATAGCTATTGCTTATTCCAAAATTTTTAACACAATCCTTAACATATTGAGCATAAGTATCAGGCTGCATCAATGCCTTCTCGCTATAACTTTTTCCAAATATTCCCTCCCCAACAGGATATATCTTGTAATCCTTTAAAATTATCTTCTTATTTGCCCAATCAATCTCCTTGAGCCATACAACCTTAAAAGCCCAACTTCCAACATCCACCACAACTTCTGTCATTAAATTACCAATCCCTCCAATAAATTAATCAAGCGTAACTCTTATAAGCTCTTCCATTGTTGTTATTCCTTTAGTAACTTTAACAAAAGCTGACATTTTCAAAGTTTTCATACCTTTCTCAACAGCCCTCTTTTTAACCTCATATAAAGAAGCATCAGCTGCTATCATCTCTCTAATCTCTTCGTCAACTTCTAAGACTTCATGAACTGCAGCTCTCCCTTTGTAACCAGTTCCACCACATTTATCGCAACCTTTTCCCTTATAAAACTTATGGCCTTCCCAGAGATTTCTGGGAATATCTGCAAATTCTAGCAGATCAATTGGAGGATCTATCTCCTCTTTACAATTTTCACAAATTCTTCTAACAAGACGTTGAGCCATCAAAAGGTTATAAGCACTCGCTGCAAGATAAGGCTCTATTCCAAGGTTTGCCATACGTCCAATAACATCAACAGCATTATTTGCGTGAACAGTAGAAAAAACTAAGTGTCCCGTCAAAGCAGCTTTCACCGCAATTTCTGCAGTTTCTGGATCTCTTATCTCTCCAAGCATAACAACATCCGGGTCCTGACGCAAAATAGAACGCAAAGCCGAAGCAAACGTCAAACTTCTTGATGGATCATTTTTGTTTATGTGCACTTGAACCTGCTGTATACCTTCAAATTGATACTCAACCGGATCTTCAACTGTGATAACCTTAACCTCAGGAGATGCAATAGTGTTAAGAGCAGAATAAAGAGTGGTGGTCTTTCCAGATCCTGTTGGTCCCGATACCAAAATCATTCCATACGGTCTCTTT
>JAMOTN010000065.1 GCA_027062325.1 bacterium
GATTGGGGCAGAAGGTGTTTATGAATACGTCAGCAGTAGTTTTGCAACATTTGTTTCATGGTTTCTTGATAGGAGCTACAGTCGTTGCTTTTGTTGTATTTATCTGGGATTTAATTCTTGTATCTTCAATGGTTAAGAGGGTTATTGAAATAGCCAATAAGGATGAGTTGAAAGTAGCTGGTGGAGAGGAATAGAGCCTAAGATAACTTGATTACAGGTAGCATGCTTAGGATGATAAAATGGGAAATAGAAAACCATACGATGTTGAATAGTGAAAATAGCAGTGTGTTTATGGGGTTGTATGTTAGAGGAAGAAGAGGTAAACCTACAAGTAAGAATGTGTAGAAGAGGAAAGGAGAGCCAGTTATTGAGGCGGCAAAAGGTGTGCTAAGAATGATAAGAACGGGTAAAAAGTTGTCGAGATTTGATGTTTTGTACATAGTAGAGACGGACAAAGCAATTGGAAACAGTGTGGCCATCCAAAAAAGAGCCATATAGGTATTCAGCAATGATAGGTATATCAAAGCACTTAGTATAAACAGTATAAATATCATATCGCACACCTTGCCTTGTTAAATTTACAATCCAAGGCTTCTTAAAGTGGATGCAATTTTTAGAACAACAGGATTTGCTGGTTCAAGAGATAGTGCTTGAGAAAGCTTTGTACTGGCTGCTACTCTATCTCCTGAGAGAAAACTTATGAGCGCTTGGTAAGCGTAAAGTTCTCCAGCAGTTATTGCCAGTATATCTGATGAGTATAGAGTGACGTCATTGATGTCTGGGGATAATCTCCCGTCTGCAAGGTTTACGAATGATTTGAGGACTTTTAACTCTGGTAGAGTTTCGGATTTTGTCGCATGTTTTTCCGCTTTTGCTAACCATGTCTTTACCTGCTCATCATCTGGATTTACACCAGGAATTCTAAGAAGATTTGATACAACTCCAATGCTACATCTCTCTTTTTCGATATCAGTCCTGGCAATTTCGTAAGCGCTTGCGAATTTAGTGGCAGCTGCTGAGTAGTTTCCACTTTCAAGATAACTTCTTGCTTCATTAAATGCTGCGGCATACTCTGGAGTTTCTCCATTTGGTATAGATGGATCTTCTGGATTTAGCTCCGTAATGGATTTTGAAGGTGATATGCAGCTTATGGTGAATAGGAGCATTATTGCAAGGACTATTACAACGAATGTTTCAAATCTGAACTCAATCTTCATTCTCCTCCCTCCCGTTCCTAAAATAGCTTTTCGGAAATAGATAGGATAAAATTAAGTGAAAGGAGGATGATAAGGCTATGAGGAGTAAAATGGATAGGCTGAATAAACTTGGGGGATATAGCTTATTGGATGTTAGAGAGGGAGAGTGTGTGGAAGTTATAGGTTTTAACGCTGGACCGAATGCTAGACTGCGCCTGGAGAATATGGGAATAGGTGTTGGAGTTAGGCTTAAGGTGGTGAAAATTGGACCAGTTTTAGGACCTGTTTTGATAGAGAATTTGCATGATGGCAACAAATTTGCTTTGGGAAGGAGATTGGCTGAAAAAGTTGTGGTGAGGTTGTGTGAAAAGGAGGCATAAGGAATTATTGAGTCTTGCTTATAGGGTTGCAGCCACCACTACTCTTGGTTACAAGACGAGCTTAAGGTTCTGTTATGATTTGGTGGGAAATGAACCGGCCATTCAAACACTTGAAACGTTAGTTGATTTTTTAAGGGAATTTAAACGCTGTGAGGTTTGTGGATGCTATAATCGTGGAAATAGATGCTCTTATTGTGATATAGAGAGTGAAGTAGTAGCTGTTTTGAAGGATCAGCTCATGGTTGATTTGATAGTTGAAGTTTTTACATTTAGGCCTTTTTTGGTTGATGAGGAAAGGTTTGCTGATCCTGAGTATTTATATTCTATGGTTAGTTCCTTAAAGAGAGTTGTGCAAAATGCGGGGATTAAGGAGGTTTTCTTAGGATTTGCAAATTCATCGGAAGATCAATTGGTGGCAGAGTATATATTGAGTTTTCTAGAGAGGGAAGGTTTAAAGATTAAAGTTACGGTTCCAGCTTTTTTGGGAAAAAATAAGGATTTTTATATTTTGGATCCTGAAATTTTGAGAGATATGGTTGTTTACAGAAAGAAATTGGGTGGTGTTGAAACTGATGGGATATAATGGCGTAGTTAACGGTAAATTTAAATTAGATGGTCGTTTAGATGCCTATGAGGTTATGAAAATGGAGGAAGAGTTAAAAAAAGATGTGGAGAAGTTATTGAAGGGAAAAGACGGAAAAAATGTGGAATTAGATTTGACAGGTGTGACGTATGCTTCAAGTGCTTTTTTACGAGTGTTGTTGTGGATAAGAAAGAGAGTGGCTGCTCTTGGTGGAGGGAAAGTTGTTCTCGTAGGAGTTGGAAAAGAGTTAGAGAAGATACTTGATATATCTGGATTTAAACCATACTTTGAGTTGAAATAACAGCATGGTGATGAGGATGGATTTGAGAGTTGCAAAATTCAAGCTTTTAAGCTATCCGAATTTAAAAAAGAAGAGAAAATTTTACGAAGGAAAAGTTAAGGTTTGGTTGGAAGAGAATTTCCGTTGGAAGAAGAAGGTGTTTTTTTATTGTTTAAGTGCTGGATTTATTTTACTTGTGATGCTTTTTTTGATTTGGGGAATATTCAAGAGTTCGATTTATGCAAAATTAAATGAAATAGGAATACACAGCACTAAATTGAAAGGGAAATTCGTTATAAAATTTGAAGGCAAGGTTGTGCCTACTTTAAGGTTTGGTTCATATGTAAGTGGAGATTTCAATCTTATCTCTTCTAAGTATAGTCTATATGTTGATGGGGAGATACTGTACGTGTATTACAATACTTTTGGTTTAGTTAATGGTGTTGCGACTATTAAAGTTAAGAGTGATAGTTTTCCTGTAACAGTGTTTTTGTATCCTGAAGGAAGGGCTCTCCTTGGAAAGGGGAAGTTTGTTTTGAAAGTGGACGGCTTAAGGGTGAAAGTTGAATGTCTTGAAGGAACGGGCTTGCTTACATTTGGTAAAAATAAGTATAGGCTTGTGAATGGAGCTAAGCTGAATTTCTACAATGGTAAGTTGATATAGGGGGTGAGAAAATGGATTACGGTTACATAAGACTCGGTGTCAATGTGGATCATGTAGCAACGCTCCGGCAGGCGCGTCTTACAAATTATCCGGATCCGGTTGAGGCTGCTATGATTGCTCTCGATGCAGGGGCGGATTTGATAACTGTTCATTTGAGGGAGGATAGACGTCACATTCAAGATGATGATGTATATGTTATGAGAAGACTTGTACCATATTTGAATTTAGAAATGTCGGTTAATGAAGATATAGTCAAGATTGCAGAGGGTATTGTTCCAGACTGTTGTACTCTTGTTCCAGAGAGAAGAGAAGAGTTGACAACTGAAGGAGGACTAGATGTTGTTGGAAATTTTGAAAGAATTAAGGAAGTTATAGATCGTTTATTTACTGCAGGTGTGAAAAAAGTGTCGCTCTTTATAGAAGCGGATAAAAAACAGATTGGAGCTTCTCAAGAGGCGGGGGCTACGGCAGTAGAGCTCCACACGGGGCGTTATGCGGATACTCGTGGTAAAGAGCAAGAAAAAGAGTTAGAGCGTATAAAAGAGGCAGCGTACTTTGCAGCAGAGCTTGGCTTGGAAGTTGCGGCAGGACACGGGCTTAATTACGAGAATGTGGTTCCAATTGCTAAAATTTATGAAATAGAGGAGTTAAACATTGGTCACAGTATAGTGGCTGCTGCTGTTATTGAGGGAATGGCAAGTGCTGTTTGGAGAATGAAATCTATAATGCTTGCTTCAAGAGGTGGAGAGGATGTGTGGAATTATTGGGTACGTGGGGAAAAGATCAGTGGTTCCAGTGATTTTAGAGGGGTTATATCGCCTAGAGTACCGGGGTTACGATTCAGCTGGGATAGCGGTGGTATCGAATGATGGAAAACTTTATTTGAAGAAGGTTAAGGGAAAAGTTCGAGATTTAGAGCGCGCTATAGACTTTGGTGAAATAAAGGGAGCTGGAATTGGACATACAAGATGGGCAACGCATGGAAAGCCCACAGTTACCAATGCGCATCCTCATACTGACTGTACTGAAAGTATAGTGTTAGTTCACAATGGAATAATAGAAAATTATGAGGAGCTGCGTGAAGAACTTGCTTCTAAAGGCCATGTCTTCAAGTCTGATACCGATACAGAGGTCATAGTTCATCTGATAGAGGATTTTTTGAAAGAGGGACTTGAAAAATTTGAAGCGGTAGTTGCCGCAATGCGTAAAGTTGATGGTGCTTACGCAGTTGGAGTCATATTCAAGGATGAGCCAAATGCGATATACGCTGCACGTCGGGGAAGTCCTTTGATAATTGGTGTTGGGGAAGCTGAAAACTTCATAGCTTCTGATATACCAGCTGTGTTGAACTATACTAGACGGGTTGTTGTTTTGAATGACTTTGAGATTGCAAAAATTACTCCTGATGAAGTTGTTGTGAAGAGCATATTTGGTGATTTTGTGAATTACAAAGTTTTGGAGATACAGTGGTCAGCTCAGATGGCGGAAAAGGGTGGATATCCTCACTACATGTTGAAGGAAATTCACGAGCAGCCCAGCGCCATAATGGATACAATGCGTGGACGTATAAAAGATGGAGAGGTTTTTCTGCCTGAACTTGATGAATTGCTTGGTGAAGAGCTGCCATCACGCATATATATTGTGGCTTGTGGAACAAGTTACCATGCAGGATTAGTAGGTAAATACGCTATAGAAAAACTTGCCAAGATTCCGGTTGAAGTTGACATAGCTAGTGAATTTCGTTATCGCGATGTGGTTTGGGATGATAGGGGAATGGCTTTGTTGATATCTCAGTCTGGAGAGACTGCTGATACATTGGCTGCAATGCATATGATTCAACGTGCTGGATTGAAGACAGTGGCAGTTGTGAACGTTTTAGGGAGCACTATGAGTCGTGATGCAGACGTTGCACTTTATACGAGAGCGGGTCCTGAAATAAGCGTTGCCTCTACGAAAGCTTTTACCAGTCAGTTAACAGTGCTTTATCTATTTGCCTTGTGGTTGGCGGCAAAGAGTGATCCAAGGGGTACAGAGGTTTTGAAGAATATATTATCAGGATTAGCGTTTGTTCCCCAACTTGTAGATACAGTGTTAACAGCTGAGGAAAAGATTGCCTTTATGGCAGAAAAGTTCGCCTCTTTTTCCCACTTTATGTATCTGGGACGTGGTATAAATTGGCCTGTTGCTATGGAAGGAGCTTTGAAGCTTAAAGAAATCTCTTACATACACGCTGAAGCTTATCCAGCGGGTGAGATGAAGCACGGACCGATTGCTCTTGTAGATGATAAGATGCCTGTTTTTGCCATAGCTACGAAATCACGCGTTTATGAGAAGATGATCAACAACATAGAAGAAGTGCTTTCTCGCGAGGGAAGATTGATTGCTTTAATAAGTCAGGATGATAGGCGTCTTATGAATAAGGTTCAGGATGTCATAGTTATGCCAGAAGTTGCAGAAATTTTTTCACCTGTTGTCAACGTTGTTGCATTGCAGCTTTTTGCTTACTACTGTGCAATTGAGAGGGGACTTGATCCAGATAGACCAAGAAATTTGGCAAAGAGTGTTACTGTTGAATAAGAAAATGTGTTGAATTGTCAGTGAGGAGTTGCTTATGGTGGAGGCGAAGGTTACACCAGATTTGAAGCCTGAGTTGAAGCTTAGGTTAAAACTCTATCCTAAGATACGCTTTTTTGTTGATTTATTGGAAAAAAGTGGGGCAGAGTTGCAGGAAGAGATAAGAAGAGATCCCAGTTTTTTTTCGGGAATAGAATTTGTATCAAGTGGAGGCGAGCCTGAGAATTGGGAGAGGATTTCTCAGGAGAGTGAGAATTTACGTGCCAAGTTATTTGAACAGTATTCAATGATGGAAGATGATCCTATCAAGCTAAAAATTGCGGAGTTTCTTATATATTCGGCAGATGAAAAGGGATTTTTACCTATCAGTGTAGAAGAGGTTTCGAAATATTTGGATGTGAATCCTGAGCTTGTTGAGAAGGTTCGTCAAGAGATTGCCCTTCTTGATCCACCGGGGGTTTGCGCTCTGAATTGGCGGGAGATGCTGAAGTTTCAAGCAATTGCGAAAGAAGCGCCGTCTGAGGTTTTGACGTTCATAGAAAATGTAGAATTGGCGCTTGAGAAGCCTGAGGAGTTTTCAAAAAAATTTGGAATTCCGCTTGAAAAGATAGAAGAGATAAAAGAATACGTTGCAAATAATATGACTCCGTACGTTATGTTGGAACCTGCAAGTAATGAACTCAAAACGACAAGAATAGACATGGAATTTAAAAAAGATCCTCATAAGGGGTGGCAGGTGGAGCTGCACAATGTACCAAACATAACAATATCCAATGCTTATCTATCACTTGTTGACGATCCTGCTGTTTCTGAAGAACAAAAGAGATATATCCGTAATCAAATAAAGAAAGCTAGAATGATAATAGATGCTATAAAGAGGAAATATGAGCTTTTAAAAAAGGTTGGTGAGTACATAGTTGTTCGCCAAAAAAAGTTTTTAGAGGGTGAAGGAGAGCTTGAGCCACTTACAATGACGGAGATTGCGCGGGCTTTCGAAGTTGAGCCCTCAACAATTTCTCGACTTGTTAAAAATAAGTTGGTTAAAACCCCACGTGGAATAATGAATTTGCGTGATTTTTTTGTATATGGTGTGAAAGGTGTAAGTCAGAAAGAGATTGAGAAGAGAATTCGTGAAATTGTTGACAATGAGGACAAGTCTAATCCTCTTTCGGATTCTGAAATTGCTAAGATTTTAAAAGAGGAGGGGATTAGGATATCGAGAAGAACCGTAGCAAAGTATCGTCGAAAGTTAAGAATTCCCCCGTATACACAGCGAAAAGCAGAGGCTTGAAGGATACAGAAGAGATTGCTGCTGCAATACTTGATATATTTAGGGGATTAAAAACGGGTGATGATAACGGTCCTTTTTTAGTGGGATTGGTAGGAGAATTAGGAAGTGGTAAAACGGAGTTAGTGCGCTGTTTTGTTAGAATTTTAGGAGAGAGAGAAGAGCTAGTACGTAGTGTTTCTTTTTTGGGGAGCACTTCATACGGCAGGATTTTACACTGTGATTTTTATCGAGTTGGAGATGTTCAAGTGATGGAGGATAATTGGGAGTGGGTGTTTATAGAATGGCCAGAGGCTGATTTGGCAGTTGATGCGGTTGTAAACATAGAGTTAGAGGAAGATGAGGTAGCAGAGGATGGCTTTGCCCGCATAGTTAAAGTTTTTGTGTGAGGTGCTTGGTTGTGCTTAATTTTGCCAATAAAAGAGGTTCTTCTAGGGTTTTTTTAAATACGGTTTACTTTCCGAATGCGTTTGTTGTTGAAAAAGAAGGTGAGATTGTAACAGAAGTTTTAGCGGATAGATCCTCTAAAGTTGTTGGAAATTTTTTGAAATTTATGGAGGAGATACTCAGCTGTGAGGATAGTTTAGATGTGTACTATATTGCAGGACCAGGGAGTTTTACTGGAATAAAAGTAGCTTTTTCTTTGATGAAGGCTTTTAAGAAGGTGGATAATATATTTTGGTATGGATTGAATCTTTTAGAAGTACTTGCTCACTTTGTTGAAGAAAAAGAAAAGATCTTATCAGGTGAGAAAAAGTTGAAATTTGCAGTGTACTTTTCAGCTCATCAAGGGGATGTTTTTGCTGCATTTAAAGGAGTTGACAGTGTATACTACCTTTGTTCTTCAAAAAGTTATTTTTTGGATTTGGTGGATAGTATAGGAATTAAAAGCTATGAGTTCAAAAAAGGAGACTTTCCTAGGCCATCTGAAGTTTTGGAAATTTTGAATAAAGTAAAATTTTTTGTGAACAGACCTCTTTACATAAAAAGTCCTGTTATTGGGAAGAAAAAATAATTCAAAAGGGGGAATAAGGATGGATAAGATCTTTACAGAGTGGAAAGAAGCGATTCAACTTAAAGACTGGATGTTTGAAAACGTTCGGGTTAAGGAGTATGATATTGCAGAATTGGAGACTCTTTTTAAGGGAGCAAGCATCCGTTCAAAGTATGGAAGCTGGGTTTTTTATACTTCGGTTAGAAATAGAAGTGCAGCTAAAACGGTGTATTTTCCAAAAGAACTACAGCGTTCACTTTCGCCTCAAAAAGAGGAAATATACAACAGCTACAGAAAAACACTAGAGCTTTTCAAAAAATATGCGCTTAAGACAAGATTTGGTTATATAAAGCGTGTTATGGGTAAGAATAATGAGTTTACACCTGTATGCCACTTTTTCTTTTCTTTGAGAAAGCCTGAGTATGCTCGTCTTGCTTACATGTGGGCTAAGACGTTGATTGAACCGGGTGAGGCTAAAGTTGCTCCTGGTTCTCCAGAGTTCGTATTAATAATGCTACCTGAGTGGCAGGAGAAGGACAGACAGATATTAGTGTTTGCTGAGGAGAACATAACTTTTGTTTTTGGAACTGATTACTTTGGAGAAGTGAAAAAAGGTTTCTTGAGAATGGCTATGTACAATGCTAAAAAACGGGGAATGCTTGGGTTACACGCTGGTTCTAAAATAATAAAAGCCAAAACTAAGGATGGCTTAAAAACTAAGGGTATGCTGTTATTTGGCTTATCTGGAACTGGGAAAACTACCCACTCAGTTCATCACCACTACATGTTTGAGGATGGAGAGGATGTGCGTATAGTTCAAGATGACGTAGTGTTTCTGAAAGAAGATGGTGGATGTTTGGGAAGTGAGGTTGGGTTTTTCATAAAGACTGATGGATTAACGCGGGAGAGCCAGCCTGTAATATACGATGCTGCGACTAAGCCTGGAGCTTGCTTTGAGAATGTGTTGGTGGATCTGAATGGGGAATTGTTATTTCAGGATTTGACTTTAACTGGAAATGGGCGCGGGATTGTTCTTGCCTCTGACATTGAAAATATGGCTGATACTATAAATTTAGATGCTTCCCAGATTGAAAAATTGGTTGTGCTGTTTATCACTCGTAGAAATACGGTTGTACCGCCGCTTTTAAAATTGAATCCAGAGCAGTCAGCTCTTTACTTCATGCTTGGGGAAAGTATAGAGACATCTGCTTCCGATCCTGCACGTGCAGGGCAAAGTGTAAGGGTTGTTGGTACGAATCCTTTTATTATGGGAGCGGAAGAGGAAGAAGGTAACAGATTTTATGATATTGTGAAAAATCTTGGTGACAAAGTTGAGGTTTACCTTTTCAATACTGGTGGTATGGGAGAACTGAAAAAAGATGGAGAGGTAGTTAAGCCTTTGAAAAAAATTGGAATAAAGGAAAGTGCTTACTTGATTCGTGCAATTTTGAGGGAAGAGATAAAATACGAATACGATGAAACTTGGAAAGCTTATAGAGCGGCGAAAGTAGAAGGGGTGGATATGGAACTTGATCCTCGTGCTTATTATGAGGAGAATGAATGGAAAAAATTGGTTGAAGAGTTGAAACAAGAGAGAGTTGAATATATGAAACAGTTTAATAGTTTGAATTTTGATTGGGAAAGGTGGATTTGAAGGGGACTTGATTAAAAAATTGCTGATGAGTTGGGATGTGTAGAATTATGTGTTAAAATAAGGGCAATGTTCCTAATAGGAGAGGATGCGTCTAAAATAAATGGAGGGTTGATAGCTGTGTTTTATGGTGCAGAATTAAATTAATAATTGTGGGGAGGTGATTCGTATGATGTTGAGAAAGAGAGGCAAGGGTGCCTTTACTTTGATGGAGCTCATGATCGTTATTGCTATCATAGGTATCCTTGCTACATTGGCAGTTCCATCTTTTAAAAAGGTACGTTTGTCAGCTAAGTGGCGTGCATGCCAGACAAACATGTCCACATTGGCAACAGCAATTGACTCTTGTGTGTCTGAGGCGGATGATGTTAGTGGTCAGTGCGGAGATAGCTACGATACACCAAGTGATTCAGCTATGAAGTTAAAGAAGGCTGTATTTGATGCGCTTGTGAAGGGTGGTTACTTGAAGAAAGCTTTGTATTGTCCATATGCTCCTAAGAAGGATGATAATTACGCTTACTGTAATTCGGATAAAGGAAGTTGCAGTGAGACTTGTAATAGTGGAGATAACTTGCCAAGTGGAGAGTGCAAATGTACGGCGCATGATGCTTGCCAAAGTGACAAGACTCCAAAGAATCACTGGATACGCCGTAGTTAGTGAAAAAATGTTTAGTTTTTAAGGGGCTGTCTCCTTAAGAGGGGATGGCCCCTTTTCTGTTTTTTAATTTAGCTACAGGCAAAAATAATTAGAGGTGAGAGGGGTGTTAAGGAGAGCTTTCACTTTGATGGAATTGATGATAGTGATAGCAATATTGGGAGTGTTAATAACGTTGGCTGTTCCTTCATTCAAAAAGGCTCAAATATCTGCTAGATGGAGAAAGTGTCAGAGCAATATGAAGACACTGGAAGGAGCTTTGGATAATGTTGCGTCTGAGCACGATGAAGGTGAGAGTGATATTCCAGCCAATATTAAAAAAGCTTGTTGGGATGATAGCGCTGGAAAGGTTGATATTACTCAAACTGAAATGGAATATCTTTTGAAGTTTGGTTATATAAAGCACATTTTAAAGTGCCCTATTTCTAGTCAAGTTAAGTATCAATTTGATACTGATAAAGGTGAAATGTATTGTCCTTTTCATAAAGCTTATCGTTCTGCAAAAAATCCTTATACTAATAACGATAACTCCTGAGGTTAAAATAATGTCAATTTCCTGAGTTTGAACTGGGGATTTACTATTTAAAGTGTTATAATTTGGATATGGGAAAAAAAGTGAAGAAGAATAAAAGCTTAAGGAGCTTGGTTTGGTTTTTTAGTATAGCTGTCTTAATTTTGATTTCATTGTTGGGTTCTATTTTATTGGCTCACAAGAGGTTGATTGAAGCGGGCATAAATTACTATCTGAAAACCAAAGGTGTTGAGTTTAAAAAGGCTTATGTAACTGATTATTACAGCCTAGTTATACAAGATTTTAAGTTTAAAAATTTGCAAGTTTCTACTGTTACTATATCCCCTAAATTCAAGGCTTTTAAACTGGTAGGAGCATCCATTTATTTTAATAATGCAACTATTGAGATTAGAAAGGGGAACAAGGCAGCTAAAGGTATAAAATTGCCGTTGCAGTTGGATTTGGTTGGTGAAAATTTGGTTGTTAAGTGGAAAGAGTTTAAGAGAAAGTTTGATACAGTTTTGTTGAGAAAATTGGGAGATATAGTGGAAGGCTATGCTAAGGGGAAAAATTGTTCTGCTAGTGTTAATGGTAAGGTTTTAAGGTTTAATACGAAACTTTCTAACTTTTGGGAAGCTTTTGTGCCTAAACTAAAGGGTGGAACAGCGGAGGTTAAGTTAGCGTTATTGTTTAACCTGAGCCCACTCAAGATAAAGGATTGGAAACTTACGGTAAAAGTTAAAGGGGGAGTTTTGAATTATAAGGATTTGCAACTTCAAGTTTATGACGCTTTGATTTCAAAAAGTTATGCCTCTCCAAAAGTTGTCTTGGAAAGTTCGAAAGGATTGCTAAAAGCCTTGAAAAGAGTAAGCATTGGTTTGAAAGGTGAAATTTGGCCTGAAGTTTCCTTGTCAGGTGTGTCTAGAGTCAAAGTTTTAGGAAATTTATTGAAGTTATCGTATCGCGTTTATAAAACAAAGCTTGATATAGTTTTTAGTTCAAAGAATTTATCCGGAAAGGCGTTTTTTGAATACAATGGGAATTGGGGGGTTAAAGCAAATTATGGTGGAAGGTTAGGAAAAATCTTGTTTTGCTATAATCCAAAGGGTTGCGAAGCTAATGTGCAGCTTTGTGGATTTGGAAGTGCAGAGGTCAAAATGGAGCAAAAGGAAGGAGAATTTATTTTTAATTTGGGTAAGGTAATTAACGTTGCTTCTCAAATAGAATTTGACAAAAAAAATGTTGGGCTAAGATTGAAATTTGCAGGGAATGCTATATCCCTAATTGATTTTTATGGAACTAGTGAAATATATGTAAATTTTTCCAAAAAGAATTTTATTGTGCTTGATATTGATGCTTGGGCAAAGGCATTCGTGGGAAAGATATTGAGGGTTCATCTTGTAAGGAACAAAGGAAACTTTGAGCTATTGGGGAGAAAATTTCCACTTGAACTTTCCATTATTCCAGGTATTACTATTAAAAGCAGCGTATTCAACGTTGCTATAGATGAGGATTTTGATGTAAATGGGACGATTTTTGATTGGAATTTATCAGGAAGTTTAAAAAAATTGGGAATAGAGTTGAGAAAGGGTAAGTGGGTGATTGATATTTCTACTTCTGAGGTTATTTTAAAGGCTAAAGATGCCAAACTTGTTACCTTGTTTGAAAGTGTAAAGAAAATTGTTGGTGTGAATATTAATGGTTTAGATGCTAGGGTTAGTGGTGAGTTTGGATTGGTAGGGTGGAAACCATTTGCTCGAATGATAGTTAAAAAATTTACTTTGAGCAACTTTGAAAGATATATTGATTTAAAGGATATGCATATCTCCAGCGATGGAGATTACTGGTTATTTGAAACATCGGGAAAATTTATTACTCAAAAGTTTAAAGTGTTGGGAAAGGTTTCGCCTTATATGGATAGGGAAAGATTTTTAAAGTTGGAGTTTGTAGGTAGTAAAAATTTACTTTTAGGTGGAGCAACTTTTGAAATAATGCCCTCTTCTGTTAATTTTTCAGGAACTATTTCTTTGAAGGAGACTACTTTTTCTGAGCTAAATGATAAAATTCTACGCTATTTCAAGAGTAAAAAAGGCGATGAAAGAGTGAAGTTACCCAAATTTTTGAATGGAAATTTGTATTTAGATGTAAGGGGGCTCACGTACAATAGTGCTGTAGTAAATGTGAGGTTTTCTGGAGCTGGAAAGCTTCAGATAAAAAATGGGAGTTTGGAAGTTGCACTAAACTTGACTATGAAGGAGGGAAATTTGCTCATATCTGATGATAAATTGATTCCACTTACCGATGGAAGGGTTGTTTTGAGTTACGATGGAGAAAGAGCCCAGGTGAGGTATGAGTTTGACATAGCTAGAAAGGTCAAAGGAGGTAAGGTTTATCTAAAGCTTCATGGTGATTATCCTTCGTTTAAAGTAGATATATCTTCAGATCCCAAAATGTCAACAGCTGTGGCGCTTTCTAAGTTGGCAGAGAGTTATGGAATTAAGACTACCGAGTTGGCAGGATTGCTAAAAGACTCTCTGATAGCAGAACTTTTGAGTTCTAAGGTTGCTAAAAAGTTAGGATTAGGGTATTTGCGTGTTGATAAAGGTGGAGTAAGTGTTGTAAAAAAGCTTGGCAAAGGTGTTGAGATAAAGTATAGTGCGGGAGAAAAGGATGGATTTAAGGTCAAGTTGAAGCTGAATGAAGAGGTTTTCTTTACGATAGGAGGTCCTGATAAGGACACGGAGAATATCTTTGGAATTGAAGTAAAAACTAAATTTAAGTGAAGTTTATGTCATTTTCACAATGAAAGGAGTGGTAAAGTTGATGCAAGTAAAGCCAAAGCAAAAGCTTATTTTGATAATTATGGATGGTTGGGGAATTTCTGAAAGAAAGGAGTGGAATGCTGTTTACACGGCGAAAACTCCGAATTTTGATAAGTTGAGTTCTAATTGGCCATTTACTCAGCTTTTGGCAAGTGGTGAGGCTGTTGGACTTCCTGATGGGCAGATGGGGAATTCAGAGGTTGGACATTTAAATATCGGTGCAGGGCGCATAGTATATCAAGATTTTACACGTATAAACAAAGCTATTGAAGATGGTAGCTTTTTTAAAAATGAGGCTTTAAAAAGAGCATTTCAGGTGGCCAAGGAAAATGGATCAAAGGTTCACTTTATGGGGTTAGTATCGGATGGTGGAGTTCATTCTCACATTAAGCATCTATTTGCCTTGCTTGAGTTTGCGAAGCGTGAGGGGATGGATCCTGATAAGGTCATCGTGCATGCGATTACTGATGGACGTGATACTTCTCCTGTTTCAGGGGTCAATTATATTACTGATCTTCAAAGTAAGATTGAGGAGCTTAAGGTTGGAAGGCTTGCTACAGTTATAGGGCGCTATTGGGCTATGGATAGAGATAAGAGATGGGATAGAACAAAGGTTGCCTACGATGCTTTTACTATGAGAAAGGGTAGAGTTGTTGAAGATTTAATTGCGGCGATGAAAGAGGCTTATTCAAGAGATGAGACAGATGAATTTTTGAAGCCAATTTTGAATGGAAATTTTGATCAGGACGAATTACGTGTTGATCCTGAGGATGCGATAATATTCTTCAACTTTCGTGCTGATAGAGCACGCCAGATAACGCGTAGTTTTACAGAGGAGAATTTTGCTGAGTTTGAAAGGGAGAGAAAAGTTGTTGTGTCTTACTATGTTTGTATGACAGAGTATGATAAAACGTTCAATTTGCCTGTTGCTTTTCCACCGCTTGAGTTGAAAAATGTACTAGCTGAGTGGTTTTCAAAACTTGGATTGAAGCAATTTCATACAGCTGAAACTGAAAAGTATGCCCATGTTACCTTCTTTTTCAACGGTGGGCGTGAAGAGCCATTTGAGGGTGAAGATAGGCTTCTTATTCCATCTCCAAAGGTTGCAACTTATGATTTAAAGCCGGAGATGAGCGCTTTTGAT
Organism: bacterium; assembly: GCA_027062325.1. Lineage (GTDB taxonomy): Bacteria > JAMOTN01 > JAMOTN01 > JAMOTN01 > JAMOTN01 > JAMOTN01. The sequence goes on from JAMOTN010000065.1 coordinate 14,743, forward strand.
GTGAAGAATGCGGCAAAAGAAAGGTTGTTGTCTGGGAAATACGACTTTATAGTAGTAAACTTTGCAAATGCGGATATGGTTGGGCATACCGGTGTTTTTGAAGCAGCAGTTAAAGCTGTTGAGACAGTTGACAAATGTGTTGGTGAACTAGTGGAAGCTGCTCTTTCTGAAGGTTGGGCTGCAATTGTGACGGCAGATCATGGGAATGCTGAGCAGATGATTGATTATGAAACAGGAGTTCCATTTACGGAGCACACTACTAATCCTGTTCCATTTATTTTAATTGGAAAGGATTTTAAAAAAGGAATAAAGTTGAAAGAAGGAAAGCTTGCAGATATTGCTCCGACGATTTTACATATTATGGGGCTTGATATACCAACTGAGATGGAAGGGGAGATGTTAATTAAGTAGCTGATTGCTTTTAGAGTTTGAAATATTGGATGGAGGCAGAGACATGATTTTAAAGCATATTGTGTTGTTTCTAGCTGTTGCCTCTGTGATTATTTTTGTAGGGTGTTCGTTGTTTGGAAGTAAAGAAGAGTATGCCTCTAAGGTTGAAGTTTGGGCAGTAGATGATGCTTGGAAAGAATGGTATTTACGACTTTACAAGTGGAGCAATGGTTGGAAAAAAGAACGAGAGGTATTTGTAGATAACTACTCGTTTCCTTTGAAATTGAATTTAGATGTGCCTGTAATGATTGAAGCGGAACATGCTACTAGACATGTTAAGATGTATGCTACTGTTTTCAGAGAAGATGTGCCTCCTTCAACGGCTCCTAAGTACAGAAAATTGTGTGTCAGTCCTTTGTCAACCTATATGTCTGTTGCAAGATCTCCTGAGGTAAGTGAAACTTTAAGGGGTAAGCTTACCACATTTGTTCAAAAAGCTGAATTGATGAAGTTGGATCTGTTTTATGCTACAACACCAGCAGATATTATGGTGAATGAGCCGTCTCAGGTTTCCTACAATACTTACAAATTTATAGAAAGCGTTTTTGGGAAAAAATTTGCAAGGAAATTATACAGTCGTCCAGATTCTACGGAAAAGGTTGTGTGTTTGTGCAAAAAGCTTGCCGATGCTGATACTTTAGGTAGAGGTTCATTAAAATCCATAGTAAAATCCTGTGGAATTAACGATGATCCGGATCCAGATGGTAAAACTTTGATGACTTTGCAGGCAATTTATGTTAGAGAGAGAATGCTTCCCTATATGAAATTTTCTAATATCGTTGGTACTCCAATTCATGTTAGTATGGGGACCAACGAAACTGAATATAATACTACAAATTACTACATGTATGCCCATTTTGGGAAAAAAACTTTGAATTATTTGGATTACGTTGGTAGTGATTGGACGGGAGAGAGATGGGTAGGAGATGAGCCGGTCGGCAATTATTCTGATATAGATGGTAACGGTATTTTTACCGATTTTGATAAAATTTTTCAGTATAAGGATGATCATGAAAATCCTTATGCCCTAAAATTCTATTTTCCCATAGCTGATTACGCTTTTGTAAGAACTAAGATGGCTTTTAGGTTTTTATTGGAATCTCAGATTGCTTTGAATGCTGGGCGTCCTAAGGATTTGGTGTGGAATTCAAAGGATTCTTATTTTGTTGTTGAAAACCTTACAATAACAAACTACGGAGATGCCAGTTTAGAAGTTGATGCAACAAGTTGTGAGGTTGTAATGCTAGATGAGACAAAAATTTTGGATTTAACGGGAGTTTTTTATTTTACTGTTGTTGATGGTAAAGAAGTGTTTGTAATTGATTTTGGAAAGTTGGCAACAATTCTCGCAAAAAATTTTAACAATGTAATACTTCCCGATTTTGATGGTGTTAAATGGGGAAATTTTGATGGAGATATAGGTGATCTAAATGATGCTCCTTCTTATTTGAATACGGACTGGGTGTTTTACCGTGTTAGAATGGCTATACATTCAGCTTATGATTTGCTTATAGAGAAGGAAATGATGGTTTACGCTGATTACGGTTCTGTAAGGGTTGATGTTAAGGATACCTCAAGTTGGCCCATAGTTGTAGAAGTTGCTTTCAAGGATTTTGATAATACATATTCACCAGAGCTTGCTTTTGAAGGAGATGTTTATTCCCCTGAGCCCAATGATGAGATAATAGCGGTGGTTAAATCAGAGTACTTTAAGAGTGATGTGCATTGGGATACTTTGAGTGCTGATGGAAATAAATTAGTTTATAAAAAGACTCTTAACACTCATGATAATATTAATTTCTTGGAGAAAGTAAACCCCTACGCTTTTAAAATGTATATCCCTCTCACTTCTACAAATTACAACGTAGCAGGGCCTCCTTATCAAGGAAAAGTAAAATTTGATTTGGATTTGGCTATGTGGGGAACTGCGGAAACGCAAGATATATACACTACATTTGAGTGGCATTTAAAGTTAACTGACATAATTTTGACTATGGACAATGATACGGTTGAGTTGAGTTACTTAGGAGGAGTCGAATTGGAGGTGGGTGGTAGAACCTATCATCCTACTTTTGCTTTGTCTAGTGATGGAGTTGTTATAACGGTTGGAGATTATTCGGGCACGATATTTTTTGGATTTTACGACTGGGATTTCAAAAATGAAGATCCCCAGGACAAAGAGACTTATTGCATAGGTATAGATATGAAACAACTTGCAAACTTGATGCAATGTACTGGTATATATGGAAAAACATTTCCTTCTTTTGTGACTTTAGGAAAATGGAGAAATACGTACGGTTGGGTTGAGTTTGGAGATCCAGGGCCTAATACTGGAGAAGAAGGAACAGATGATCACTTGATATATCACATGACGGTTAAGTTTGAAAATCCAGAGAGTTATGATACGCGTGAGAAGCTTGAAATGTGGGGAGTAGTTGGGGGGAAAAAATACAATATGGAGGATGGTATAGAGGTTACTATTGAGTTATTTGATGATGATTACTAAGCTAGATTTGATGTTAAAAATTGTTATTGCGGTGGTAGGTGGGTAGTAGATATTTATAGAGGGAGTATTTAAAAGGAGTGAATGTCATGTTTAAGATAATTAATGTTGCACTTATCTACATAGTTATTGGAATACTGTTTGTTGTAATAAGCGGTTTTGCTGTGTATGGGGGTTACAAGTCAAAAATACCGCCTCAAGAAAAAAGGGTTACCTATGTAATGGGAGCGATAGGAATGGTTCTAGGGTTTTTAGCCATATTTTCATATTTGCCAGCGTATGTAAAGTATAGAAATGGACAATATGAAACTTTTGAAGGAAAGGTGGAGGATGTGATTTATAGAGCAGGGTATTTAAGAGGATCGTTTACTTTTGTAAAGTGTGATGGTCATGAATTTAAATTACCATTTTTTGTAAGGATTTTTAAAGGACAAAAGGTTAGGTTTTTCTTGGTAGAAGATAAAGTTGTGGCTTACTCTGTGTTGGATTGAGGGGAGTTTATTTACTATTTAGTTGGCGTGGTTAACGCTTAGCACAGTGCAGTAGCCTCCTGTTGAATTTTCAATGTGGGGTAAGAAAACTTTTTCAAATTTCAATTGAATGAGCGGAATGCCTGCTTGAAAAATTTCTGGTTGGCTTTTTGTTTTTGGTGAGGTTTGGAGAGTGTGTGATTTAAGAATGGTTTTTATGACCATCTGATTTTCTTCTTTAAAAATAGAGCATGTTGCATAGATTATATATGAAGTGGTTAGCTTAACAAATTTTTTAATAAATTCTACTTGTTTATAGGAGAACTCAATAGGATCTTGTGGATTAATAAACCAGCGCCTTTCAGGATGTTTTTGCACAGTTCCGGATCCGGTGCAAGGAACATCTAGAATGGATATATCAAATGGGATTGTAATTGAAAGATTTGTAGGTTTTATTGGTAGTTTTAGTGCGTCAGAGCATAAGAAGGCTATCTTTAGTTTTAAAATGTTGGAGATCTCTATCTTTATAAAACCAGCTTCTATCTGGACTAGACTAGTATGTTTGGGATTTAGTGGCTGTAAAATGCGCTTTATTTCCTCAATAGTTTGTTTTATGCGAGGAAACTGTATATCATTTGAAATCACGATTACCTCTTTTGTGGTACTGGAGGTGTTGAAAATATTGTTAGCCGATTCTTTTTTATTATTGAGTAGAGCTTGGCCTACTAAGTATTCAATGATAGCTCCAAGTTTTTTGCCCGGAGCAGAGCATGCATCGAATACAACTACTTTGTCTTTTTGGTTTAAAAGTTCGATTATTAACTCGGCACTTTTAGCAGCTATTGAAAGAGCCATTTTGGACTGAACAGTTATCAAACCTTTTTTAAAAGCTTGGCTTTTTGATATCTCATAGGATTTTTCCTCTTTGAAATTTGATAATATAGCAGTATTTGATTCAAGAGCTAATGATATGGCATTTATTCTCACAGGGGATATACCTTTGTTGTTGAAAAAATCTACAATTTTAAGAGCTGTGTTTCTCCCGTATTGCTTTTTTAATTTCTTGAAAAACCAAGCTGGAAAAGAATAATTTAATAATAGCTTGAAGTCTTCTTCTGATGCGGCAAGCGCTGGAGTGGAAAAATATTTGACGATTTTCCAGAGACTTGTGATTTTATTTTTTAAAATTTTTGCTTGAGTGGAACGTAGTTTTTTCAATACCCACTCTAAGCGTTTTGAAAAACCGGCATGGACTTTAAGGCGAGGATAGACTTTTATCAGCTTTTCTAAAATAGTGTTTACATTCACAGCGTTTGTAAGGATTTCTGTTCCTGTTACAAGAAGAGTAGCTCTAAGAAGAGATGACGACTCTTCAAATTTTTCTCTCTGAGAAGCCTCTATGAGAAGTTTAGTAAGTCCTAATTTTTTGGAAAGTGTGTATGTAAGAGCGGTTACTTCTCTTTTAACTTCAGGTTTTATTTGCCACTTTGAAAAAACTTGGTCTCTAGCTTTATTGAAGTTTTTACTTTTTAAGGCAATTTCTGTAATTTTTATGCTCCAGAAGAGAACGTCTGAGTAACGTTTAATACCTTTCCAATATTTTTTGGTTTTTATATTTTTTGTAACGGTATTTTTTTTTGTTGACACTTTGATCGCCTCTCTTTTGGTATGTGTAAGAATTGATATTTTTGGTTTGTAATATGGAATACAAGCTATGTTGAATTTTACCACAATTTTGAATGAATTACTGGCACGTATTTTGCGAAATAATAAATGCGGCAGAATGAGTTTGAGAAAAACAGGAGGTGTGTAATATGGCGAAAGTTATCGGTATTGATCTTGGAACAACAAACTCTTGCATGGCGGTAATTGAAGGAGGAGAACCCGTAGTTATTCCAAATGCAGAGGGAGAAAGAGTAACTCCTTCGGTTGTAGCTTTCAAAAAAAATGGAGAGATAATTGTTGGAACTCCGGCTAAGCGTCAGGCTTTGATAAATCCAGATAGAACTATTCGCAGCATAAAGAGGAAGATGGGAACTAACTACAAGGTAAGTATTGATGGTAAAGAATATACGCCAGAGCAGATCTCAGCTTTCATTTTACAGAAGTTGAAGAGAGATGCCGAAAGCTACCTTGGAGAGAAGGTTGAAAAGGCAGTTATAACAGTACCTGCTTACTTCCACGATTCGCAGCGTCAGGCAACCAAGAATGCTGGAAAAATTGCAGGACTTGAAGTTTTGAGGATTATAAATGAGCCAACTGCTGCAGCTCTTGCTTATGGATTCAACAATGAGAAGGAGATGACAATAGTAGTTGTTGATTTGGGTGGTGGAACGTTTGATGTCTCAATCCTTGAGATTTCAGAAGGTGTCATTGAAGTTAAGGCGACGAGTGGAGATAACCACCTGGGTGGAGACGACTGGGATAAGAAGATAATTGATTGGTTGGTGGAGGAGTTTAAGAAGCAGACAGGAATTGATGTTTCAAATGATCCACATGCTATGCAGCGCTTGTGGGATGAAGCGGAAAAAGCTAAGAAAGAGCTGTCTCAACAGCTTGAGGTTGAAATAAACATACCGTATTTGACAGCAGATGCAAGCGGACCTAAGCACTTGCAAACTAAGCTCACACGTGCCCAGTTTGAGGGTATGTGCCAGGATCTTTTAGAGAGACTAGAGAAGCCAATTTGGCAGGCATTAAAGGATGCAAAGCTTGAGCCAGAAAAGGTGGATAAGGTTCTGCTAGTTGGTGGATCGACCCGTATGCCAATGGTTCAGGAAAAAGTGCGCCAGATATTCAAGAAAGAGCCGGAAAAAAGAATAAATCCTGATGAGGCGGTTGCAATAGGGGCAGCAATTCAAGCAGGAATTTTGACAAAAGAGGTAAAAGATGTGCTGTTGCTTGACGTTACACCGTTGTCACTCGGTATAGAAACACTTGGTGGAGCGTTTACTGTGCTCATTCCAAGAAACACACCAATACCAACTAAGAAAAGTGAAATATTTACAACAGCAGAAGACAATCAGACAGCAGTTACCATCCACGTACTTCAAGGAGAGCGCCCAATGGCTAAGGATAACATAAGTCTTGGATACTTCCACTTGATTGGAATTCCTCCGGCTCCAAGAGGGGTACCCAAAATTGAAGTTACTTTCGATATAGATGCGAATGGAATACTTACGGTTACGGCAAAAGATCTTGGAACTGGAAAAGAACAACAGATGAGGATAGAGGCACCGACTTACTTGAAGGAAGAAGATATAAAGAGAATGAGAGAAGAGGCAGAAAAGCATGCAGAAGAAGATAAAAAGAAGAGAGAATGGCTTGAGTTAAAGAATAAGACTGATCAGTTGATATACAGTATCGAAAAGATGTTTGAAAATTCAGAACTTGCCTCGAAGGTAGATAGCAATTTGAAGTCTCAAATTGATGAGACCATCAAGAAGATAAAAGAGGTAATGGATGATTACGAGAAGAAAGATGATCTTGAGAGATTGTTCAATGAGTTGACACGCTTGACTCATGAAATTAGCAAGCAAGTTTATGGTGATGCAGCTGGTGGTGCTCAAGGTGGTTTTGCAGGTGGAGCCAACTTTACGGATAATGCAGGTCAAGCGACTGCTGGAACTAGTGGTGTTCAGGGATCTCAAAGTCAGGGATCGGATGATGAAGTTATAGATGCGCAATTTGAGTAGAAGGGAAGGAATAGAGAAAAGAGTGTGGGAGATGAGAAGTTTCATAAAGTACGAAAATAGGCGAAAATTATTAGGGGGGTGATAAGCCCCCCTTTTTGTTTTTTGTATGATTCGAAGTTTTAAAGAATGTTAAGAGAATGTTCTGAAAAATTTGCAAAATCAGGAGTGATTGATATGTTTGACTTTTTAATAGTGTTACAAGCACGAAGTGGTTCTACGCGTCTTCCAAGAAAGGCTTTTTACAGGTTGTCTACAAATGGTGAATGGCTAGTTAAGCGTTGTTTGATACGGCTTAGCAGATTGCGTGAAGAACTTGAAAAATTAAAAAAAAGAGCCAAACTTGTTTTAGCAGTTCCTGAAAATGATGAATTTTTGGATAAGTTCAAAAGAGCTGCTTATGAACTAGGTGTTGAACTCTTAATGGGAAGTGAAGAGCATGTTTTAAGTAGATTTTGGAAGGCTTTGGAGAATTGGTCAAGTTGCTATGTAGTAAGAGCTACTGCTGATAATGCGTTTGTAGATGTTAAAGCAGCTATTGAGTTGTGTGAGGAGATAGAAAAACGGGAGGTTGATTATTGTGCTTTAAAGAATGAGCCGTTGGGAGTAGGTGTTGAAGTAGTAAAAGCTGATGCTCTTTTGAGTTTAAAAAATGAGAAATTGAATGAAAAGGAAATTGAGCATGTTACTTATGCAATTCACAATACTAGAAAAAAAAGATTTAAAATAGAAAAAATGGATTTTTCGAAAGTTTATCCAGCCCTTAAAATTCAAAATGTACGTTTAACACTTGATACTCTGTTTGATTGGATTTTTCAGAATTTTTTAGCAAAGGAGATCGAGGTTAAATTCAGAAATTGGAAGATGTTTGATTTTGATCATTTAGATGAGATATTAGAAAGTAAAAGAGAACTTTTAGTTTTGGAGAAGGTGGCTTCTTTGTATGCAGCAGGAAAAGTTGCGATTGAAATTGGTAGTAGTATTGACTTGATAAAGTTTCTTGACATAGAAAAATTCAGTGGGTAAAATTTAATTGCTTAGGTGGAGTAAAGAGTCGGGGCGTAGCTCAGTCTGGCTAGAGCACTGGCCTTGGGAGCCAGGGGTCGCAGGTTCAAGTCCTGCCGCCCCGATTTTTTTATTTGTACTTATTTTTTGCTCAGTGTAAAGGCTTTGATGCCTATTCCGGTTGTAACTGCTTTGAGTATATCGTTTAAGATAAATGGCCAGAGACCGAGTTCAAGAACATGTTTCCATGAG
>JAMOTN010000066.1 GCA_027062325.1 bacterium
GCATCCTCATAGCGTGAACCAGCATTACAGGAACCACAACAAGCATACCTGGAAGCATATTCAGCTCTTAATATTCTTCTGTCTATACGACTTAGATATATTCTTCTCTTATCAGTCCCCGTCTTTCCATAGGTCATCATCCACATATTCTGTTCCTCAATCGCAGGAATTACCTCTTTAAAAAGTTTTACAACTTCATCCGTTGTAAGTTTTATACACGTTAATGAACTACTCCAACTATCAGCACAACTCCCCAGACACAAAACATTTTTTCCATATCCATACTCTCCACCTACAACTGAGCTTCCACCATGGCAATTTTGAATAGGTCCGCTGTAAAAAAGAGGAGCCCATTTTGTCACTTCTGAAGCCGGTATTCCCGAAGTACACTGTGGATGACACTTGCTCAAGGCAAAAGCTTTTATATCACCACCAGTAACGGGAGTTTCCCTTCCACTTTCTCGGTTTGTTTTTTCAAAGATAAATGGTCCATCCCAACCAAGAGCTGCATTTATGGAGATGAAGTCATACGAAACAGGTGCAGCACTGTAACTAACACTGCTTGGACCCAAACTCAATGGTGACACAGGATCTTGGGTCATAGTAGCTAATTTTACGATGAAAACTGTACCATGATCCTTATCTAGCAGCGAAGTATTAAACATAGCTTCTGCTTGCGTAATTTTTCCCACTAGTATGTACAGCTTCTCCTCTTTGTCTTCAGCAATAGCCAATTTTGCAACAAAGCCAATTGTTAAAATAATTACAATAGCAACAAATGGAACTTTCCATAACTTAAAAGACATATCACTCCACCCCCACTAAGTTCAGCTAGCTTTTTCCCTCCTATAATCCGTTATCACAGATTTTGACGCATGAAACAACTCAAAAGAACATTTCAACGAAAATTTCTACCTCTCCACAACCTCCAAAATCCAAGCGCAACCCTCAAGTCGTGCTCATCTAATCCATACTTCCTATATATTCTTCTCAACATTTCAAAAGTCAAATCTGGTGCTCCAATCACTCGAATTTCTTCCGTATCTACAAAATCAAATAACTTTCCAAGCAGTGCAAAAGAGTTAAAATAATTGTTCAAAGTTGGACCAATCTCAACTGCTCCTGCTATTATATTCATCAAGCGATCATTCAATCCGCTTTCCAACTCTTCGGGTAAATATAGAGAAGCTACTCTTGGAAGTCCCCACGTAAATATTAGTTTCACTCCTTCTTTTGAAAAAAATTTTGTCTGTTCAAAAATATCATTCTTTATCTGCAAAACAAACTCCCTCATCTGAACATATTTTTTAAGACTCATGAGCTTCTTCACTGTATTAAAAACCTTCTCAAGCTTCATATAGCTCTTTTTTTCTTCAAAATTCCCACGTTGCAACAGAAAATAACCGTAATCAGCCATACAATCAATAAACTTCTTCAATCTCTTATAAAACGGATCATCATCTATGCTAACCTGCTGCAACGGCTTCAGTTTCTTCTCCTCCTCTGTTCGAATTTTCTTCAAAACAGACGGCTTAAATTCACTTTTTTCTAGTTCACTTATTGGAAGAAAAGAAAAACTGCGCATACTGTACACAAGATTCAAAGGATGGAGCATCCAAATAACATCAGCCTTCACATAAGCCAATTTAAAATTTACAGCAGAATTAAAATCTCCCATATTTTCTGTAGATTTAAAACGCGCACATCCCCAAAACACCAAAATTAGACCCATGATCACGCAAATCAGTAAACTTTTAAAATACAACCTTCTGCTCATTATTTACCCTCCATCCAGCAGACTAAAAACTTTTCACAAAATCAAAGATACTACGCGGTACACTCGATTCAGCTATCAAACGCTGGGCTTCTGCATCCGTAAGACTTGCTATGAAATCACGCACCACTACAGCCTTTTTATCCCCATACTTTTCACGGTAATCACGACTCATCTTCATAAAGAATTTGTAAACCGGACTTTCTTTTCTACCAGTCTCCAGATCAAACAACATCTCCTCAAATATGCGCCATAAACCAGTGCGTATCTTTTCCTTTTCCTTTCTAAGGCGCATCGAAATTTCATCGTTCCGTGTCTGCCAACGAAGGTAGATATTCTCATAATTCCACTTTTTCAACTCAAGAACTGCATCCGAGATCTCTTTTGAAAATGATACAAACGGCTGATGATAAGACGTGCGAACTATGTCTTTAACAATAGTCTCAATAATTTTACCGTTTGTGTTGCCAAGAATCTCAACTAGGTTACGCGGCAGCTCCTTCCTCTTGATTATTCCAAGCTTTATAGCATCCTCAATATCACTTCCTATATAAGCAACAGTATCTGCAATTCTAACCACGCATCCTTCCAAAGTAGCAGGAAATGTCTGAACTGCTTCTCCATTCACCTTAGAAGACAAGTAATTCTCAAGATCCTCATCAGTTTTTTCCCACTCTGGTTCCAACTTCATGTTATGAACTTCTCCGTCATGAGAGGCAATTCCATCACGCACAGCAAAGGTTAAATTCAAACCTTCTCCATTTCTCTCTATCTCATCTACAACGCGTACTCCATGAACGTTGTGATGAAAGTGACCAATTCCGTAGTGCTGGCAAATCTCAGATAGTATGTATTCACCATCGTGTCCAAATGGTGGATGCCCCAAATCGTGCCCGTACGCTATCGCCTCTGTTAAATCCACGTTCAAATCCAGTGCCTTTGCAATCATTCTAGATACCTGAGCAACATAGTTTACATGTACCATTCTGTCAGAAAGCAAATAATTAGAAAGTGAAAAAACTTGTGTTTTCCCCCTGTAAGCACGAAAGGCATCTGAAAATATTATGCGGTGTCTGTCACGCTCAAATGGTGTTCTCATATCATCGCTCATTCTCTTTTTACGCCGTATCAAACGCTTATCATCGGAAAATGAAGCCTTCTCGTACAAGTTCGAATATTCGAATAAGACCGATTTCTCCCGTAAAGTCATTCCACCGGGGAAAAACTTGAGAGTCAGCTGTTTTCTATACATTCCTCTAGCTCCCCTTTTTGCCACTCCTCACCAACTCCCCTCTGCTAACTTTAACCGCTATTAAGTAGCTAACTTCAAACAGAATCATTTATATTGGATAAAGCCAAGCTATCTGTTATTGCTTTAACATTGAGTGGTATTTTTATGGCATCTTCTAGCACTGCTTTTCTCCAACGATATGCTTTATTTTGCAAGTTATATCTCATTTTAATTTTAATAGTGAGAACCCCCTTTATATCCCACGGATAATACCCCGTCTGTTCCGGATTTGTTGCATCATTTTGATCATACTCATTACTTTTGAAACCTTCTGGAGGAAAAGATGACTTATACACCAAAACAACCTTTTCCACACCATCTAGCAACTTTTCCTCTTTGATATTGCCAGTATCCAAATTTTTCACACGCAAAATTAGATCGCCTTTATCATAAACAAGCTGAAACACTTTCTTTTTTCCTCCACTCCAGCCAGTAGAGGTTCGAATTTTAGGAGTTGCTTGCAACCATTGAGCCAACACAATTGGAGTAGCACCAGCAGTTGAGTAATCCACCTCAACAGTAGCAGTTTCATATATAGTATAGGCATCACTAGTTGTAGGCAAACCTGTTACCGCTTTGGTGGTAGCATAACTAGAATTCAAGCGAAAGTAATGCTGTTTTTTGGGACATATAGTTTCTCCATCCCATGTATCTCCGTTATCTATCTCCACACTGTATTCCGTAATTTTTACAGGATAACCTGCCGCCTCAATCTCCTTTCTGAGTTTTTTCAAAGCTCTAATCATCTTTTGATTCTGAGTTGCCTTCCAGATACCAACTGTGTATTCCTGATTAGCAAAGCGGTAAATTCCAAATGCAAATCCCAAGAATATAGACAACACAGCAACGGCAACCATTAACTCAGCAAGAGTAAAAGCTCTTATCTTCACTCTTGTAATAAAATTCATATTCAAAACCTCCCTTTATCCCTAATTTTTCTTTATAACCCAGTTGACCTTCGTTGTATAAACATACCACTGATCAAATTTCTTGCCTTTATCATTTAACCAACCGTAAACTCGGACAAACAAAGATTCATTACGCATAACCGACTTTTGTCCCAAAAGATAAGCTGATATTACTTCAGCCGTTGCCTCAAACGGATCATCGTTATCCTTGAGAATCTTCAAATCTGCCAAATAGGCATACAGATAGTCCGGTACCCGTTGAGTTCCTGAGGCAGAAAATGTGACACCAGGAACGTATTCCCAAAATTTTGTAAGATCCGTAACCTGATCTTCACTCTTTATCCCCTTATAAAATCTAACAGCATCATAAAAATCAGAAGGTAAAATAGAAAATTTTAAAAGAAATAACTGATAAGCTCCTCTAGTAAAAAATTCGGATTTTCTAGCAAAAACATCATTAGACTCTATAACATACACATCTGTTGTTTTCTTGTACCAAACAGTAGTCACTATGGCAAGCATAACTACTATTAATAACACTATAACAAGCGCTATTCCACGCTTTTTAGTAAACCTCATAAATATCACCACCTATAAGGTTGTTAATCAATCTTTGCCTTGAAAGAGATAAGATCCACCTGTCTTTTTAAGCTGGAAACTCTACTTTTCCAAGTAACTCTTACCCAAATTTTTAAAAATCTATTCTCTATCCAACCAGTCTCTTTTAAATAGTTGGTATCTGTAACATCCGGACTCAACTCACTGTCGTCATTTGTCAGATCTTGATACGGCATCAGAAAGTGAAAATTCACGTCTATTCTCTTAACTTTTACATCTATGTAATACTTAACCTTTTTCTCATCCTGAACATAAAAACCAGAAGCATCTGCATTAACATGCATATCAAAACCATGGCTGTTCAATATGGTATCCAGGCTATTTAACGTCTGATAACTGTAATATTTAAAAGCGCTTACCGTAGTCGAACCACCAACTCTTGCAGCCGCTTGAGAAGCTTCACCGGGATACATTCCCTTGTGATGACCGGGAGCCGAAGTATCAAGAGGAGCAATTCTATACGTAATACTCTTCGTCACAGCCCCAACTGCAGCAGCAGTGTTAGCATTATCAGCTATTTCCTTAAACGGAATCTTATCCAACAGAAAAACCATAACTTTCGTCGCCACATCCATTCCTTCCAAATTTTCCTCAATTTTCGCAGAGTGCCTTAAACCACCTGTCAGATTGTAAACCAGGTACATAGCAACAATTCCGAATATTGCTATTGCAAACATCAGCTCCGTTAAGTTAAAACCTCTTTTTTCAATAGAGTTTTTTCTCAAAGTAAAAAATGGCTTGTCGATTCTCTTTTTGGGGAAGAAAAGTTTAAAGGGGGCTTTATCCATGAAACACCACCTCTATTTTTTCCAGCAATTACGCATATACGCGTTATTTATTTCAATTTTAGCAGTTTTCTACACCTTTTCTCAAACTTTAGAACTTCCAACAATTACGCTTACACGAGAAGAGGAAATAAGATTCGAACATCTACCTCCATTTATTGAGACGAACGACAAAACCTTTTTGGAAATCGACAAGAAAAAATTATTCAAAGTCCCCCTCAGAAAAAGCTCCGTCAATATATCCAATAAACATCAAAATTCATTGAAAACTCTATACGTTGAAACAGAACCTGCTGACCAGATTAAGCTTTTGCTATCAACCCAGAATTTCAAGTTCGGTTTCGAAAAAAATGACAATGATCAAAGTCTAACACGAGTTAACGTACTATTCGACTTTGCCAAAATGCGCGGTGCGGAGAACAAAGTCCTGAAAAACACCCTATTTTACAGATACTTTGAACACTCAGAAGCAAATCCTTCTCCACACTTCCTTTCAAATTTCATCCAATGGGTATTTGAACCAAACAAAAACGTTAAATTCGATGTATCATATCTTAAAACCGAGCACATCTGGCACAATTCCTATGTGTTCTCAAACCTGACTATGAACGTTTGGAAAGCTAAGAAAACTTCCGTAAATTTAGTCCTTGAACCTGTCTATGAATCTAAAAAACTCAATCAAGAGGAAAATTCCACAAAAGTTGCTGTGAAGCTCTGGGCTGAGAGAGACTTATCGAAAAATCTACTCAATACTTTAAATTTAAAGCTGGGAATTGACACTCAAGCAGAAGGTAAATTTTTTGTATCTGTGACTAAGTCTATTCTCGAGAACAAGTGGGGAGATTGGAGCTTCATCATAATAAATGAATCATTACCAGCCCCCAAACTCTACCGTGATTACACCGCATCTTTCGAGAGTAAATTCTTCAAACTGACAACATTCAAGATAAGCCTATCTAATAAAACATTTTATAAATTCAAACCATTTGAATATAGAGCAGCTCTAGCCATTCAAACTAAAGACTTCTTCTATTCAAAAGACGGAACCCTTATAAGTAATGATCAGTTTACTCCCATATTTGAAGGAATAATAAAATACAGTCCAACATTCCATATAACAATTGAGGGTAATGTAAGAGCAAAGAGAAAATCTCCTAACACTGCTGACAGCGGAGTAGTAGGGATTTTCAAAGCCAGGATAAACGAAAAAAGGCTCACCATGAGTGCGGAACTCCACAAAGAGTGGGACACAAGCCTAAAACGAGACGCTGTATTTAATCTTAACGCCTCATACAAGTTATCCGATAAATTTGAACTCGGCTTTAATGGAATCAAT
Source organism: bacterium (assembly GCA_027062325.1). GTDB lineage: Bacteria > JAMOTN01 > JAMOTN01 > JAMOTN01 > JAMOTN01 > JAMOTN01. Next base: position 6,713 of record JAMOTN010000066.1, read on the forward strand.
ATTAATGATGCCGATTACACTTTTAGCAAGAATTTCAAATTGCTTAAAAAGTACAGTGTCTTCTTGAAAGTTAAGTTTTAGGGGGGGTATAAGATGCTAAAAAAATTAGGAAGTCAGGCTTTATTTATTCTCTTAATTACGCTACTTAGTATACATGCACACGCCAAAATATACTCAGGAGTTTTGAAAGGCTATACAAAGTGGCAAGGTGAGGTATTCGTTGAAGGAGATATAGTAATTCCCGAAGATTCTGTTCTGGTCATAATGCCGGGCACCAAAGTAACATTTCTACCTGCAAGAAGTAGCACTGATCATGTAGCCAAAAACTTTAAAAATCCTGAACACACATTTGGAACAGTTGGAAAATGCGACATTTTTGTTTATGGAAGTGTAAGATTCTTGGGAAATTCAAAAGCTCCCATAATTTTAGGAAATACTGCTAAAGACCAATTTGAAAAAAACGTTATCGGATGGGGCGGCATTATCCTCATGCCTGAAGCCCAAACTGTGAAGATAAGTTATGCAAAATTCCAATTTGCCGAGAAAGCTCTTCAGATAACAGGAAATTTGAAGTGTGAAGTTGACCACTGCTCTTTTATTGGAAACAAAACTGGAATCGAAACGTTGGAAATGTCAGAGCCGTTAATTCTCAAGAACACCTTTAAATCTAACAACATAGGGATCCTTGTAACTGACAAGTCCTTTCCGCGCATATATTACAATACATTCATTGGTAACGTAGAAGCTGCCGTAAAAGTTACTGATATTGCATATCCCGTAGGAAATGGCAATAAATTTCAAGCAAACGCTAGAGACATCTGGGACTTGAGAAATATTCTCTATAGAGAGTAAAGACTAAAAACTTGCAAAGGGGGGCTAATTATGCCATTCAAAGCTTGGTTTGAAAACTCTGATGATTTTAGCGAAGGTGTAGAAATCGTTTTACGCAAAGAAATCGAGGGCACAAAGCTATCACACAAGAAAGCTATTCCTTTTGTAGAAGATAGCAAGTTGAAAATCGCAGTCAATCCGGACGACGGACTGACAAAGCCTTTGCTGAGCATAGTAGAAAAATTTAGAAGAAGTGGAGCTGAAGCGTACAAAAAAATCCCTGAGTGGGCAAAAATTGGAGCAATAGATATCAAAGCATGGTCAGAGGCTGCTAATTATAGTAATGAAGAAGAATTCCTTAAGCTTTTATTTTCATTTGTAGAAGGATTTGTCCTTGCTAGTTACACTGGAAAAGATATTGAAGGCGAAAAAACAAAATTAATTCTTATAAATTCAAAAGATAACGCAACATACAAAGAACTAGAGAAGGAATACTCAAAAAAACTTACCACTCTTGAATTTGTAAAAGACATAATTGCCAAACCCGCTGAGGAGATAAACACAGATTTCTTTGTAGATTTTGTTCATGAAAACTTCACAGACAGGAAGGTAACTATTATTCGCGGCGAAAAGCTCCTCGATCACAATCTGCGCTTAATACATGCCGTTGGAAGAGCAGGAAAAACTCCTCCCACCTTGATAATAATAGAACCAAAAGGCACACGCTCAAAACTAGCTGTAATAGGTAAAGGGGTTTGTTATGACTCAGGCGGTCTTTGTATAAAGCGTTGCAATAGCATGCGCCTTATGCACCTTGATATGACAGGAGCAGCAATAACTCTGGGACTTGCCAAACTTTTTCCAGATTTTGCATTTTTCCTACCTGTTGTTGAAAATATGCCTGACAGCACAGCTTATAAAGCAGGTGATGTTATCGAAGCATACAACGGCAAAAAAGTTGAAATAGTAAGCACCGATGCAGAGGGGAGACTAATTCTTGCCGATGCAATTGCGCTTGCTCAAGATATGGGATACGAAAAGGTTGTTGATATTGCAACGCTTACAGGAGCATCATATACTGCCCTAGGAACATACGTTGCCGCTTTTTTAGCAAATGACGACGAATTAGCTAAGTTCCTCGAAAAAGCTGGTGGAGAAGCCGCTGAACCTGTCTGGCGCCTTCCTCTTGTTGAAGAGTACACTGAATTTTTAAAGACTGATAGAGCTGACTTTAAAAACTCAGCAGGCAAGGGAGAAGCTTCTACAATAGTTGCAGCACTATTCTTGAAAAACTTTATAAAAGAAAACTCAAAGTGGTTGCACATAGATGTTGCGGGGACTAATTTCCCTGAAAACACATGGTTCTATCGTAGCAAAACTTCCCCAGCTTTTGGCTTCTTGCTCCTATATGAATTCCTGAAAAAAGTAAAAGCTCAATAGTAAGAAGGCCCCCGCTCAAAACGTAGAAAATTCAAGATTCATTAAGCGGGGGCTTTTTCCTCACTTTTTTCAAAGTCCAAACAATCTCTACAGTGGCCTCTATCCAACCAAGCCAATAACCTATCTTGAACCAAAGTGGGTAGGTGTCAAAAGTGCTGTCAAGCAACAACCCAACACCACTTCCTATCATAACACTTGTAGCATAAGTCCATACGAACCACAAGAGCGCACCTACCGCATCTAGAACATAATTTAGCACCTTCATATCAGCCACCTCACCTACCATTACCTAGCAAAATCAAAAAATAATTCTTCCTCAGAACCCTTCAATAATACCTTTGCTTTAGCCAAAACAGGCTTGTCAACATCATCAACTAAGTTGTGCAACAGTGAAAAAGCATCCGTAACCTTCACACTAATAGTCAGTGCCTTCACTAAAAATTCGCGTGCCAATTTATACTCAAACAAGCCGTAATAAGATACTCCAATTAAAAAATTTATAACCGCAAAGTCTTCCGTTCTTTGAACCCCTATTTTCTCCTCACTTCTCATAGTCTCAGACATTTGAAACAACTCCTTAGCTTGAAAATACTTATGTGCATCCAATACAACCAACCCTCTCAACATCCCTGTATAACCAAGTAAGCTCCTTCTACTAACCAAATCATGCAACAGTTCATCCGCTTCTTTCATTTTCCCCGAAAGAGCCATAACCCACGCCAAAAGATACCCCGCTGTATCTCGCTCAACCTCAAGGTAGTAATCAAACAAAGACACCATAACCTCTTCAAAATCTCCAGAAATAATTCTTTCAAAACTTTCCTTTTCGAATTCGTTAAATTTTGAAAACAGCGATAGCCCTATCAACGCTTTACTTTTCAAGTAACGTCTAGCAAAACTCGATATATCAAACTCCTTTGGGGCATAAAAATTACTTCCCAACTTTACTTCTGGAAACTCGATCAATCTTCCACCCGTATTTCTCAATCTTCGCATAAACAGTCTTCCTATCCACTCCTAAAATCCTCGCAGCTTTGCTTATATTATATTTTACCTTTTCCAAAACATACCTGTAATACATCTTCTCAAGCTCTTCTAAAGTAACCAACTCTTTTACCACAAATAAACCATCTGAGATCACCTTTCCAATTTCAGTATTCTCTTCAAACTCCACTTCCTTTCTCTCTGCATCTCTAAAAATCAAATCATTCCTATTAAACCTTCCATCAATAGCCCCATCCTTTTCCACATTTTCTTCAGTATCAGCTATATCCGGTAACTTCTTAATTTCAATATATTCCAAAGCTCCAGTCTCAGCTCCCACAATATCCAACCACCACCGAGGTAAGTCTGAAAGTTCAATCTTACCCCTACTTACCAAAACAGCAAATTCTAAAACGTTCTCCAACTCTCTCACATTTCCGCTCCACGAATAATTGAGAAAAAGCTTCATCACCTCTTTTGAAACCCCTTCTATTTTCTTCTCATATTTTCTTGCCAACCGCTTAACTATGTAATACGTTAAAAATACTATGTCATCGCGCCGCTCCTTCAATGGTGGAATATCTATCCTTATAACTGCTATTCTCCAATAAAGGTCTTCTCTGAATTTACCCTCTTTAGAAAGCTTATACAAATCAGAACCCGCAGCAGCTATCAACCTGAAATCAACTAGCCGCTCGCTACTACTCCCCAATCTTCTTATTCTCTTGTCCTGTAAAACTCTCAAAAGCTTTGCCTGTAAATCAAATGGCATCTTGTCAATCTCATCTAAAAACAAAGTTCCCCCATCAGCTTCCTCAATTAATCCCTTCTTCGAGGTAACCGCACCGGTAAACGCTCCCTTTTCAAAACCAAATAACTCTGCCTCCAACAAGCCTTCGGGAATGGAAGCACAGTTTACCTTAACAATTTTTCCACGTCTTCTGCTCTCCCGATGAATGTAATCTGCTATCTTTTCTTTTCCAACACCTGTGGGACCAATAATTAAAACTGGGGCATCTGTCTTAGCCGAAATTTCAGCCATCTTCAAAACCCTTTTCATCCGTGAAGATGCTGCAACAATTCCCTCAACAACTGTAACACCTGATCTAGCTTTAACTCTAAGAATTCTTCCAAGATCACTTAAAGAAGCCCTAACAGCTGAAGAAAGTAATTCCTCCTCAAATGGATACGGAACCACAAAAGACGCACCCAAACGAGTATAGATTACTGCTTTTTTAAAAGCCTTGCTACCATCAACTAAAACTATAACCACAGGAATATCTACAAAATTCTGCCATATCTCATCAAACTCATCAAAATTTTCCCACAGGAATACTATATCGGTTCTACCTAGATCCTCCTTGGAAATGCAGGTCTTTAAAAGCAAAGAAGTTCTTATACCTTTTTCTGACAGCTCCTTTTTAAACCCGTTTTTTATCATCTCCACAGCATCTTCGTAAACAGCAGGGGCAATCAAAGCAACTTCTAATCTATCCATTAATACTCAATACCCCTTCTTTCCAAAATTCCCTTTTGATAAGGGTGCTTTATCTCCTCCATAGAAGTAACATAATCAGCAAACTCTATGAACTCCTCAGGAGCATATCTTCCAGTTAATACCACTTCGGTATTTCCGCGCTTTTTCAAAATCTCTATAACTTTTACTGGATCAATCAGTTTATAATAGGTAGCCACACATACCTCATCAAACACTACCAGATCATATTCGCCTGAAACAACAGCTTCCTCAAACTTCTCAACCGCTTTATCCGCCCAAAATCTGTCAACTTCTGTGGGCTCCGTGACAAAGTTGCAAGTTCCAAAACGGTACATATCAAAGTTAAAAAGTGCTTCCCTTATATTCCACTCACCACAATCTTGCCCTTTCATTACCTGTATAAAACAACATTTCAAACCCTGCCCTATTGCGCGTAAACACAAACCTAGAGCAGCCGTTGTTTTACCCTTGCCATTTCCTGTGTAAACATGAACTAATCCTAACTCCGAGTTAGCATTCGGCATTCTCCTCACTCCTTTTCAACCATCCTACCAACAAGTTTCTTAAACCATGCATAAGCAGAAAATCTCTTTGGATCAATCTGGGGAGCCTTTAATCCTTTGTAATCAATAGCAGAATAAGTATTCAAAACTGAAAATTTAAAGAGAATTTTATCATCTATAGCATACTTCGAGGCTTCAAGATAACTTTCCCTTGCCTTATCCCATTTTTCTAAATAGAGATATAAATCCCCCAAGTGATCGTATAACTCAACTTTCCCACTCACCGGCAGCTTGTCCATATTTTTCAAAGCTTTTGTGTAGGCCTTAATTGCATCATCGAACCTTCTCATCTTATAGTATATAAAGCCCAATGTATCCAAAAACGTTGGACTATTCGGATCTTTTTCTACTGCTTTTTTAGAAAGAGAAAGCGCCCTATTTAAGTCACGTCCAAGCTCTGCAAAAACATAAGCAAGGTTGTTGCTATAAGTTGGGTTGTCTGGTTTTAGTTTAATGAGTTTTTCAAGCCATTTGACCGACTTGGCATCTTCACCTTTAGCAAAGTATAGATTTGTAAGGTTTTCTACTAACGGAGCATAGTTTGGCCACTTTTCAAGTGCACTAAGTATAAATTTCTCTGCCTCATCATATCTCTTCAACTTTATAAGAACTAAAGCTTTAGTATCGTAAAAAGCAGGTTCATCTGGTTTGAGCTCTATTGCTTTATTAACAAGTTCCAACGCTTTATCCAATTTAATTCCATACATGGCGTAAAAATAAGCCAAATTATTCTTTGCAGCTGCATCATTTGGATACGCTTTAACAGCCAATTGGTAGGAATAGAGTCTAAAATCCGGATAAGCATTATCTTCATTAGCTTTGGCTATTATATCAAGAATCTCTGCGGTAAGAGCAGCTTTATATTTGTCTTCAGAATACTCCAGAGCCTTATCAAAACAATAAACTGCATATTTTCTCGCCTCCGAACTATCAGCTGCACGACACAACATTTGAGCCAAGACAAACCAATAAACCGGATTCTTGCTATCAGAATCCACCATTTGCTGCACTTGAGCATCTACATTCACACTCATTATCTCATTAGAAAATGCAGCGATAGCACTTTTCACAATTAAAGCAAATAACTTTATAAGATCATTCGAACCTGATTTCTCAACCGCTTGATCAACGTATACCTTAGCTTGGTATAAAAATGTTTTTATCACCGCAGGATCCACCTCATCAGTAGAGATCCAAACATAAACATATGCAGCATCTAACCATATCTCCGGCCAACTTGAAGTTATCATATTCAGAACTTGATGCAACACTTCAAACTTTTGAGCCCTAGCTTTTCCCAAGGAAACATTTGAACTCCTTATCTTCTCTAAGAGTTTTCTCAACAAGACTATGTGCCTGTTAACCTCAAAAGGATGCGTCTTGATCTGATTTATTACTCCTTCTATGGTGTAGTCATCTGGCAGAGAGAAAAATATTCCCTCACCCAAATTGAAAAGATCCGCTCCAAACAACGAAATTGAAAGAAGCAGCATCATTAACAATGCTCTTTTCATTTTCACTGCAACCATATCTTTCACTCCCTAAAAATTTATCTCCACCAGTAAATCCACCCACAACTCGTTCCAACCAGTAATCCATACTTTGTTTTGTAAAGACAAGTAATAGTGTTTGCCGGCAGTCCATCCGCTTTTGTAAATCTCACCGCATAGTAAAGCGAAGGAACATATTTGTAAAGTCCATGAGAATTACCAAGATATACTGCATCTCCCCGCGAGGCTAAAAAGTTGAACTTCTCTGCACTAAATCCCGGTAAAGTTACCTCTTTTCTCAATCCATCAAGTTCTATTTTTAGAGTCCAGGAAACCAAATACCACTTAACTTTAGAAGTTTCTTTGAAATTTGAGGCTAAAGTCTCATCTAGCTGCTCAACATCTCCTTCTATCATAGCCTGAAAGTTACCTTTTTCCAGAAACTTCATACTTTTCAAACAAAATACTCCCCTATCTGTGAAAAGAAGACCATGATTCAAACTTATGCCATTTGGAAAACCAACCTCAACACGTGAAATTATCTTCCCCTCTTTGTAAACCCTGACTTCCCCACTCTGCATAACCACCTTGAATGAATCGTTTGAAAATGAAATAAAACGAGGATAATCGTCTATTTGCATCACAACCTTCTCGCGCCCCGTAACCTCATCGTAGGCCTTAATTCCCTTTGGAGTGAGGTAGTAAATCACATCTCCAACTTCAATCACATCTAGTATCACCCCAGGAGCTATTAACCGTCTAACCTTTCCGGGAATATCTCTATAAAGCCCATTCGAAGTAGCAATCAAAACACCCTCTTTTGCATCAAATACACCGAACACAAAAGCACATTTTTTATAAGCACACCCAACCAAACTCAATATCCCTACACTCAAAACAAACAGAAAAGTTATCACCTTGAAAATCCACTTTTTGGGGATAATCAAAACTATCACCTCATATTCCTTTTGAAAAGAGTCTTGCTATAGCACCTCTTTTTCCAGGAAGGTTACATAAATCCTCAAGGCGCTGTTTCAACTGAGTATTCTCTTTTGCAAGCTCCGTTATTGCCTCAACATACCAAACATATACGTCCTCTTCCAAATCTGCAGGATCTATCGATAGCAACCACTCAATCTTTTGAGGCACATCACATTTCGCTACAGCTTTTATTATGTTTCTGTCTATCTCTTCAAATCCTGTTGGAAAATTACGCGTCAGTATCTCAAAAGCAAGGGGAGTGCCAATCTCTCCCAAAGCATAAGCTGCACTTGCTCTTTGCCACAGAGTTCCCGTTCTTATCATCTCTTCCAGAATTCCAAAACCTCTTATTCCAGTTCTTCTCCATATAGCCAGGGCAGCGTTTGCTCTTACACGGTTATTTTCATCATTTAATTTGTGCTTGAGTAGTCTCACAAGTTTTGGAGTATCATCAACTAACTTCTCTAAAGCCTCAACAGCATTAGCTCTAACACGCGCATTCGCATCTTTCAGAGCATAAGCAGCAATCCCAACCAAATCCTTTCTCTCATTTCTCTGCATCCACCTTAGAGCTTCTGCCCTCTGTCTAGGCGATAATCTCTTGAAAATTTGACAGAATTTACTAGGAGTCAAAGAAGCAGCAATTTTGTCCAAATAAGCTTCAACACTATCAGAAACATTTTTCAAAAATACCGAGAAATCATCGTGAATATGCACCAGATCCTCTGCAACTTCCCAATCTCCCAAAAACAATACTATAGAAGATAAGCATATATTACCCGAAAATTTCCTGACCAGTTCAACTGTTTCTTCTTTGGAAAACTCTTCCCCTCTTCTAGCAAGTTCCCTCAAAATTAAAACCGCTCTTCTTGGCTCACTACTTTTCAGCTCTTCCTTTAACCTAGAGGCAGGCATCATCTGAAAATTGTCAACCATAAAACCCCCTCCCCTAATAAACCAGTGCTCTACACAAGCCCATCGAAAAATGCATCGATGAACTCATCTGGAGAAAACTCATAAAGATCTTCCACCTTTTCTCCAACTCCTATGAACTTAACAGGAAGCCCCAGCTTTTTGTAAATTGAGAAGACAAAGCCAGCCTTAGCAGAGCTGTCAAGTTTCGTAACAATCACTCCCGTTGTTCCAACCTCTCTTGAAAACTTCTCCGCTTGAACTACTGCATTCTGACCGTTATTTGCATCCAAAACAAGCAGTATCTCACGTGGCTCATCAAGTACTTTCTTCCCTATAACACGCTTAACTTTCAAAAGTTCTTCCATAAGCTGCATCTTATTGTGTAATCGCCCTGCCGTATCCACCAAAACCACATCTACTCCTCGTGCTACCGCCGCTTCCACTGCATCGTAAGCAACAGCTGCCGCATCTGATCCCTGCTGATGCTTCACTATGTCGACTCCTATTTTCTTAGCCCACCACTCAAGCTGCTCTATCGCCGCTGCTCTAAACGTATCTCCAGCTGCAAGCAAAACTTTTCTACCTTCATCTTTCAACCTTTTGGAAACTTTGGCTATAGTGGTGGTCTTACCAGATCCGTTCACACCTATAAACATGAAAACGCTTGGGCCGCTTCTTCTAAAATTTAGAGGTTCAAATACAAGGTAATTTTTCAAAACCTCTTTAACTTTTGAAAGTCTAACTACATCTCCTTCTTCTTCCTCCAATCTTTCCAAAATTTCTTCTGTAAGTTCTAAGCCAGCATCCGAAGAAAGCAGTATCTCTTCTAACGTTTCCAATGTAATCTTGGGATCTCTCTTAGACTTTTTCTTAAGCTTTGACTGCGACTTTGTAATACTATCAGCAGAAGCTTTTGCAACTTCTTGAGCAGTAACCTCTGTCCCCTCATCAAGTTCCTCCAGCTCCTCCCCTGATACACTATCAACAACCTCTTTTATAGCTTTCTTAGTCTTTTTTAAAGCTTTTTTCAAAAAATCAAACATTCCCATAATATCACCCCTAATTAGCGTATTAATATAAAAGCCAACACCAAATATAAACCCTTGTTACTTAATTTTAGCATACAAAATCTGGAAAAATTTTTGCTAAACGTGAACTATAAAGCCTACCACGACTTCTCTTTACCCTTCAATATCCACCAAAAAGTCTTGATTGTGACAACAAAATCTAAAAGCAGCGAATAATTTTGAACATACGCCAAATCGTACAGCAACTTCTCCTCAGGAGTTGCATCATACCCTGCCATAAGCTGCGCCAAACCTGTTAATCCAGGCTTTACTACATGACGCAACTTATAGTGAACTAATTCACCTTCAAACCTTTCAACAAACACAGGGCGCTCAGGACGAGGCCCAACAAAACTCATCTCCCCCCTCAAAATATTAATAAGCTGGGGCAACTCATCAACATGGTAACGTCTCAAATAACGTCCAATCCACGTAACGCGCGGATCATCTTTCTCTGCAAACTTAGGACCTGTATACTTTTCAGCATCAGGTCTCATAGTTCTAAATTTTATAACATTGAATTTACGCCTGAACCTTCCAACTCGCTCCTGAGTAAAGAAAACAGATCCCCCCTCTAGCCAAACTAACAAAGCTGCAATTAGGGTGATAGGCAGACTCAATATCAATACAATTAGCGCCATAAATTTGTCAAACAGAGATTTTAACATCTCCTCAGAGTGAGATAAACCTATTTTTAAAAGAAAGTAATTCTTTTCCATATATCTTATTGGTAACTTTGATGGCAAAATCTTCTCTAATCCACCAACAGCTAAAGCTGGAATAAGAACTTGACTCACTCCACCCTCCGCTAGCGAATATACCCTATCAACAAATTTTGCCGTATCTTTTAGCTCTTCTTCTTTCAATACCACAAAAGTCTTATCAGTTGCATAAAGCTTTGAAATATAGAGGTAAGTAAACACTGTATCAAGTAAAATTGCCGACAATGTGAGATACCTTGAAAACAAAACCTTTAAAGCAAAAAAGTAATGCAACAATGCCGCTGCTGCCCACACAACAAGAATATACCCAATACACACCAGAATCTTGGATATAGGATTGGAAAGCTTTGTCTCAAAGTAAGAAAAGTAAAAAAACTTAACTATAACAAGAAAAATTACAACGAATTCTGTTAACTCTTTATCAAGCAAAAGTTTGTAGGAAGTCAATTTGGCAATTAACCAAACCAATATAAAGGAAAGAGTAAGTGAGAGTGTGTGGATAAATAAAGCTTTAAATTCATATCCAACTATCCTCTTCATACCAACCAGCTATCCTAACCTTAGTAAAAAATCTGGCATTTAGCTAAACAAAAAAATCAGCCCAAAATAAAAAGTGCTGGGGGCGGGAGTTGAACCCGCACGGGCGAAAGCCCACTGGATCCTTAGTCCAGCGCGTCTGCCAATTCCGCCACCCCAGCATTAAACTCCTCTTACCTAAGACTCCTATCTCTCTCCTACACCTTGGTATTTTAATTTTATAAAACCTCCTGCCCTGTGTCAACTCAACGTATTAACACATTCTCACCTACTCAGCAGCCGCATTCAACCATTGATCAACATTATCAGGTTTGAACATATCCATTCTCTCAGTCGAAACCTTCAAATCAAATTCTTCTGCTACTTTACTAAACACTTCTAAGGTTATACTCTTTTTATCCGGATATATGTAATACTTTCCACCATGCTCTGAGGACGTAAAGTTTTGCATAGCAACATTTGCACCACAACGCACCAACTCAACCAAAGCATCAAAACCATACCGCGTATAAACAGCAGTAGTAGCAGGAATCCCAGCCCAGGGAACTGCTAAACGTGACAGTATCAACAACTTCATACACATCTCCAACATCCAATCCCAATCAGGTTCGTAATCCCCAAGAGGTGTTCCAGCAGCTGGTAAAAATGGTCCATGAGCTATCATTTCAAATTTGTGTTCTGCTATCCAAAGAATTCCCCTAGCAAAGTCTTTCATATCTTGCCCAGGCAATCCGATTAGAAAACCGGTACCAGTCTGATAACCCAGCTTCTTCAAAATGAGTAGCGCCTCTTTTCTCGAAGGAACCCCTTCAAACTCTGGATGATAATGCTTGAATAACTCATCATCAAAAGTCTCAAATTTCAAAAGATAACGATCTGCTCCTGCTACCTTCCAAGCCTTGTAAGTATCTTCTGTCTGCTCTCCCAACGATAAGGTTATAGCTATATCTGGACGTCTTTTTCGAATTTCTCTTAATATATTAGCAACCCTATCACACGTAAGCCACGAATCTTCAGCTGCCTGAATAACTGCCGTACTATATGGAGACCTTACAACTACTTCAATAATCTTATCTTCAGAAAATCGGAATCTTTCCAAGCTTTTGTTATCCCTTCTCATTCCACAGTAGTAACAGTTTCTACGACACACATTGCTGATTTCCAAAAGAGCTCGTATAGCTATCTTGCCATTCCAAACTTTCTTCATAAATTCAAAAGCCTTTTTTCTTAATCTCTTCCATTCTCCAGAACTTATTGGTAAACTCAAAAGAGAAGCAAGTTCATTCACATCTGTTGGAACAGTCTCATCAAAAAAAAGTCTCACTTTTACCACCTCTACAAAATTGGGTTATCTAAAAAGTGAGCAATTATAATTATTTTATCAATCTTAACTAAATTTTCTCAAACAAACATAAATCACTTTTCAATTAGAAATTGGAAGATAGAGAAACAAAGCTTTTATATATTAATCAGGAGTTGAGTGGCATGTCTATAAAAGAACCCATAAATTCTCTAGAATTGAAACTAGCAAACATACACATAGATAACCTAGAAATTCCATCTTTTCAAAGAAAAGTCTCAAATTACCTTGTAAAAATTATTAAAAACTCTATTGAAAACTTAGGCTTCATAGTTCCTATAATAGTCACCGAAGACAACGGTAAATTTACTGTTATTGATGGGCAACACAGAGTCCTCGCTATAAAAAAGTATTTCTCAGATGTAAAAAAAATCCCTGCAATCATAGTTCCAAAATCTCTAAAATACAAGCTCCACTACTTAAACACACACATAAAACCCAATCTAAAAATTGCCGCATTACAACAGTTGAAAATATATTTGTATTTTGCAAAATCTTTGCCAGAGAGAGAGGAGATAAATCTTGCTAGCACTATAAATCCAGCTCTTGTAACACTTGGCATGGCATTAAAAATCGAAGATTCATTAAAAGCAAGCTTAATTTTTCCTTCTCTAAAGAAACTTGACCTGCTGCTTCCCATCTCTATAAAAGAGGCTAATCAGTTGCGACAAAAAAACGCAAAGCTGGTTGTAGAAACCTACAAGAAAGTTTGGAACAGCATTGAAAACAAATCAATAATCTTAACAAACGCAGACTACGCAGCAAAGAGCAAAAAAACTTTCGATAAACCCGCTGACATTTTTAAAACCGTTAAAAAAATCTTTCTCTCAAGTGCAACCTCAGTGGTAGAGAAGTTGAAGGAACAAAACCTGCCCAGCTTAAACGAGGGCTTTCTGTTGCGTTTTAAACTTTGGTCTCAAGAAGCCATTAGACGCTCTCAACTCTAAAACATTTCAATCACATAATTTCTATAACTACCTTACAACAAATTAACAAAAAGCGGCTGCCTGCTAACTCGCAAGCAGCCGCTAAATAAAACTTAATTTCTATCAGCTATCCGTTTCCATTCTATACTTAGGTTTAACGCTATAATGAGTATGCAATAGCTTATGAGCTTTCTCTGAATAAGGTTTTCCTAAAAATTCATCATACAACTTCTTAACTTGTGAATTTTCATGCGATTTCTTCTTAGCAGCCATCTGATCTTCTTTGTAAATTGCCTCTGCTCTTTTCTTCCTAATCTCTTCATTAGTAGGAATTGGCTGTCCACCACCACCTAAACATCCGCCCGGACAAGCCATGACTTCCAAGAACACAATATCCTCTACTTCAGGATCCTTATTCTTTATTCTATTTAACAACTCATCTGCTGCTCCCAGCGTATTAGCTACTGCCACTTTAACCTTTTTACCTTCCAACTCTATTTCTGCTACCCTTATACCTTCAAATCCTCTCACATCTTTAAACTCAACATCAGTCAATTTCTTACCCGTTAAAAATTCATAAGCACTTCTCAAAGCTGCCTCCATAACTCCACCTGTCACACCAAATATTGCAGCTGCTCCAGTGGACTCAGCTAATGGCGAATCAAATTCATCTTCTGGTAAAGACATCATGTCTATATTTGCCTGCTTAATCATTCTTGCAACTTCACGTGTAGTAAGAACATAATCTACATTCTTCAAACCATTGGTTCTAAGTTCTGGCCTTTCAATTTCCATTTTCTTTGCAGTACACGGCATAATACTCACTACAACAATTTTTTCCGGATCTATACCCATCTTTTCCGCAAAATAAGTTTTACTTATAACTCCAACCATCTGTTGAGGACTCATCGCAGTTGAGAAGTTATCTATCATATCTGGATGATACTCCTCTACAAATCTAACCCATGCAGGACAACAAGATGTAAATACTGGGAATGGTCCATTTCCATCTTTTATTCTTTTTACCACTTCACTGGCTTCCTCCATTATCGTTAAATCCGCTCCAAACTGTGTGTCAAATACGTAATCAAATCCAAGCATTTTCAAAGCTCTCACCATTTTCCCCGTCACAATTTCTCCCGGCTGAAAGCCAAATTCCTCTCCTATGGCAACTCTGACAGCCGGTGCTGTCTGCACTATTACCACCTTTTCAGGATCATCCAAAACCCTCCAAACTTCCTCCGTTACATCTTTTTCGTATATCGCTCCAACGGGACAAGCTATTATACATTGACCACATCCAACACACGGTGAATCTGCTAATTTCAGTTCAAATGGAGGAGCTACCTTTGTACTACTACCTCTTCCAGATTTACCAAGTGTAAATACCTTCTGCATAACACTACATACTGCTTCACAACGACCACATAGTATACACTTACTAGGATCCCTTACTATGGCATCCGAAGTATTATCTCTCTCTTTTTCTCTAACCTGAACAGGAAAGGGCAATTCTTGATCTAAATTATACAGATTACACAACCTTAACAAATCACAATTTTGATTTCTAACACAAGAAGTACAACTTTGACTGTGGGCACCTAATAAAAGAGACAAAACAAATCTTCTTATTTCTCTAATACGCGGCGTATTTGTCCTAACTATCATTCCCTCTCTAACAGGAGTTGAACAAGATGGAACAGGATCTTTCATTCCTTCAACTTCCACAACACATATTCTACAAGCACCTATCTTTTCCTTTATCTCTGGATGATAACAAAAAATAGGAATGTTGATTCCCACTTTTTTAGCCGCTTCATAAATTGTAGAACCTTCAGGCACTTCCACTTTTATCCCATCTATGGTAAGAGTAACCATACTCATTTATTCCACCCCCTTAATCTTAATAGCACCAAAGCGACAATTCCGCATACAACATCCACAACTTATACACTTTTCTTCATCAATCTTGAATACATTTCCCTCTTTAGAAATTGCACCAACCGGGCATATTCTTGCACACAAAGAGCAACCACGACAAAGATCTGGGTCGATATAGTAAACAACAAGTGCCTTACAAACTCCTGCTGGGCAAACTTTATCTTTAATATGAGCTTCATATTCATCTCTAAAATAACGCAATGTTGATAAAACAGGAGAAGGGGCAGTTTTACCCAAACCACACAGTGAAGCCTGGGCTACATTTCTTCCCAACCACTCTAATGTATCTAAATCCTTTTCTGTAGCCTTCCCCTCAGTAATTTTTTCCAAAATTTCCAACATCCTCTTAGTTCCTTCTCTGCAAGGCACACACTTTCCACAAGATTCAGCTTGAGTAAACGTTAAGAAATATCTTGCCACATCTACCATACAGGTTGACTCATCCATCACCACCATTCCACCTGATCCCATTATTGCCCCTGCAGAAGTTAAAGATTCATAATCTACAGGAGTATCTACCAAATGATACGGTATGCAACCTCCACTTGGCCCACCTATCTGAACTGCTTTGAATTTGGCATCATTGGCTATACCGCCACCAACTTCAAAGATAACTTCCCGTAAAGTAATTCCCATGGGAACCTCTATTAATCCGGTCCGCCTTATCTTACCAGCTAAAGCAAAAACCTTAGTTCCTTTACTCTTTTCTGTACCAAATTGGGCATACCAATCTC